>NZ_JAWJBT010000003.1:0-227997 GCF_046536035.1 Halomonas sp. SIMBA_159
GTCGAGAGGGTACCGGCGCTGGCCCTCCTTCCTCTACTGTGTGATCCAAAGTGCTGCGGTTATTCTATGAATCCAGGGCCAAAATCAATCTTTAAGGTAATTCTGATTAACGCCTTGCTAAGAGGCGAGTAATTGTTGGCTAAAATGTGAAGCGAAGCGGAACCGAGCCAACTGTTACGAGTACTGCTTGAGCAATTTGTTAGAGCTAAAAATTACCGACCCTCACTTTATTAATAACGTCCTCATTTGATTTTTTATATTTAGATTCGTTGTTGTACACAGTTGAGCCAAAATAAGTGCCACCTGCAAATTTTATTGACCAGCCTTTATATACCTCCTTATTACCTTTTATTTCTAATTCGCCAACTCTAGCGTGGTTGGCTACATGGATCATACCGCGCCATTCAAGTTGATCATTCTCCATTTCATGGCCGTAATTTTTAATTAACATGCATTCTTTCGAGAATGATAAATTTGAAAAGATTAAACTATACTTTAATTTTATCTCTTTGTTATCCAGATGAAATCTAGAGTCGTTGTAACTTATCGCTTGCCATAGTCCACGACTTGTTTTATGAGTAAAGCCATTTTCTTGATTAAAGTATTTTACTTCAACACCAAAATAAGATGGTTCAAAACCCTCTTCTATTAAGTGATCTTTAGGAAATAAGACGTAGTCAATTCTAACATTTACATTTTCAGATAAATGAACACCATTAACTTCTGGGTAAACATAAAAGTCTGTAGCTAACTTTTCATTGAACCAATTTTTTAACTCAGGTTCGCTTGTAAACCTTTCTGTTGCTTCACGTAACTCATTGTATTTTTCTTTTTTTAAAAGAACTGTTTGATTAATCAAAGCTCGAATCGCCATTACTGAACCAAACTCGTCTTTAATATTTTCTATAAGTTGAGCCAATTTATCATTCAACTCTCCAAACTTTTTTTGTTCAGCTAAAAAAGTTGATTGACAATCTGGAAAGCCATTAATAGCGTTAGTGATTCTTAGTTCTTCATCCCATAAAGAAGAAATCTCTTCGTAGGCAATTCTATTTTTGATAGAACGTTCTTCTTCAATATTAGAATCAAATACTTTAGGCTTTTTACCATTAAGCATTTTAATAGCATCAATTTTTTTTAGTGATCCTCCGCGCTGTTCACCACATTTGTTACACTGGTAAACATAATGAGTACCACCACCAAATTCTCTTGTTTTTATTTCTTTGTGCATTTCACAATTGCAAGGCCCTGTAGCTCTCGCATTTTCCAAAGACTCTCTTTTCTTTTTAATTTCTACGAGTTTTTCAATGAGCAAGTTAGCGTCCATATTCATCCTTTAGCTCTAACGCCTTGCACAAGGGCGGTTTATCCGGAGCGAAGCGGCGGGTAAAGCGTCCCAACCCGGCGGCTTTTTGCCAGGCGATTGCTGCAACTTGTTAGATGCCATATTCACAAACCTAGCTGAGAGCGGCCTAACGATAACGCTAGCTCTTTAATCAGCGAAAACGGCACATCGGCAATAGCGCCACCCAACCTTTCTTTAACCTGAGAAGCTACAGTTTTGCTTTTCATTGAATCGTGAAACTCATGCCCAGCCCATGACAAACCGAAAGGAAGGACATTAATCAATCGTGACTCTGTTGTGGATGATACAACGGCTTCAGCATCTAGCAACCCGGCTTCGTACATTCGACGCAAATGATAAGCCACGACGCGGTCATCATAGCCATCTACCTCCATTCGCTGGATAACTGAGATATCTTCTCTTTCAGCGAGTATGTCGAGGATTTTAATGACTAACTCCATATCTCGTTTCACGGTTCAAACCCTCCTTGCATCTAACGCCCGGCTCACCGAGCAAATTTTTGTGGCGGCTTTTGTGCGGCCCTTTGCACAAAAGGTGACAGCGGAAATTTGTCCGGTGCAGCCGTTTGTTATGCTTTCCTGGCATGCGCTTCATATACAGGAAGCGCCAAGTCTAAAAAACTGTTGACGGATTCGAAAATTTTTCTTGTGTTTTCAGAAAAAATATCGAGGTGCTTAACTATTATAATAGCTGTGTTTTGTTCTATTACTTCGTCAGATAGCCCGATACTTTCAATTTCGCCGTTCAATATTAATTTGGCCTTCCGCGCTGTGTCCACCCACTCTAACTGCTGATCGGAATATTTATCATGATGGACTACTCCATTCCTTTCGATCCGATATACTGCACAGGCTTTATTGATTTTCTTCAATGCGTTATTAATGCCGAGCTTCTCAACTTTTCGATTGGTAGTGATCGCTACGTGACTAACAGACTCTTTAGCCATTTGAACATCACATAGATAGTTCGTAAAAATCAATGCGCGATCATAGACTGAACGACTTCTAATCAAATAGTTCTCAATGTGAAACTCTATATACTCTGCTATTTCATGCTCGTTTGGACTAAAACGATAAGATTGCTTTATGCATTCCTCTGCAACTTCTAACTTCTTCAATGCCGTTTTTATTGCCTTGCACGTAGCCCAGCAATCGACGTGATATTGCTCGACTTCCGTCTTTTCAGAGTCATTTCTATGAGTTCCCAGGTCGCTTAAAAAAGACTCAAATATTTGATGTGTCACACAACCCTCATGAAAAAATAACAGTGTATTAGACGGCGCGCTTTAAGAATGAGTGAACATGCTGGCACTTTGTTCCGAAAAATGCAGCCTGCCAGATTCTACCAAGGCTATGACCTTCTTAATTATAACTAGGCCACATATCCAGAACTCACGTGCCTGCTACATTTCCTCGAAATGTCCGCTCAGCGTCGAAAAGCGTCATTCGCTAACTTCCTCATAAAACGCCACCCTACCCGCAATAGCCTCCATCCCCTCAATCGGCTCCTCATAACTCCAAGCAATATCCCGCCGCTCACCCAGCGAAAAATACACTGCATGCCCTTTAAACGGGCAATAAGTGGTCGTTTCCGAAGTGCTAAGTAAGTCCATTCGCACATCTTCACGTGGGAAGTAGTGGCGCGGCGGGTAGCCGTGTTCGCGGAGTTCAAGCGTATTGGTGGCGTCGGCTAACAGAATGCCATCAACCTGCACTTGCATGCGCTGCTTGCTGGGGTGAAGCATTATGCGGGCATTCTGCATCGTGTTGTCCCTACGGCGTTGTTCGCTCTAATGCTTCGAGACTAGCAGTTAATTTAGGTTAAGCCTACCTTGCTGAATTGGTTTTTAGTCGGTAACTGATACTTAGCTATGTAAGTTAGTCATCACTTCCACGCTATCACTTATGTCTCTGTGGTGAATGCGGCACAGCACTAAGCTGGGCTGCGTGCCGTTAGCTGTCACGGTTAGCTCCCCTGCTGCGTTCCAGCCACCGCTATTGCCACAGGTTTGCCAGCCACCCGTGGCGGAAACGTGGTTGGCGAGCAGTACCGGCAGTTGATGGCGCTTTGCGATGGCGGCGAGCAGCTCGGCATCTTTTGTATAGCCGCCTGGGGAGATCAGCGCGCTGGCGAGATATACGTCCGCCTGTTGGGCGGCGGAGGTGGCAGCATGGTTTGGGTGGGTGAAGTCGGCGCAAATGGCCAGGGCGATTCGGGTGCCGTTTACGTTGATGAGGCCGCTTTCATGGCCTGGGGCACAGTAAACCTCCTCCCCTTCGTGAAGGTGCTGCTTTAGGTAGAAGGTATGTTCGCCATTGGGGAAGCAGATCACCGCGGCGATGTAGGGTTTGCCGTGAGGGTTGTGCAGTGGGCAACCTGCTATTACCACCGTGTTATTGGCTACGGCAGCGGCGGTGAGGGCGGCAAAGGTGGCATCGTCGCGGGGCATAGCCAGTTGGCTGAGTAGCGCCAGCTCGTAACCGGTCAGCGAGAGTTCGGGAAAGGCCACCACGTTGGCCCCCAGCGCGGCGGCGCGTTCTATGTAAGCCAAGTGTGTTTCGAGGTTGTCGTCTACCGCTGCTTTGATAACTGGCAGTTGGGCGAGTGCAATGGTGATGGGGGCTGGTGTGGTAGCTGTCATTTTTGTCCACTTAGCTGGCTGGGTGCAGGCACAGTCGCGGGCTAAACCCACCTCCCACTGCTGGCTCAATCTCGGGGCCGATTCAGCTACGGGCTAATAGTGATAGCGGCAAGAAATGACAGTGATCGCGTGGTGATCGACTGCATAAACAAGCCGATGAGTATCGTCTATACGTCGAGACCAAAAGCCCGCTAGGTTTCCTTTTAAGGGCTCTGGCTTGCCGATTCCCTCAAAGGGAGAGCGCTTTACATCGTTTATCAGCTTATTAATGCGCTTAAGGGTTTTCTTATCCTGCGCTTGCCAATAGACGTAGTCGTTCCAAGATTCATCTGTCCAACACAACAGTCGCTGACTACTCATCCATTAACTCACGTGCGCTTGTTTGGCCAGCACGATATTGCGCTATTGAGCGGTTAAGGTGTTCAGCATTATTAGGTGAACTAAGCAGGTGCACTGTTTCCATTAGGCTATTGTAATAATCCAGTGACATCACAACGGCATCTTCCGCATCCCTGCGCGTGATCACGGTGGTATCCGCATCATTAACGACGCCATCCAGCACAGCTTTCAAGCCATTCCTCGCTTCTGTAAAAGACACGATTTTCATACACGCCTCACATGTACTATTTAGGGTACAAGTCTAGCCGTTGCCCGCAAACCTGTACAGCTAATAAGACAGAACGACTGCTTCAAGCCTTTTTCACGAACTGCGCAGTCACCATCATGTCGCCTGCGCCGTCTACTTTGCAGTCTAGCTGGTGGTCTTTGCCCTCTTTTAGCCGTTTGATGACGGCTTTGGTGCCGATCTTGAGCACTTGGGAGCTGCCTTTCACCTTGAGGTCTTTGATCAGCGTGACCTTGTCACCTTCGGCGAGCGGCGTGCCGTTGGCATCCGCCACGTTCACGGCCTCTTCGGCGGCGGCTTCTTCAGGGTTCCATTCGTGGGCGCATTCGGGGCAGATGAACAGGCGTTGATCCTGATAGACGAATTCCGACTGGCAGCGGGGGCATGGCGGGCAAGACATAAGCAGTGGCTTCTGTGGTGAATGAGCGGGTGATGATACTGAGCCAGGGCGGCCTTGGCGACTGGGGCGTGGCGGTGGCCGTTTGCGTTGCTAGTGCGTTAGGGAACCACCCACTGCCCTGCCCAGTCGTCTTCACGCGTAAACAGGGCGCGTCGGTGCTGCGGGCCTAGGTGCAGCGCATCGATGGTGTTGACCTGGAGTAACAGCACGGCGAAGGCCTGCTGATCTGGCGTTTTGGTGTACGCCAGCGCATCGGTAATAGGCTCGCCAGGGGCAGGGCCGCTGCTGTACGCACTTTGCGAGTGTCCAGGCACGCGCTGCCAGTGTTCGCGAGCAGCATTGCCCGTTAACACCGTCACGCTTGCCTCAATACGCGTTTGCAAATGGGCAGTGGCATCCCATACATGCAGCGCGGCAACGGGCGTGGTGTGTAGTGCCCTCACCTTATCTGAATGCACATCCGTATATAGCGTGAGTGTGGCGGCCTGTTTGTCTGCGCCGCGCAGCACCACCGTGCGTGCCTGAGGCATGCCGGCTGGGCTGACGGTTGCCAAGGTAGGATGCCGCGCGGGTGCGTGGCGGTCGTGTACGCCGCGAATCAAGCGTGCCCACAGGTGGTCGTGAAGCTGAGGCAGCGTTTCGGCCCAAGGGTGGCGAGGTTGCATAACATGTCACCTTTAGCTGTGCGTCGTTGTTAGGGAAGATCAATTTACCATTGCCTCACGGCGCGAGTGGCAGCGTGTGGGTTTATCGCAATAGAGCATGCCTGCAATCGCCGTTGGCGTCCCCTGGCTTCGGCTCCTAGACTGAAGCTTCGTTTCTCTTGAGATACCCGACCTATGCGCGTTTTTTCTAATCCGGTCGGTGCCGGTTCACTTTGGTTTGATAATTTGGTCACGGCGGATGGTGTGCCGGTGGCCTACGACCCCCAGGCGCGGGCGTTTATTCCCATGCCGCCCTTCTGTGCCAACCGCGACGTGATTGGCTGTAACTGGATTGCCCCGAAGCAGGGCGAGTTCTGCCGCGCCTGCGCGATGACCGCCCTAGCCCCAGACCCTTCCATTTCCGATGCGATACCTAACTGGGCGCAAACCGAGGCGGCCAAGCGCTGGGTGATTGATAACCTGGGCCGCTGGCACTGGTTTCGCCCGGAAGACCCCGGCGCGCCGCCGGTGTTTCATATGCTGGCGGAAGGCGACACCCCGGTGCCCATGGGGCACGTGGGCGGCGTGGTAACGATTAGCGTGGCGGAAGCCGATGCCGTGCTGCGCACCACCCGCAAAGAGGCGTTAGATGAGCCCTACCGCACCATGATTGGCCATATGCGCCATGAAATTGCTCATATGCTGTGGTGGCGGCTTAGCCTGCGGGAGGATTTTCTGGATGCCTTCCGCGAGATGTTTGGCGATGAGCGGGAAGATTACCCGGCGGCCTTGCAGCGCCACTACCAAAACGGCCCGCCTGCGGATTGGCACACGCGGTTTCTCTCCACCTATGCGTCTTCCCACCCCCACGAGGATTGGGCGGAAACCACCTCGCACCTGTTGCACTTAACCGATATCACCGATAGCTTTGTGTCGTCGGGCATGACCTCGCCCGTGCTACCGGATGACCATAACTGGGATGCCTACGCTGAACCAGATTCAGAGCGGCTGATTCATATTGCGGCATCCTTAGTGGCGGGCGTGAACCATGTAAACCGTTCGATGGGGCTGTCGGATCTTTACCCGTTTGTGCTTTCCGAAGTGGCGCTGCGCAAGCTGGCGTTTGTTCACAACTGGCTGCGGCGCGGTGCGCAAGGGCTGTAGCCACTTGCGCTTTGCTTGATGCGGGTTAGTGAAGGCCCAGCGTTTCAATCACTGTTGCCACCTGTTGGCGAGCTTCCCCTTGCAGGGTGTTCAGCGGTTGGGGCAAGCAGGGGGCGCTAGCGCGACCGGTGAGTTCAGCAATGGTCGCCGCCACCCGCAGGCTGCCGCCGTATTCGTGATACAGCGCCCATAGCGGTGCTAAGGCGTCTGAACGGGTTTGGGCCTGTTCGGCGTCGCCCGCTTGGGCGGCGCGGGTGAGCGCTAGCGCTAATTCTGGGTAGAGCCCGCCAATCACCGAATACCACGCCTCGCAGCCTGCCAGCAGGCCCGTCGCGGCGGCGGGGTCGCCGCTGATGCCGATGGTTACATCATCAGGAATCAGCGCCCGCAGCCGCGCCACGCGGGCTTTGGCGTCTTCTAGGTTATTGGGCACTGGCGGAATTTTAATCGAGCGCACCTGGGGCAACTCGGCAATGCGCCCGTGCAGCTCGTCGCTGAACGTAAAGTGCGTGGTGCCGGGGTTGTCGTACACGCACAGCGGCACGCTGATGGCGCGGCTGACGGTACTGAACAGGTTGAACACATCGTCATCGGTCAGTTTTTGGTACGACACAGGCGCTAACAGCAGCCCACTCGCCCCGGCCTGCTGGGCATGTTCGGCATTGGCCAGCACATCGCGAGTGCGCAGCGCACCAATGCCCACCACCACCGGCACCCCCGCCGCACTCTCCACGCTCAGCTTGGCCATCCACGCCCGCTCTTCCACGCTTAAATAAGCGTAGCTACCGGTAGAACCCAGCACGCCAATGGAATCCACCTGCGCTTGGGCCAAACGGGCCACTAGCTGGGTAAATTCCTTCTCGTTGATGCCCTGCTCATTCATGGGGGTTAGCGGAAACGCACTCAGGCCGGTAAACATGGGGTGTCCTTGTAGGTGGTTGTTTGCACGAGGCGGCTATTCAGCACTACTGCCCAAAGCTAAGGCCCAAGCGCAGCGCTTGCAGGCTATCGAGCTGTACCGTGACCTCATCGGACCACAGCGGGTGGCCTTGCACGCGCACGTTGACCGCTGCCTGGGAGCCACGATACCCCACGGTAACGGCGATATTGGTGCTGTCGCTCACCGGGGCCAGCCAGTCGTACTCGACGTTATCCACGCTTACCGATGAAAGCCCACGGGCTTCTAACTGCTCCTCGACTTCCTTCTCAACCACCACACCGTAGTAGACATAGAGTCCTGCGTAGCCCAGCCCCAGCAGTACCAGCAATGAAAAGAGCTTGCCCATTATTTGCCTCTGTTTGTGTCGTCGTGGCGCGTTGCCGCCACTATTAAACCTGGATGATGCCTGTTTTCTAGAAACAGCGGCAAGTGGAGCGTGGTGGTTTCGTATCCACAAATTCACACAATCTTTTCAGAAACACCACTTGAAAATAGGCGATAGCCTATATAGCTTATAAGCTATACCAGGGAGGGTGTTATGTGGTCGATTGAACAAACGCCAATTTTTGAAGAGTGGTTTTTCTCGCTTGACGATGCTGACCGTGAGAATGTGCTGGCTTCAGTGCTCTTATTACAAGAACGCGGCCCTATGCTATCTCGACCGCATGCCGATACAGTGAAAGGCTCGCAGTTTGCCAACATGAAAGAGTTGCGAATTCAAAGTTTTGGTCGACCGCTTAGAGCTTTTTTTGCGTTTGACCCGACTCGAACAGGCATCATTTTATGCGCTGGCGACAAGGGTGGGAACGACAAACGGTTTTACGATGAGATGATACCGGTAGCGGACCGTGAATACGCGGCGCATCTGGAAACGCTGAAGTGAGGTGAGCATCATGGCAAGAAAATTAGAAGACTTGCTGGCGCAGGAAAAGCCGGAGGTGGTAGCAGCGGCTAAGGCGAAAGCAGGCGATATGCTGCTTGACATTAGACTTGCCGAAATTCGGCTGCTGGCAGAAAAAACCCAAGCTGACATTGCCGATGCCATGGGCGTAAAACAACCAACGATTGCAGGACTTGAGAAGGTAGGCCAGGACATGCGCCTTAGCTCTCTAAAACGCTACGTCGAGGCACTGGGTGGCCGTGTTCGCGTTGATATTGAGCTACCCGACGGTAGCCATCACGGCTTCCCTGTCTGACTTTTGCCTAAATCTTTCATAACCTTATACAAACAGAGCGAGCCATTGCCCGCTCTGTTTTTTTGATACGGCTTCCCATCAGGCTGGCAAACTTGCGTGCTCCTCATGGGCTTCTCGACACCCTCTCACGCTTTCCGCCAGTTCTTTCACCAGCCCATGCACCCGCGTCACGGCGTCATCACCGCTGCTGGCGTGTTCGATGCAATCTACCAGCGCAGAACCTACTACCACGGCGTCGCTGAAGCGGCCAATGGTGGCGGCCTGTTCGGCAGTGCGAATGCCAAAGCCTACGGCGATGGGTAGCGGCGTGTGTTCACGCAGCTGATTAACGGCGCTTTCTAAACGCTCGGGCGTGGGGGCGCTGCCGCCCGTCACCCCCGCCACGGAAACGTAGTAGATAAACCCGGAGGCGTTGGCCAGCACTTTGGGCAGGCGCTTGGCATCGGTGGTGGGCGTGGCTAAGCGGATAAAATCGATGCCGTGCTGAGCGGCGGGCTGGCACAGCTCTTCGTCGTGTTCGGGCGGTAGATCCACCACGATCAGCCCGTCTACCCCGGCCTTGGCGGCATCGGTTAGAAAACGCTCGACGCCGTAGCAGTAAATCGGGTTGTAATAGCCCATCAGCACGATGGGGGTAGTGTTGTTTTGTGCACGGAACTGGCGCACCATTTCCAGCGTTTTGGCTTGGGTCTGGCCGTTTTCCAGCGCGCGCAGGGCGGCTTTTTGAATGGCGGGGCCATCGGCCATGGGGTCGCTGAAGGGCATGCCGAGTTCGATGATGTCCACGCCTGCTTCCGGTAACCCGTGCAGCAGGAGGCGGGAGGTCTCGGCGTCCGGGTCGCCTGCGGTGAGGTAGCTGACCAGCGCCGGGCGGTTTTGCTGTTTGAGCGTGGTAAAGCACGCTTCAAGACGAGAGATATTAGTCATGTCGTTCTCCTGTAGCGCGCTCATACGTTTTTTACTCCGAACTTATCCCCCAGATGATGGGCCACGCTCATCATGTCTTTATCACCACGGCCACTGAGGTTGACCACCATCAGGTGCTCGCGGGGCAGCGTCGGCGCGCGCTTAGCCACTTCAGCCAGGGCGTGGGCAGTTTCTAGTGCGGGGATGATGCCCTCTTGGCGGCAGCAGATTTGGAACGCTTCCAGCGCTTCGTCATCGGTGGCGGAAACGTACTCGACCCGCCCTTGCTCGTGCAGCCAGGCGTGTTCGGGGCCGATGCCGGGGTAGTCCAGCCCTGCGGAAATCGAGTGAGCGTCGATAATCTGACCATCTTCGTTTTGCAGCAGGTAAGTACGGTTGCCGTGCAGCACGCCGGGGGTGCCGCCGTTCAGGCTGGCGGCGTGCAGGCCGCTGTTAACGCCTTTGCCTCCTGCCTCCACGCCCACCATGTGGACACTTTCATCATCAATAAACGGGTAAAACAGGCCCATGGCATTAGAGCCGCCGCCCACGCAGGCAATCAACGAATCCGGCAGGCGGCCCTGCTTTTCAAGCATTTGGGTGCGAGTTTCGTGGCCAATCACCGCTTGGAAATCGCGCACCATGGCTGGGTACGGGTGCGGGCCTGCCACGGTGCCAATGATGTAGAAGGTGTCGTCGACGTTCGTTACCCAGTCGCGCAGCGCTTCGTTCATGGCGTCTTTGAGCGTGCCGGTGCCGGAGGTGACCGGCACGATCTCCGCGCCCAGCAGCTTCATGCGGAAAACGTTGGGCTGCTGGCGTTCGATGTCGGTGGCGCCCATGTAAATCACGCAGGGCAAACCAAAACGCGCAGCCACGGTAGCGGTGGCAACGCCGTGCATGCCTGCGCCGGTTTCCGCGATGATGCGCTTTTTGCCCATCTGCTTAGCCAGCAGCACCTGACCAATGCAGTTGTTAATCTTGTGCGCGCCGGTGTGGTTAAGCTCTTCACGCTTGAGATAAATGCTCGCGCCGCCGAAGTGCTCGGTAAGGCGCTCGGCAAAGTAGAGCGGGCTGGGGCGGCCGACGTAGTCGCCCTGAAAATAGGCGAGCTGGCGCTGAAAATCCGGGTCGTTTTTGGCGGTGGTGTACTCATCCTGCAGCTCAAGAATCAGCGGCATCAGGGTTTCAGCGACAAAGCGGCCACCGAAACTGCCAAACAGCCCGTTGGCATCAGGTAGGCTTAAAGGTTTGTTCATCACGACCTCTGCGTTTTGGGTGCGATTTAGGGTTGTGATGACGTTAGCGCAGGCAGGCGGGAAGAAAAATCGATAAGATGGCAATTACCTGTGAGTTTTACGCAACTATTTGAAGAGGCACCCATGCAACACAGCCTGCCGCCCTTAAGCGCTCTGCGCGCCTTTGAAGCCACCGCCCGGCTAGGCAGTGTGACCGCCGCCGCCGATGAGCTAAGCGTGACCCACGGCGCGGTAAGCCGCCAGTTAAGGACCCTGGATGAGCATTTTGGCGTGGCGCTGTTCACCAAAGCTGGGCGGGGTCTAGTGCTCACTCACCACGGTGAACGGTTGCAAAGCGGCGTGGGGGAAGCCTTCGCTAAACTCAGGGATAGTTGCACCCGGCTCAAGCATGAGGTGGAAGAAGCGCCGTTTACCCTGGCCTGCCCCGGCAGCCTGCTGGCCCGCTGGCTGATTCCCCGTTTAGACCGCTTAAACCAGGCGCTGCCGGAGCTAAAACTTCAGGTAGTAGTGAGCGATTCTGAGCAGCCCGGCCAGCCGGAGACCAGCGCAACACTGGCCTTTTTCGAGCCACCTTGGCCTGACGAGGGCGAGCTAATTGCACTGATGTCTGAGGAAATTTGCGCCGTGGCCAGCCCACATTTGGCGGATGCGTGCCATACCTCTCATCCCGCATCGCTGTTTACCAACAAACTGCTTTATACCGCCTCACGCCCCCAAGCGTGGCCCCAGTGGGCAGACGCCCAAAGGCTCGAAACCGCCGCATTGAAAACAGCCCTCCAACAGGGCCAAGGCTTTGCGCACCTGTACTACCTCATAGAGGCTGCCGTGGCGGGCCTGGGGGTCGCCATCGCCCCGAAGCTACTCGTAGAAGATGATCTCAAAAGCGGACGGCTTGTCGCCCCTTGGGGCAGCATCGAAACCCCGGCCAGGCTCTGCCTGTGGCTGCCCAAACACGCCAATGCCCGCCGCAGCGAAGCGCTAGCTGATTGGTTGCGAAAAGAGCTGGAGGGCTAGAGCCCTACCCGGTGTGGGTACACCACAAACGCCAGCTTGTTGCCATCCGGGTCGCGGACGTAGGCGGCATAAAAGCCTTCCCCGTACTGTGGCCGAAAGCCCGGCGCGCCTTCGTCGCTTCCGCCGCTTTCCAGGGAGAGGTGATGCAGCGTGTCGACTTCTTTGATGTCGGTGAACTGAAAGGCGGTCATGGTGCCGTTGCCCACGGTGGCCTCGTGGCCGTCGAAGGGGTGGCCCACGAAGTATTGGGGTACGTTGACATCGTCCGGGTCACCAAACGAGACGCAGCTGTCATCCTGCCAGCAAATATCCAACCCCATGGCATTGAACAGCGGCGTGTAAAATTGCAGGGCACGCGCGAGATCTTGTGTTCCCACCATTGTATAGGCCAGCATGCGCGCTCTCCTTATAAGCGTTGGACATATAACGGTTATGCCATAACGCCGAACAATCGGCCAATGAGCGATGTCAACGCCATGGCCAGCGCTCCCCAAAACAGTACGCGCAGTGCAGCGGTGCGTACCGGTGCGCCGCCCACTTTGGCGGCCAGCGCGCCTAACAGCGCCAGCAACGCTAGCGAGGCCACGGCGACCAGCGGAATCAGCAATACGGTGGGTGCCCACCACGCCACTAAAAGCGGCAGCAGCGCGCCAATGGTGAACATCGCCGCCGAGGAGAACGCGGCCTGCAGCGGCCGCGCTTGGCTCACCACGGTGATGCCGATTTCATCCCGGGCGTGGGCACCCAGGGCATCTTTTTGCATCAGCTGTTCAGCGACTTGGCTGGCAAGCTCGGGCGTTAACCCTCGCTCGACATAAATCTCAGCCAGCTCCTGTTGCTCCGCTTCAAAGTGGTCGCTGAGAGCATCACGCTCTTTGGCGATATCGGCACGCTCGGTGTCTGACTGTGAACTCACGGAGACATACTCCCCCGCGGCCATCGACATCGCACCCGCCACTAGCCCTGCTACCCCCGCCAGTAAAATATCGCTTTGCACAGTGGACGCCGCGGCCACCCCAAGAATCAGGCTGCTGGTGGAAACAATGCCATCGTTGGCCCCCAACACGGCAGCCCGTAACCAGCCAGAGCGATGAGATCGATGGTGTTCTTGATGGGTCATGGCAGCTCCTGAGCAGCGTTATATTAACGCCTTCTTGACTCAGCTTAGTTCATTGGCGGGGCACCACCTTCAGCAGTTGCCCTTCTGGGCTGTCGGTGAGCAAATAAACGGCTCCTTCAGGGCCTACGCGCACATCACGGATGCGCGCATCCAGCTCACTGAATAGACTCTCTACCTCTTCGGCACGGCCATCGTCATGCAAACGCACCCTGCGCACTTCACGATTCACCAGTGAACCTACCAGTAAATCGCCTTGCCACTCGGGAAACAGCGCGCCTTGATACAGCGCCAAACCGGAAGGCGCGATAGAGGGCGTCCATTCAAGCGCAGGGGGCAGCATGCCGGGATACTCTGTAAACGGCGATACCCGAGCACCGGTGTAATCCAATCCGCCGGTGGCGATGGGCCAGCCGTAATTGCCGCCTGGGGTGATAATGTTCAACTCATCGCCGCCCCGGGGGCCGTGTTCGTGGGCAATTAACCGCTGATTCGCTTTATCGAACACCAGCCCTTGCACATTACGGTGGCCGATGCTGTAAAGCTCCGGCAGTGCGTTAGCTTCTGCTACAAAGGGGTTATCACTCGGGGCGCTGCCATCCGGGTTCAGGCGCACAATACCGCCAATGTGGCTGGTCACCCGCTGGGCTTCCTCACGGTTATCAAAGCCATCGCCTAAGGTCATGATCAAGGTGTTATCCGCAAGCCACGCTAAGCGGCCACCAAAGTGGGCATTACCACTTTTTGCGGGGTGCACGCGAAAAATCTCCTCCACTTGCTCTAAGCGGTTATCCCCCAGCGTCGCCCTGGCTAAACAGGCGTGGTTAGCGCTGGCGGTGCCGCAGGCGTAGCTGAGGAAGAGCTGCTGGTTTTCCTCGAACTGAGGCGATAGCAGCACATCAAATAGCCCTGACTGCCCCGAGGCGAACACGCTAGGCACGCCGCCTAGAGATTCCACCAGGGTCTCGCCTTGCGGGCTTAGCAAACGAAGCCGCCCAGGGCGCTCGGTGACCAGCAGGCGGCCATCGGGCAACAGCGCCAGCGACCACGGATGCTCCAAGCCATCCGCTAAGGTGTCTATTTGGTAAGCACTTTGAGCCTGCTGGGCTTCCACCGATGGCGCAACGGGCAGCAGTAACGCCCCTGCCACCACCGCCATACTCACCGCCCCCCGCGCGTTACTCGCACTACGCGTCAGCACGGCAAACAGCCACCCCGCAAGCCCTGCCGTTGCTAGCATGGCCGCTAGCCCCACCGGGCCGCGAGTAGCTGCAATAAGGGTGGGCATAGGCGCAAAGGTATTCGCAAGCCAAAAGGTGACCCATAGCCCAGCCACTGCCGCTAACGCATGAATCAATGCGCGAGACTGCTTCGCCACTCGGCGCGTCAGCCATGCGGCGGCTGCCTGTGAGATGACCAACCCGGGTACCAAGACGGCTGTATAAATAGGCGCAAAGTGAACGAGATCTTGCGCGGTGGTGGACGCTCTTACGCTGAAAGAAATCGCCACGCCTAGCGCTTGCAGTGCCGCCAAGTTGACCTGTGTCTGCACCACGCTGCCTAGAATAACGCCGACTAGCAAAGCGATCATAAAACGCAGCACTCGCGCTCCAATGCTTAGCGGTTTGGCCATCACGCACCTCTTAATGGTTGTTTTAGATCACACGACCCAGCACCCTAAAACATTCGGCGATGTTTGGTCGCTTTTTCTTTTGATGCAACTTAATTAACGGGCAGGGGTGGGTACTATCTTTAACGGACCGGGGCACTATCGCCGCCACGACTCTTCGTGCGTTTATCATGTATGGCGCGTAAGGTCGATTAATAGCCGTTACTGTTGCTTTTGTCTGTTTTATACACCGCTTTCAAGGAGTGTTTATGTCGCGCTATACATTGCTCACGACCCTGTTCACGCCCCTGTTCATGCCCGCCGTGATGCTGGCGGGCACCTCAACCGCCGCACTGGCGGCGGGCGTTACGCCGTTGGCACAGCAGTTGGAGGATTTAAATAATTTTCAGGTAATTGCCCACCGAGGTGCCAGCGGGCATGCGCCGGAAAGTACCTTGCCCGCCTATGAGCTTGCCCACCAGTGGGGCGTGGATTACCTGGAGTTGGATGCGCAGCTCAGCGCCGATGGCGAAGTGGTACTTTTCCACGACAGTACCATTGAGCGCACTAGCAATGGCGAAGGGCATATTAATGACTACACCCTGGCGGAGTTAAAAGCGCTAGATACCGGCACTTGGTTTCACGAGGCTCATCCAGAGATAGATGAGGCGGATTACTCTGGCACACCGATTTTAACGCTCAATGAGCTGTTTGATCACTTTGGCCACACCACGCGTTATTACATCGAAACAAAATCGCCTGACCTTAATCCTGGCTTAGAAGAGGCCTTGGTGGAGCGCCTGGAAGCCTACGACATGATTGAACAAGGCCGTGTGCTGGTGCAGTCGTTTGATCAGGAAAGCCTACGTAAAGTGCACGCTTTGAACCCTAACGTGCCGCTCATTCAACTGCTGTGGTACTCACCCAGCGAGCAGAACAGCGGTAGCCTAACAGAGTGGAATAACACCACCCCTGGGGCCGATACCCTTCGTGATGAAGATTTCCGCCGTATCGCTGAGTACGCCGCGGGTATTGGCACGAATGCGACCCATCAGGGAACCCCCGTTATCGATGCTGCATTTATTCGTCAGGCACAAGAAAACGGTCTACCGGTACATGTGTACACCATCAACGAGCCCGAAGAGATGGAGCGCTTAATAGCGCTAGGCGTGAACGGCTTGTTCACCGACTACCCTGACCGCCTGCTGGAGCGTGTCAACGAGTAATCCAAAGCAGTTAACCAGAGCGTTGATATGCACCAGCGCAAACGGGCTAAAGGTGCTGTAAGTTGTTCTTAGACATTGCTAAGCCTTTGCCATATTTTTTGTAGTTTGCGTTACTTAGAAAAGCCGATAAGCTCTTTGCTCTTATCCACTTTTTTGATGGCAGCCGTAAGGGAGAAACGTCATTTACTCATTCACAGCTGACGTGTGGGAAACACCTACATGGTGCATGAACCTGACGTTCTGCAAGCCAAGGCACCCCTGAGCGATGGCGCTTAAACGGCCGAGTAGCACGCTCATGAGCGCTTTATGGACAGCGCTCATGATGCTTGCCCTGCTTTTCAACACCGCATCAGCACAGACCACCGAATTAGCTAATACGATTGTTTTGATTGCTCACCCTTCAGTGGGGGCACAAGCGATTAACCGGGACACGGCGCGGGCGATGTTTGCCATGCGCCAACGCACGTGGCCCAACGGCCAAGCAGCGCAGATATTTGTGCTGCCTAACCGCGAACCTGTGCATACCCGCTTTACCAAAGAGCAGTTGGGCGTGTACCCCCATCAGCTGCAGTTGGCATGGGACAGAATGGTGTTTTCCGGCATGGGGCAAGCCCCTAACCGAGTGCGCAATCAAGAGGAGATGCGCGAGCAGGTTGCTGGCACTCCTGGCGCGTTGGGTTACCTTGAAAGGGAGTACCTGGATGAAAGCGTTCGTGTTATTTCAATGGAGTGAAAACCGCGCGCCAACACGGTGGTTAATCGCGGGGCTGCTAGCGCTACTGCCAATGACTACCCATGCGGATAAACCACGAGACACACTGCAAGTGCATGGCTTTCTTAGCCAAGCGCTGGTCATCACTGATCACAATGACTTTTTTGGTGACAGCAGCGAGAACGCGGGCAGCCTGGAGTATACCGAGCTGGGGCTCAACGCCTCGTTTCGCCCTCACCGCAAGGTCTTAGTAGCCGCTCAAGTGCTCAGCCGCCGCGCCGGTGGCACCAACAGCGATGCCGAACCTACCCTGGATTACGGCGTCATCGATTACCAAATGAGCTCCAACCCGTCGCGCACGCTCGGCGTTCAGCTAGGCCGTTTCAAGAACCCGTTTGGCCTTTATAACCAAACCCGCGATGTTGCCTTTACCCGGCCGAGTATTCTGCTTCCGCAATCCATCTATTTTGACCGCACCCGCGCCCTGGGCCTAGCCGCCGATGGCGTCAGCGTTTATTGGGAGGCGTACACTGGCGCAGGCATGCTGCGCTTTCGTAGCGGGCTTGGCCGCCCGCAAACCGGCTCGGAGCTAACGCGGCAGCTCTTCAACGGTGCGGCAAACGACGTCTCAGCAGCAGAGCCCTCCGCGATTGCGCAACTGCTGTTTGAAGACCCCACCGGCCAGTGGGTCGCCGCGCTGAGCACTGCCACGGTCAATCTCGACACGTCGCTCGGCGGCCACGCGGCAGACTTCGACTTCCAGCCCTGGATTGCTTCCCTGCAGTACAACGAAGAGCACTGGAGCCTGACCGCCGAATACGCGCTTAGGCAGCAGTCGCTCCAGGGCGAGAACCTGCCGCGCACCTTCGATATCACCGGCGAGAGCTGGTACGTACAGTACCAGCGCCGCTTCACACCTACCTGGAGCGGGCTCGTACGTTTTGATCGCCTGATCAACAACACCGATGACCGCTCGGGCCAGGGGTATGAGCAAGCGGGCCTTGGCCCGGCCCATTCGCAGTTTGCCGACGACATAACGCTAGGCGTGCAGTGGACCCCGACCCCGCGGCTGATGCTGGCGGGAGAGTATCACATCGTTGACGGCACCGGTTGGCTACCGACACAAGACAACCCGGATGCCGGGGAAACACGCCAACACTGGAACATGCTGCTGTTTCAACTTTCGCTACGCTTTTAACCATTGACCTGATCGGGAACTGCCGTTATGAATCGGTTTTCACCATTGCCAGCACGTCATCGGTTTAGCTTAGCTTGGCGAGTCACTGCACTTAGCAGCCTGCTGCTTTTGATACTCGTCGCGCTGTTTATTTGGTTTGGGCATCACCACCTAACGCAGCAGTTTGAAAATAGCCGCATGGCCCACCACGAGCGCCAGCAGCGTGAAATTCGCCTAGCGATGCAGCGCTCAGCTAATAATTTACGCCAACTGGCAGGGTTGACCGCTTCGGCGCCTCCACTGGGCGATGCGCTGGCCGTGGGCGACACCACCGCGATTGAGAACGCCCTTCGCTCTCAGTGGCCATCTCTGCAGTTAGAAGCTGGAGTGGACGAAGTCTTTGTGTTTAACCCGCTGGGGCGTCTGCTTGGTCATTCAGGTAGCCTTCAAGGTGCCACGGAGCTACCGGTAGAGGGCTGGATCGAAGACGTGCTGGCTCGCGAGGCGCCTATCACCACTCTGCGCTGCGGGTTGAACTGCCAGCAGTACGCGGCAGTGCCCATATTAATGGAGGGCAGCAGCATTGGCATGGTGGTGCTGTCACGCTCGCTGGCGGACGTAACCCGCGAAGCAAGAGAAGTGTCGGGAAGCGAAATTGCGCTGATGGTGACAGGCTACACGGGGGCTGCCCCTCTGGATGTCGCCCGCCGCTTACCGGAGTGGAACGGTCATTTAGTCGCTCTAACCAACCGTGAGGCTACCCTACCCCTGTTAGAGCGCGCCTCCCACATAGCGCCTATTTTTGCACTGGCCGATAGGCCGCTTAGCCTTCCCTACGCGGGGCGGTATTTAGAGCTCAGCGCAGTGTACATGGAAGATGACGCTGACTGGCGCAGCACCGGCTATTTCCTGCTGATCTCTGATGTCACCACACAAACGGTTGCTATACAGCATGCCACTAACACGCTGCTGGTGCTTGGTGTAGTGGGCTGGCTTGCGGCAGAACTGCTGCTGCTCGCCATTCTACTTGGCCCCATGGCACGGCTCCGGCGAGTAGCTTCTATGCTGCCAGCGCTAGCAAGAGGCGACTTTACAGAGGTAAGAGGGAAACTGCCTCAGCACTCCCCACGGCTCTCTAATGAAATTGATGTGCTTGAGAACGCCACGCGCACCTTAGCCAACCAGCTAGAACACCTTGAATCCAGCGTGACCGTGCATAGCAGCCAATTAGCCGAGCGCATTAACGAGCTTGCCCGCGAAAGAGACTTTGTGAATAGCCTGCTAGACACCGCCCAAGTGTTCATCGTGGTGCACAGCAGCGATGGGCGTATTCAGCGGGTCAATGCCTATACGCGCAGCCGTCTTGCGCTTAACGATCAAGAACTTATCGGCCGATTTTTTTACGATATTTTCGATCAAGTGTCCCCTGCAGGGCTGCCCATAGCCAGCCGATTAATCACTAAAGATGCCGTCTTTAATGCGCCACCCCACTCGCCCCAGCAGGAAGAGAAGATGCTGCAAACGGCAGATAAGCGTTGCTGTACCGTGGCGTGGTATCACTCGGCCTTACCCGCCAGGTCCCGCGAACAGGCGCTGCGCATCTCTGTTGGCTTGGATATTACCGAGCGTAAAGCCGCAGAAGAGCGGCTGACCTGGCTTGCCGAGCGAGACCCGCTCACCGAGCTGTTTAACCGTCGCTACTTCCAAGATGCCCTGCAAAGCGCCCTGCTGCACAACAGCGAAGGCGCTATTGTGCTGCTGGATTTGGATCAGTTTAAAGACATTAACGAACTGAGCGGCCACCACGTAGGCGACCACCTGCTGCGTGAAGTCGCTGAGACGCTGTTTCTGAATCTAGGCCAGCGCAGCATTATTGCGCGATTAGGCGGCGATGAATTCGCTCTGCTGCTTGAAGGAGTTGCCAGCGAACAGGCGATCAGCATTGCCGGCTATATTAGCCAATTGCTCAGTGGTATCGGGTTTCAATCGACAGGTAGAAAGCACCATATCTCTGCCAGCATGGGCATTGCGCTCTTCCCCACCCATGGCCGCACATCAGCCGACCTGCTCGCCAGCGCCGATATGGCCATGTATAAGGCCAAAGAGAGCACTCACCAGCGTTGGTATTTGCTTTCTCAGGCAGAGAACGCAAAAGACGAGTTACAAGACCGCGTTTATTGGGTTGAGCAGCTCCATAACGCGCTGGAAAACGACAGCTTCGAGCTGATGGTACAGCCGATTGTACGTTTGGCAGACCAGGATATTAAACACTACGAAGTGCTGCTGCGCATTCGTCATCCGGATGGCAGCCTCATTGCGCCACAGCAGTTTATTGCTATTGCTGAGCAGAGCGGGCTAGTCGTGCCGCTCGACCGTTGGGTTATCAAACATAGTCTGCAAGCACTCAGAACGCTGCAAGATCGCGGTATTTCATTGGCGGTCAACTTATCAGGGCAATCGCTCCATGATTTGGAGCTAAAACAGTACTTAACCGACGAACTGCAGCGCAGCGGTGCCGACCCGCACCACTTAATTCTCGAAGTGACCGAAACCGCCGCTATTACCGACTTTTCGACCGCACGCAACGTGCTGCAAACGGTGCGCGACTTAGGCTGCCGCACGGCGCTAGATGACTTTGGTATCGGGTTTAGCAGCTTTCACTATTTGGGCCAGCTGCCGGTGGATTACATCAAAATTGATGGCTCGTTTATTCGCAGTTTGCTGATTAACCCTGACAGTCACACCATTGTGAAAGCGATTGCCGATATTGCTAAAGGGTTCGGCAAACAAACCATTGCAGAATTTGTCGACCAGGCAGCGTTAATGCCTCTTCTACAAGAGTACGGCATCACCTACGGCCAAGGATTTTATTTAGGAAAACCACAGCCCCTCGCACAGCTACTGGAAGGATGAACGATGGTGATAACGACAATAACCCCTCCCATTACCACTCCAGAAATACTCGCAGACACCACGTTTAGCCCTACTTTCTTTAACGACCATTTCCGATTAATTCTTGCCCAAACAACCGACGAGCAGCACCGGGCCTTTGCCCTACGCCACGCGGTGTTTATTGAAGAGTTGAATTACGATATAGGCACGTCCAGTGCTCCGAACCTGGAACATGACGAGCACGACCAGCACTCGCTATTGTGCTTGCTCCATCATAAAGCCACCGGCATGGATGTTGGCTGTGTCCGGGTGGTGTTAATTGACGCGTTAGCAAAGCACCAGGAACGCGGCCTGCCGCTAGAAGATTACTATTCGCCTGACTTGTTTATGCCCGAGACGCACCCTCATTACTTTCCTGCCAGCACGGTGTGCGAAGTGTCTCGGTTAGCCGTTCACCCTACCGCCCGCAAAAAACCTAAAGATCATCACCCTGATAGCCAAAGCTCCGATAGTCAAAGCTCCGATAGTCAAAGCTCCGAGATACAAAGCCCCGATATACAAAGCCCGTATGACAGCATCAAAGAGAGCCCCGCACTATTGAGCCTTAGCCTGTTTCTGGCGGCCACGGCCATGGTGGGGCTTAGCCAGCGCTATCACGTGTTTGCGATGTTAGAGCCGCGCTTTAGCCGCTTACTAAAGGCTTCAGGCCTGTATTTTCATCAGGTAGGTGGGGTGATTAACTACTGCGGCAGCCGTGCTCCTTACTATATTGATCAGCGGGTGGCAGAAGAGCGTCTGCCCATCAAAATCAAGCCGCTGTATCAAACCATCAAGCTTCAGTTAGAGGCTCAACTGCCGCTCACACCTCCCTTGCACTAACCGCTAAGCGGCCGACGTTACCGGTCTTGAAGCGATAAAATCCTGTGGGGAAACGCTGGCGAATTTCTCAACAAAAAATACCAGCGTTTCAGGATGCCGAAAGCGACGCTCAAAGGTTTCCTGCTGGCTTTCATAGCGGCGCGTGACGGTTGCCTGATATTCACTGCCCACTTTGACGACGTTGACGCTGTTTTCGTGCCCTGATTCACGGTGTACTGCCGTCACCGTTGACTGTTGCTCCAGTAGCGTAGCCAGCTGCTGTGCCGCTGCACGCTCTTGTTCTGTCGCCCACAGCGGCTGGTCGCGGTTGCCATAATGGTAAAGCAGCACCGCCAGCAGCATGGCAAAGATGCTGCTGGTGAGCATCCAGGTAAGCACCACACCAGACACCGGCATGGTGAGCATCACTACCAGCTGCAGCACACTCCCAATCACAAATACGCCCGCCAGCGGACGCCACATGCGCTGGTTCATCATTCCCCGTTTTAATATGTATCCCCACAGCCCGACCACGCCCAAGACACCAAAAAACAGGTGCGCCATGGCCAGCGGCGTTCCTCCGCCGGAAAACACGGCCACAATACCCATCACAGGTAGCAGGCTATATAGCCCAGCCAGGAGAACGTAGGCACGCTGAAGGGACATAGATGACTCCTTATTTCATGGTAAAGCCGCGTTTCACCAAGAAATCACGCATATGGGGGCGCAGCTTGCTATCAAACAGAGGGGTTAGGTTATGCGACCAATCACTATTTTTATTGCCGCTACTACGAGATTGATAGTACGCCTGCATGGTGTCGTCAAAGGCGGCTACATGGTCGCTATTATCAGTGTAGTAGTCCTCTTTCAGAATCGCTTCAACGGGCAGGCGCGGTTTCACCTCAGGTTGGTGAGCGGGGTACCCAAGGCACATCCCAAAAACGGGGTAAACATGGGCAGGCAACCGCAGTAACTCGCTGACAGCATCTGGGTCGTTACGAATCCCCCCGATATAGCAAATGCCCAAACCTTCTGACTCAGCCGCTACCGCCACGTTTTGCGCCATCAGCGCCGTATCCACCGTGGCCACCAGCAATTGTTCGGTCATGCCGCGCTCAACGTTGGCGCCCGTGCGGGCGGAAGCTTCTGTTGGGCGTTTCATGTCGGCACAGAACACTAGGAACGCCGCGCTGCTAGCAACATAGCCTTGCCCACCAGCCAGCTCGGCAATGGCTTCACGGTTATCTGGATTTTTCACATGAATGACCGTGTACGCCTGCACGTGGCTAGACGTGGCAGCGGCTTGCCCTGCTTGAATCAGCTCCAGCAGCAGGCCGTGAGGGATCTCTTGATCAGTGAATTTACGAATCGAACGGTGGGAATTCAGCAGCTTGATAACATCATTCATAACAATTTCCTCTTCAGTGCTTTTCAATAAGAAGCGGGTTAGCGTTTGCGACGATAAAACAGGCCCTGCTTACACTCTCGCTGCGCCTCAACGTCGCCACGAATCTGCGCATGACTGATCAGCGCAAAAATAAACGTACCGCCAATCACGTTACCGGCCAGCGTAGGCAGCGCAAAACCCACTACCGCGTCGTACCAAGAAATATGACCATCGAACACCAGATACAGCGCTTCACTGGTACCGACGATGATGTGGGTAAACTCACCGATGGCCATGACATAGGTGACAATAATAATGATCCACACTTTGGCCTGATCGGCAGCGGGAATCAGCCACACCAGGGTCGCAATCATCCAGCCAGCGAGAATCCCCTTGGAGAACATTTCCATGGGCGTGTTCGCCATCATGTGCTCACCCAGGGCAATAAATGCCTGATGCGTCGCCTCGTCAAACATCGGCATATGTAAAAAGGTGAAGGAGGAGAGCGCGGCGCCCATCAGGTTACCCACCAACACCACCCCCCATAACCTGCCTAGCGCGCCAAGATTCGGCAGCGTGGGTCGGCTCATCACGGGCAGCACGGCGGTCACCGTGTTTTCGGTAAACAGCTGTTGGCGGGCCAAAATGACGGCAATAAAACCTACTGTATAGCCGAGACACTCGACTAAAAAGCCAATGTCGGTTTGCGGCAAGTGGGCATGCATGACTCCACGCGCCACCATGGAAAAGCTCATGGAGATGCCCGCCGCAATGGCCGACCACAGCAGCGCCATGGAGTCTCGGGAGAGCTCTTTTTGCCCCTCTAGGCGTAAATGCTGATGCACCACAGCAGCTCTGGAGGGCAATTTCGCCTCACGTGATTCCTGCTGAGCACCAGACTCCTGGGAGACGGATTCGCGCTGGTCATGCTCCTCGCTATGCTGATCTCCCCCTTCAAAATTGTCATCCGCTTGGTGCTGTTGATTCATGCTGTCTCTCTCCCTAGTGAGTTTTCAGCGTAACGTTATTGTCTAAGATTGGGTAGCCGCTCACGGCGGTTAACGTACGGTGGTTAAAGAATTTTTACGTGATGTTGCACGCGTAGAAGTGAACGCTCGCTATACTGCAAGTAACCTGATCCGCCTGATAACGATGCTAGGAAGCCGATATGTCAAACGCCCCTCACACCCCGCCAGGCCAAGCATGGAATGCTGGCCGGTACGCGGAAAACGCCAGCTTTGTGCCAGACCTGGGTATGGAGGTGGTGAAGCTGCTTTCTCCCCAGCCGGGGCAACGAATTTTGGACTTAGGCTGCGGCGACGGTGCATTAACTGAGCGCATTATGCAGTTAGGCGCGGACGTGCTGGGGATTGATGCCTCTGCCGATATGGTGGCTGCCGCGCAGCAGCGCGGCGTGACGGCGCGGGTCATTGACGGCCATCAGTTGCCCTTCGATCATGAGTTTGATGCGGTCTTTAGCAACGCGGCGCTACACTGGATGCTAGACCCGCAAGCCGTATTGGCTGGCATCAAGCGCGCCCTAAAACCAGGTGGGCGCTTTGTGGCAGAGTTTGGCGGCCACGGTAATGTGGCGGCTATTTGTACCGCGCTGATTGCCTCGCTGCAGTTTCGCGGCATTAGCTCTAAAGGCCGTCACCCTTGGTATTTTCCCACCCCCCAGGAGTATACCAACCTGCTGCAAACGGTCGGTTTTCGGGTGGATAGCGTTGAACTCATTCCCCGCCCCACCCCGCTACCCAAAGGGATGGCGAGCTGGCTAGACACTTTCGCGAGCCCCTTTTTTCACGGGCTAGACCCTGATTTAAAAGACGCTATTTTTGATAACACGCTCAACCTGTTAGCCCATAGCCTCAACGACGGCCAGGGCAACTGGACAGCGGACTATGTGCGCATTCGCGTGGTGGCTCACGCGTAAGCCGGTCGCCACCGCTACCATAATCTTGTTAAAAACACTCAGGGCGGCTACCTAGCCGCCCTGAGTATTGGTGCGCTCTATCGATGTTTGCTCGGGGCTAAAACTCATCCCAGGCGTCGCTGCTATTCACCGTTTGCGGGGCAGCTGCTTTATTCACCGGGCGACGCTGCTGCGTCTCTAACGCAGGCGGAGCCACGGGGTGCTCGCTGCTGCCCTCCGCCAATCGGAAAGTAGCCATCAGCGTGGCGAGCTGGCTTGCCTGCCCTTCCAACGCACTAGCGGCAGAGCTGGTTTGCTGCACCAGCGCCGCATTCTGCTGGGTCACGGAGTCCATTTCCGTCAGTGCGGCATTAATCTGCTCGATGCCGCTATTCTGCTCACGGGTGGCCGTTGAGATCTCGCCCATCAGGGTGGTGACTTGGCGAATGGCCTCGACGGTTTGGCTCAGCGTCTCGCCACTGCGTTCGGCCTGGGTAGCACCGCTGTTAATTTGCGTGGTGGTTTGTTCAATCAGGCCGCGAATCTCTTTGGCCGACTCCGCACTGCGGGTGGCCAGTGAACGGACTTCACTGGCCACGACCGCAAAGCCGCGCCCTTGCTCGCCTGCCCGGGCTGCTTCCACCGAGGCATTGAGCGCCAAAATATTGGTCTGAAAGGCAATCGAGTCGATAACGCCGATAATATCGTTGACCCGGTCAGCGCTGGCGGCGATCTCGCGCATAAGCTGCACGGTACGCTCGACTTCGTCTCCGCTCGCCTCAGCGGACTGGGAAGCGGCCACCGAGAGTTGGTCAGCCTCCTGGGCTATCTCGGCATTTTTGCCTACCGTGGTGGCCATTTGCTCCATGCTGGAGGCGGTTTGCTGAAGTGCTGAAGCCTGCTGTTCGGTACGCGAAGAGAGGTCTTGGCTACCCGAGGAGATATCGCTCGCGCCGCTGTAAACGTGTTCACTGCTACTGCGCAGCGACAACACCAGCGTCTTCAGCTTCTCTTGCATGGTCGCCAAGCCCATGAAGAGCTGGCCGATTTCGTTACGGCCTCGGTCTTCGATGCGCCCGGTCAAATCACCGTTAGCGATATGGTCAAAATGCCCAACCGCTTGCTGGAGGGGAAGCACCACGCCGCGCATCATCGCAATACGAATCACCACCACTGCCAGCAGCGAAAACAGCAGCAAGCCAATGGCCACGGCGCCGCCGATGCTCGCTAAGCGCTCTACCTGATGCATGACCTGCTGGCCCCGCGCCTCGGTGTAGTCCACAAAAGCCCCCATCGCAGCATCCAGGTTGGCCCCCAGTTCACCCAGCGCCTCTTGTTGGCGCTGAATTTGGAACGGTGCCGCGTCCAGCAGCGGCACAATACCTTCGGTCACGAAGGCGTGATAGGCCGCTACCACGCTGTCACGCCGCTCGGCCAGCTCGCTTTCCGGCGTGACAGGGATCGCTGAGAACTCTTCAAAACGGGTTTGCGCTGCCGTGACCGCTTCGGCCGCCATGGCGAGGCTCTGTTGGCCTTTATCAGGATTGCCTTGGGTACTGAAGCTGGCCGAACGGTCGAGGAAGGTTTGCGCCCTGAGCGCATTCACTTGGGTACGGTTAGCTAAATTAGCCAGCCGCACGTTGATGTTATTAATTTCGTTGAGTGCTCGGTCGCTGGAGGTGTTGGTATAAAACCCTAGCGCACTGATCAAGCCAATCATCACCACGAGTAGTGCTAAGGCAGCCGTCAGGCTCCATTTTATGGAGAGTTGTTTCATCGCCGTGTTCCCTTCTTCTTTATTAGTTGTTACCCCACCTCCCAGGAGGGTAAAGCAAGATGAAGAGAAATATGGCGCTACTGCGACCTTTGTATAACAACCAATTTTACATAACGAAGAAACAAAAAAGCCCACCGCCGTAAAGCGGTGGGCTTGCTGGGGCGCAACGACTTAGGCAGCGGTGCCTTTCAGTGTTGCCATGTCGATCACGAAACGATAGCGCACGTCACCTTTCTCCATGCGCTCGAAGCCTTCATTGATCTTGTTGATATCGAGCATTTCGATATCGCAAGTGATGTTCTGCTCGGCGCACAGTTTGAGCAGCTCTTCGGTTTCAGCGATACCGCCGATCAAAGAACCCGCTACCACGCGGCGCTTGAATACCAGGTTGAACGCTTCGATGGCTGGCTCGATGGGCTCTAAGAGGCCGACCAGAATGTGCGTGCCGTCGTACTTCAGCGACGCTAGGTAGGGGTTCAGATCGTGCTGAACCGGAACGGTGTCGAGCATGAAGTCGAAGGTTTCAGCAACGGCATCCATCTGCGCTTGGTCGCTTGATACCACTACATGATCAGCACCGTTACGCTTGGCTTCTTCAACCTTGGCTGCAGAGCGGGTAAACACGGTGACTTCAGCACCCAGCGCTTTGGCCAGTTTGACGCCCATGTGGCCCAGGCCACCCATGCCGATAATGCCCACTTTGTGGCCTTTACCAACGCCATGGTGCTTCAGCGGCGAGTAGGTGGTGATACCGGCGCACAGGATAGGCGCGGCGGAAGCCAGGTCAATGCCATCAGGCATTTGCAGAACGAAGTGCTCGCTGACCACGATGGAATCAGAGTAGCCGCCCTGGGTCAGGGTGCCATCTTGGCGGTCCGGGCTGCCGTAGGTCATGGTGAAGCCTTCCAGGCAGTACTGCTCTACGCCATCTTTACAGGCGGAACAGGTACGGCAGGAGTCGACCATGCAGCCAACACCGACCAAATCACCGGCTTTAAAACGGGTCACATCGCTGCCCACTGCAGTAACACGGCCAACAATTTCGTGGCCCGGTACTACGGGGTATTGGCTCATGCCCCAATCGTTGCGAGCAAAGTGCAGGTCGCTGTGGCACACGCCACAGTAAAGGATTTCAATAGCAACATCGTCAGTACGGGGCTCACGACGATCAAAGGTAAACGGCGCGAGCGGCTTGTCGGCAGAAAACGCGGCGTAAGATTTTGCTTGGCTCATGAAAACTCCTTTTTAATGCATCCCGCAGGTGCGAGAAAGTATTTCTATTATTCGCTTATGGGGGAAAGATAGCGATGAGCGAAGCTACGTTTTTTTTGCTTATTTCTCTATTCAAGTGCAATAAAATAACAAAAAATGTCAGAAAAACGTCATAATTATCGCCGCCGATGATATTCACCCGCGTAAGGAGAGCCCCGGTGGAAAGCACTGCACAAATGGGTAATGCCCTTGCCGACCTGATCACGTCGCTTGTCAAAAGCGATGGCATCAGTGCTTCGCGCTTAGCACGCGTAAACCTACTGTGTCTGGGCAGGCATCAGGTGCGTACCCCATTGATGTATGAACCCAGCCTGATCATCATCGCCCAAGGGCGCAAAGTGGGTTATTTAGGCGACCGTGAGATTCACTACAACCCAGGGCACTACCTGGTGCAAACGCTGCCCTTACCGTTTGAATGCGAAACTTACGGCTCACCCGAGGCACCGCTACTGGGTATTTCAGTCAAGCTAGACCCCGCGCTGCTTAGTGAGATGGTCACTGCCATGGGGGATATGCACCAGACACACACCGCTCCACTGCCGATGGCATCGGTGGCGATGAATGACGGTATGCAAGCAGCTGTACTACGCTTGGCGCGCACGCTGCATGATGCGGTGGAGTGCAGCACGATGGGTGAGGCGAGAATACGCGATGTGGTGTTTGAAGCGCTGAAAGGCGAACAGGGGCCTGCACTGCGGGCGTTGGTACAGGGCCACGGTAACTATTCGCGCATTGTGCAGGTGCTTTCGCAGCTACATACCCGCTTTGCCGAAGACTTTTCAGTAGAGCAGTTGGCACAGCAGGCCAACATGAGCGTCTCTACCTTTCACCAGCACTTTAAACAGATTACCC
The DNA here is from genome assembly GCF_046536035.1 of Halomonas sp. SIMBA_159. NCBI lineage: Bacteria > Pseudomonadati > Pseudomonadota > Gammaproteobacteria > Oceanospirillales > Halomonadaceae > Halomonas > Halomonas sp. SIMBA_159. Next base: position 28,950 of record NZ_JAWJBT010000003.1, read on the forward strand.
GCGCATCGCCCGCCCAGTATTTGAAGCGGCTGCGCTTAATTAAAGCGCAGCAGCTGCTGTTACAAGATAGCCATAACGTTAACCAAACCGCCCTGGCGGTTGGCTACCGCAGCGTGCCGCAGTTTAGCCGGGACTATAAGCGCTACTTTGGCGAGTCGCCGCTGCAGCATCGCCGCCAGGAGCAGGCGCTGCGCGCCTGATGGCTCCTGGCGAGCCAAGCTTATTTGGCGAAAATCTGACTCTTATCTTGGAAGGCTTTGAACTCTAGCGCATTGCCGCAGGGGTCAAGCAGGAACATGGTGGCCTGCTCGCCCACTTCACCTTTAAAGCGGATGTAAGGCTCAATGATAAAGTCGGTATCGCGCTCTTTTAGACGCGCGGCCAGGGCTTCCCACTCATCCCACTCTAAAATCACGCCAAAATGCGGCACCGGCACGTTGTGGCCATCCACCGGGTTGGTGTGGGCGCTCTCTTGGCCCGGCGTTTTGGGGTGCTCATGAATCACCAGCTGGTGGCCGAAGAAGTTGAAGTCGACCCAATGGTCGCTGGAGCGGCCCTCTTCCAGACCAAACACGTCATTGTAGAAAGTACGCGCCAAGGCAACGTCGTACACTGGAATCGCTAAGTGGAAAGGGGAAAGGCTCATGGAAGTCTCCTGGTATTGCTGTTGTTGAGGAATGTCGCTGGGAATGTCGTTGGGAATGTACTTGTGAATGTATTTGTGAATGGCTAGCGCGTTGCGCTACCACCGTGTCACTATCCTAAAAGGCGTTATGCAAAAATAAAATCAATTGTTTTTTGATGCATTGACAATTTTTATTGATGAATTTAAAGACCCATCGACCATGATTCGCGAACTCAAAACGCTCATCGCCGTGGCTCAGCACGGCACCTTTGCCGCCGCAGGCCAGCGCATTGGCCTAACACAAGCTGCCGTCAGTGCACAGATGAAGCGTTTGGAAGCGGAGCTGGGTGTGGCCCTGTTTGAGCGTAGCGGCCGTGCAGCAGTACTTACCCAGCGTGGCCAAGAAACGCTGCAGCAGGCCCAAGCACTGCTGGCGTTATACGCAACGCTTGGGGAATCCTCATCAGGGCAAGAAGTCGCGACCCGCGTTACCTTAGGCGCAATTGCCTCTATTCAGCGCTCGCTGCTGCCGGAGGTATTGGCGCGCTTTCACCGCCAGTTTCCCGAGTGCCACTCCCGCGTGGTGCCGGGGCTTTCGCTGGCGCTGATGAATCAGGTGGACGCGGGGGAACTGGATATGGCAGTCATTATTCGTCCGCCCTTTTCGCTACACAGCGACCTGCGCTGGCAGCCTCTTGCCCACGAGCCATTTCGCTTACTGGTGCCACGCCAAATGGCCGGTGACGACTGGCGTGAGTTACTCTCCAGCCAACCCTTTGTGCGCTATGACCGCGCCTCGTTTGGCGGCCGCCAGGTTGATCGCTTTTTAAGAGACAATCACTGCCAAGTGCGCGATGTGTGTGAGGTGGACGAGCTGGAAGCGATTGTGCAGCTGGTCGCCAACGGTGTCGGCGTGGCGCTGGTGCCACAGCCGAATGCCATCAAACGCTGGTCTGCGGGTGTGCGTGCCATCGACTTAGCGGAACACACCTTTCATCGCGATATCGGGATCATTCACCGCGCCAGCGGCCAGCTAAGCGAGCCCGCTAAGGCACTGGCGGCGCTGCTCACGCGGGTGGCGCTCCCCGCCGCACACTAAAACGCCAGCCCGAAGGCTGGCGTTGGAAAGCACATCACACGTATGGCTTATGCCTCGGTGATGCTTTCTTCTTCTGTAGTGCTCGGTTCTGCTTCCGACGGCTCATCGGCCTCTTGGCTCGGCTCGCTAGCGGCGTCTGCCTCGTCTTGAACATCGCTCTGCTCAACGCTCTCGGCGGGCAGGTTCATGGGCTCGTCCAACTGAAGCGTTTGCGCCGTGTAGGCACGCACGTCGCTCAACAGCTCGGGGTTGTCTGCCAGTTTCTGACCGTAGGAAGGAATGATATCGGTCAGCGTTGACTGCCACTCATCACTTGCCACTTCAGTGGGGAACACGCGATCCAGTAGGCTGAGCATAATCGACGGCGCGGTAGAAGCCCCCGGCGATGCACCGAGCAGCGCGGACATCGTGCCATCTTGTGAGGTCACCACTTCGGTACCAAACTGCAGCACGCCACCACGCTCGGGGTCGTTTTTGATGATCTGAACGCGCTGGCCCGCCGTCCACAGCTCCCAGTCGTCGCGGCTGGCGTTGGGGTAGTACTCTTGCAGCGCTTCAAAACGGTCATCGTCAGACATTAACACCTGTCCCACGAGATAGCTGACCAGATTAAAGTTATCCAGACCGACTTCCATCATGGGCCAGGTGTTGTCCAGCGTCATGGAGCCAAACAGATCCGTCCAAGAGCCCTCTTTCAAGAACTTACTGGAGAACGTGGCAAAGGGGCCAAAGAACAGCGCAGGCTCGCCATCCAGATAGCGCAAGTCCAGGTGTGGCACGGACATCGGCGGAGAACCCTCACCGGCTTTGCCGTAGGCTTTCACGTCATGCTGCGAGACCACGTCCGGGTTAGTGGTGAAGAGGAACTGGCCACCTACCGGGAAGCCCGCATAGGCCTCTGCTTCAGGAATGCCCGACGCCTGCAGCAGCGGAAGCGCTGCGCCACCGGCACCGATAAATACATAGCGGGCGTCAACGGTGGTCTCTTCACCGCTTTCTAGGTTAGCAATGGTGACTTGCCAAGTGTCGTCATCGTTGCGTTCCAGGTCGCGGACTTCACTGCTTAACCCAAGCGTGAAGTGTTCGCTGCGCGACAGCGCTTCGACCATTTCGCGGGCCTGGGCACCGTAGTTCACTTCTGTGCCCATCTGCATGCGCGTGGCGGCCACCGGGCGGTCGTCGTTCTCACGGCCCGCCATCACCAGCGGCATCCACTCGGCCAGCTCAGCGCGATCCTCTGAGTACTCCATGCCGGCGTAGAGCGGGTTTTGCGTCATGGCATCATAACGCTCGCGCAGGAAGTTGACGTCGTCATCGCCCCATACCACGGCAATGTGCGGCACACTATTGATAAACGAAGAGGGCTCGCCAAGAATATCGTTGTCTACCTGATGCGCCCAAAACTGACGGGAAACTTCAAACTGCTCGGTAACATTGATGGCACGCTGGATCTCAACACGGCCGCTGACATCTGGCGTGTAGTTCATCTCCATAAACGCAGAGTGACCACTACCTGCGTTGTTCCATGCGTTTGAGCTTTCTTGAGCCACTTGGTCAAGACGCTCGTAAAGATGAATATCCCAATCCGGCTCTAACTCTTGCAGGTACGTACCTAAGGTAGCGCTCATAATGCCGCCACCGATCAGTACTACATCGACCGGCTCATCGGCCGCAACCGGCATGGCGGCGAGTGCTAATAGCGGTGAACAAAGTAACAGACTTAAACGTTTTTGCATGTCATGTCCCTGACGATACAGAAATGACGTGCCGGAACAGCAGGTGCCCAGCGTCGAGGGGGGTAAAATTTCGACGAAAGTCTAACAAAGAACCGTGATCACGGGAACATAAAAGAAAACTTAAATGAGAATGAAAGGAATTAACGAATGAAACCAGAAGACCTGGAGACGTTGGTGACGCGTAAAATGCCCTTTGGCAAATATGAAGGCTGGATCATTGCCGATTTGCCGGGCGCCTACCTGAACTGGTTTGCCCGGGAAGGATTTCCCAACGGGGAAATTGGTCAACTGCTGCAACTGATGCATGAAATTGACCATAACGGCTTAAGCGACTTGTTAACGCCGCTGCGCCAGCGCTAATAAGAGTGAGTCACGTGCCCACTAGCGGGCCTGCAGCGCCTGCTCGCGCTCTTCAGCATAGCGGGCACTATGCTGGGCCGGGTCGTTTGGAAACCGGCCAAGCGAGACGGCTTTTTCAAAAAAGCCACTGGCGGGTAAGTCCTCCCCTCGGCGGCTAATCACCAGCGCGGCGATCATCGGCCGCCCGGCTGCTACATCCTCTTTCATTAACTGCTCAAGCGCCTGGGCCACCCGCGCAATGGTGCGCGGTGGGGTCAGCCCTAGGCTGTTAGCAACCTGCTGGTAGGTCATAGGCAGCGTGCTGGCCGGAGCTTGCATGAGGAGTGTGCGTACGTGGTGGGCGAGCACAGCGTTGGCGTCAGATAGACTCATCAGGTCGTTACTCGTTGGTTCAGGCGTGTGGGAGAAAACGTGTGGGAGAAAAATAGCCACGCTACCACATCGCTGGCTATGCTGTGGCCAGACGGATAGTTCCTATCACAGCGAGGAGAGACATATGGTCGATAGACTCAATCAGCAGCGCCGTAAAAGCCGCTGGCCTAAGGCCCTTGCCTGGCTAAGCGTGCTGGCATTCGTGGCGGCGGCGCTATTAATGGCGGGCGCCGGTCCGGCCTACCGCTGGCAGTGGATCGGGTTAGGAGAGGCGTTTAACCTTCTGCGTAACGGCATCTATGCCGCTACGGCCGCGGTCGCACTTAGCGTATTGGTGCTGCTCATTAGTGCGATCACTCGCCGTGGCGGCACGGCGGTCGTGACTATCGGGGTGCTGGTGGTGACCGCCGCCCTGCTCTACATGCCTTGGCAACAGTGGCAGCGCGCCCAGCAGGCCCCGGTGATTCATGACATCACCACTGATACGCAGAACCCACCGGCGTTTGTTGCGCTACGCGAGGAGCGCGAAGCGGCACCCAACGGTTTAGATTACCCAGGCGATGACACCGCCGAACAGCAACGGGCAGCTTACCCGAACGTTCAACCTTTGGTGGTGAATGCTTCCGCCACCACTGTACTCGCCGCCGCTCAAGCAGAAGTCGAAGCGGCAGGCTGGGAAATTGCTGAGATTACCCAAAACCGTTTGGAAGCCACCGCCGTGACCCGCTGGTTTGGCTTTGAGGATGACGTGGTGATCCGCCTAACCGAACAGGGCGACAGCACCCAGGTAGATATGCGTTCCGCATCACGGCTCGGCGCCAGCGATGTGGGCACCAACGCGCTGCGCATTGAGGCGTTTATAAACGCGCTGCGTGATCGGTTGGAGTAGCGTAATAACGACGCTAGTGAACGTGCTTTTTATACGGCTCGCCTTGATGCAACGTAGTTTCACGCAACGTGCTATCACTCAACGCGCTTTCACGGGCAAGAATCTGCTCGGCGTCCAGCTCACCGATGGGTATCGTCACGCTTAGCGGTATATCGCCGCTGAGCTGTAGGGCTTGGTAGCGCAATGCGCACACGCGCAAAAACGAGGTGAAGTTGCCCAGGTCGTGCCCAGCGTCAATCGACTCATGGTAAAGCCGAGTGATCATTTGCGCAGTGTTCATACCATCGCGCTGGGCAATCTCTTCCAGCAGCTGCCAGAAGTAGTTCTCCATCCGCACGCTGGTCACCATGCCATCGATGCGCAACGAGTGGGTGGCGCTGTGCCACAGCGCTGGGTCCGCATCAATAAACAGTTTGCACATGGTCATGACCTCCTCACACGCCTTCTGCCTTCAGCATAGCGGCTGACGCAGTGCGCGCCCAGTAGGGGCGCGCACCCTAATGGGTATGATGCTACTTATTCAGTAACACCATAAACTGCGCCAGCCAAGCGGGATGGGCAGGCCACGCCGGGGCAGTCACAAGATTGCCATCGGTCACCGCGTCGGTAACGTCTATATCCGCAAACCGCCCACCGGCAAGCTCAACTTCTGGCTGGCAAGCCGGATACGCCGAACACTGCTTGCCTTCCAACACCTTGGCAGCGGCCAGCAGCTGAGCACCATGGCAAATCGCCGCCACCGGTTTTTGAGTATCAAAAAAGTGCTTCACCATGGCGAGCACTTCTTTATTGAGGCGCAGGTACTCAGGCGCACGGCCGCCGGGCACGACCAGGGCATCGTAATCCGCCGGGTTGATGCTGGCGAAATCTGCATTTAGCGCAAACCGATGGCCCGGCTTTTCGGTGTAGGTCTGGTCGCCTTCAAAGTCGTGGATCGCGGTGGCAACCGTATCCCCCGAGGCTTTACCGGGGCATACCGCATCAACGCGATGCCCCACCGCTATCAGCGCTTGAAAGGGCACCATGGTTTCATAATCTTCAGTGAAGTCGCCGGTGATCATCAAAATACGTTTACTGCTCATCTCCGTTCTCCTTGTGATTGTCTTAGATGGAGCACGCTCAACGCGTGTAAAAGCAGACTAGCAAGCCGCCTTATTCGATGGGTAGTAAGCCGTTACTACAGACAAAAAACCTTCCACACAGCAAAAAGCCCGCGACGAATGGGCGAGCTTGATCATTTGATGGCATGGGTTATAGCAAAGCGTCGATGGGGCGTTTGCCGTCTAGGAGGGTAATTTCCTGATTGATAAGGTCAGGCGCTTGCACCACGCGTAGCAGGGCATAGGCCACATTGGCACGCGAAATATGGTTCTCCCCCGCTTCCTCTAAGCTGTTGGCAAACTTATGGGTCGGCTCGTCATCGGTGAGTCGGCCTGGCTTGAGAATCACATGGGAGACATCGCTATGACGAAGATGGGCATCGGCGGCGAATTTTGCGGCCATGTAGGGGCGCATTTTCTCTGGCGCTTCTAAGGGCTTTTCGGCACGGATAGCGCTCACCATGATGTAGCGCGACAGCCCGCGCTGGCTTGCGATATCAGCGGCTCGGATAGCGCCAAACAGATCAATCATCAGTGTTTTATCTGGCCCCGTATGAGGGCCTGAGCCAGCGGTAAAGACGACTTGATCACACCCATCAAAGGCATGTTCAAACTCGCCTTCTAAATCGCCCACTACGGCGTTAATACCCCGCTCCTGGAACCAAGCGGCCTGCTCTTCACTGCGCACCATCGCTTTAATTGGCGTGCCCGCTTGCTTGGCGAGCTCACAAAACTGTTTCCCGATTTGACCATTGGCACCAATCACTAGGGTCGTCATATTGCCTCCTTGTCTATCGTGTCTTCTCTATCAGTGTAGGCAGTACGCCTAAAGTTCAACCGTCAATACAAAAACCGCGGGCACCTTTCGGTGCCCGCGGTAAGAACGCAGGACCCACTTCTTGGGTTACGTTAGGCGCGCGTGCTCTTCTCGAGCAGGCAGCGCAGCCTGTTGTCCGGCGCTGTGGCTAACGTGAAAGCGGCTAACCAGCGTGTGCATGTCGCCCGCGCGCTCATCCAGCGTTTGGCTAGCGCTGGAGGCATCCTGAACCAAGCGCGCATTTTGATGCGTTACTTGATCCAGCTGGGAAATCGCCTGGTTAATTTGGTCGATACCCGCCGACTGCTCTTTAGTGGCATCGGCAATTTCGGTGACGTAGCGGGTCACTTCAGAAAGGCTATCGATAATGTCCTGCAAGTGATGGCTGGAGGCGTTCACGAGCTGCTCGCCCTCGCTGACTTTTTTCACGCTGTCGTCGACTAAGTGGCGAATTTGCGCGGCCTCTTCTGCACTGCGGCCCGCCAGCTTGCGCACTTCCTGGGCCACGACGGCAAAGCCACGGCCCTGCTCTCCCGCCCGTGCCGCTTCCACGGAGGCGTTCAGTGCCAGCAGGTTAGTCTGGAAGGCAATATCGTCGATGGCTTTAATGATCGAGGTGATCTTCTCGCTCGCCTGACGAATATCGCTCATGGCAGCCGTCGTGCGTTTGGCTACATCGCCCGCTGAGCGCGCTCGGTCATCCACACTGCCACTGGCGCCTTTCGCTTGGTCAGCGTAGTCAGCGGTCTGTTTTACCGTGGCGGTGATCTGCTCAAGGCTTGAGGCTGTTTCCGCCAGTGAAGCTGCCTGCTGGTCGGTACGCTGGGAGAGGTTTTCATTACCGGCGGCGATCTGACGGCTGCTTGAGGCGATGGCTTCAGCACTCTCGCGAATTTGCGACACCATGCTCTCAAAGGTGTCCATCATGCGGTTAAAGGCCTGCGCCGCCTGCCCTACTTCGTCGTTACGCTGCAACGCGAGGCGCATGGATAAGTCGGCATTTTCGCCCGCCGCACCGCTAATGCTCTCCATCTGGCGGCGCATGGCGACCAGCGGGCCCAGCACGCGAACCAGGGTTCTCCAACCGAAAATCGCCAGCACCACAATCACACCCGCAGTCACCAAAATCAGCAGAGTACGCCCAGCGTTTGCCAACGTTTCGGCTTCCTCACTGGCGCTGGCAGCCTGGGCAACGGTGTAGGCTTCGATGTCACTTAGCGCAGCACGCATTTGAGTTGTTGCGGCCGCCACGTTGGCCAGTGCGGCCTGCACTTGGGCACTCAGGTCCAACTGCTGCTGGCGCAGAGCGTAGACCGAGTCAGCGTCCTCAACCATTAAGCCGTTTAACTCAACAATCACCGCATCGAGTTCGCTAATCAATACGCGCTGTTCGACGGTGGTGCTAGAGGCATCGGCAATCGCTGCCAGAGACTGGCGGGCCAGAGACACTTGCTGGGAAATCTCGTTGCTGCGCAGGTTGACCAACGCATCAATGCTATCCACCTGCATCATTTGCCGCCCTAAATCGGACAGCGTGGCAACCGCCATGCGGGCATTGCCGCTCAGGCGACTAATATCTACCCGGGCGGTGAACATATTATCTAGAATTTGAGTGGGCAACGTGGTGGAGCCCTCTTCACGCCAGGCCTCCATAAGCTCTCGCTGGCGACGCTCTTCACGCACCTGAGCCAGCGCCGTACGGCCCGCAATATCTTCGGCACTGCGCATCACGTTGGTGATGGCCGCTTCCATTTGGGTAATTTGCTCGGCCATCTGAGCCTGCAGGCTCAACGCATCACGACGAACACTCTCCAGCGCCTCATCGCCTGTTAACAGGGCTTGGTATTCGCTATCTAACGCGGTTAATTGCCCAGCAACATCTGTTTGCTCAATACGTGCAAGCCCTGCGCGTGCTTGGCTGTAGCGCGTATCTAGCTCACTGCGAGGTGTGACCTGCTCCAACTCTTGGGCATTACCTACCGCTAGCAAATCGGCATGCCGCTGGCCGAACGCGCCCATCGTCAGCACCATGCTGCGGCTGGCATCCTGAAGCGGCAGTACCTCATCAGTAATAAAATGCTGCACATTAATGAGCCTCTGGTTGGTCATCCAACCGGTGCCCGCCAGCACAATACTGCCCAGCACCGCAGCAGCAAAGAGGCTAATCAGCATCGCGCGGATGCTTATGGTTTTTTTCATTAGAGGTATTCGCTGTGTCAGAGGTAAAGCAAATGAAACGTTAACAACCCGTTACGGCGCTACGCTAGCCCAATCCACCGGCTCGAACTGGCCGTTTCGGATAATAGTGGGCCATACCGCATCGCTTGCCTGGTGGTCATTCGGCCCTAAGGTGAGCGGTTCACCCACGCCAATATCAATACTGCCAAGGCTTAATAAGCCATCCACCACGGCCTCTCGGTCAGGATTACTGCCTGCGGCTTTAACACCCTCGGCGAAAAGTTTGGCGGCCAGGTAACCTTCTAGGGAGATAAAATCGAGCGTTGCGTTCGGGGTGTGCTCTGCCATCGCTTGGCGATACTCTTCAACGGCAGGCAGATCAGCATCTAACGGTGGCACCACTTGAGTAACGATGACCCCTTCCGCTAGTGGGCCCAGCGTCTCTAGCAGTGCTTGGCTACCCACAAAGGAGACATTGAGGAAAATCGTGTCGGGGAGGTCTTGACGCGCTTCACGAATAAAATCGGCGGCAGGGCCAAAGGTGCCGACAATAATCACCGCGCGAGGGGTTACCGGGGCCTGCAAAATAGTGGCTAAGCCCTGGTGAATATTCCGGGTTCCGCGCGTAAAACGGCCATGCACCAGCTGGGAGGTATCCGAGATGCCTTGAGCATTCAGTGCACGAATCGCGCCGTTATAGCCTGCATCGCCGAAGCTGTCATTTTGGGTGAAAAACGCGATCTCTTCTGGCTGTATACCCGCGTCCAGCAGCCCATCAATCATCGTGGCTGTCTCTTGAACATAGCTGGCCCGGTAGTTAATTACATAGCGGTCGGGCGGGGAGCGGCGCAGGATACCGGCTCCGGTAAATGCGCCAAACAGGAGCGTTTTCTCCTGATTGTAAATCGGAATGGTCACCGCGGCGGTGGGTGTCCCGACATTGCCAATCGCCGCCAATAAGTTGTCGTTACCCACCAGTTCACGACTGTACTTAGCAGCCTGCAACGGCGCATATTGGTCATCAAAGGTGGTTAGGCTCAGCGATTGGCCGTTAACGCCTCCTTCCGCATTGAGCTTGGCAAAGTACGTCTCAACGCCCTGCTGCATGCCAATACCTAACGGCGCAGCCCCGCCGCTGGCAGGGGCGACCATCCCCACTTCAAGGTCTGCGTGCGCCAGTGGCGCAACGATTAGACCGGTGGCCATTAGCCATGTTGTAATTCGCCCCATTGATTTACCCTCAGCAGATGATACGTTTTTCTTTTATCGGCCAAAGAATATACGACTTAAGCTGAGCTAGCTTTAAACAGAATGTAATAAAACGTGTCATTGGTTACGCTGGCCGTTGAATGGCAAAACGGTCGGTAATGCGCACGTAGTCGCTACCAGCGAGTCGGCCGATAGGTTGAAGCGCATCCATATCAACATGGCGGCCATCCCATAGGGCATCATCGATATGTACGGCGACGATTTGCACCAATATTAAGCTGCCTGCCAGTGGCCGATTGCCAAAGCGGACCACATCCACTAGTTTGCAACCGAAGGCGACCGGTGCCGCTTTAATACGCGGCACGCGAACGCCTTGCATCGCGGCCTTCTCAAGCCCCGCCAGCGTGAATTCATCCTCTCCACGGGGGAGGCTGGCACTGGTGGTATTAAGCGCTTCCACTAGTCCTTCAGTGCCCACGTGCACCACGCACTCTTCGACTTCCTCTAAATTCAGCAGCGTGTCTTTGGGCTGAGCGCTGCCATCCAGAAGCGGTGAGAACGCCAGAATAGGCGGATCAATACTGGCCACGTTAAAAAACGAGAATGGGGCTAGGTTGGTGTTTCCGCGTTTGTCCTGGGTAGCGACCCAGGCAATAGGACGAGGACATACGCTGCCCGATAGCAGGCGGTAGAGAGTTCCCGAACTCAGCGGTGATTGTTCTAATAGGGCATCCATGGGCGCTCCTTATCTTGTGGTGGAGAGATGTTCCTTAATAGGCCGCCGCAGCCTGCTCACTGTCAAGTGTGTTAGCCTTATAGACTCATTGGGATACCAGGGAATTGAATGCTCACTATTTCTAATAGCGTTAGCCTTGCCGACTGGGAAATCGATATTAGCCAAATTCGCGCGCAGGGCGCAGGCGGTCAGAACGTGAATAAAGTCGCCTCTGCCGTACATCTGCGTTTTGATATTCAGCGCTCAACGCTGCCGCCTGTTTACAAAGAGCGCTTAATGGCCCTCTCTGACCAGCGCATCAGCAAAGAGGGCGTGGTGATTATTAAAGCTCAGAGCTATCGCACGCTTGAGCTGAACAAAGAGGATGCACTAAAGCGCCTGCAAGTCTTGCTTCAAAGCGTAGCGAAACAGCCCAAAGCGCGCCGCCCTACTAAGCCTACCAAAGGCTCTCAGCGCCGCCGTGTGGATCATAAAACCCGCAAAGGCAAAATTAAGTCGCTGCGTGGTAAAGTACCGGTGGGCTAAGGTTTATCCTGCTCTTAATATTCTTCCATGCCTAACACAGTGACCCAAATGCCAACGTCTCCTCGTCCGCTATCGCCCTGTATTCACGTCTGCCAAATAGAGCCAAGCACTCAGATTTGCCAGGGCTGTGGACGTACGCTGGATGAAATCGCCTGCTGGGGAAACATGACCGAGGCCGAGAAGGCCCCGGTATGGGAACGTATTGAGCAACAAGGCTATGTGGACGCAGGGACCACCACCCGCTAAGCCCAGCGGTGTTACTCGCTATGACGGTCGCTCAGAATGTGATGCAGCTCGCCGCAGGTGACCATTGGGTCGTCGCAGTTAATCACAATCTTCGACTCTGCCAGCACGTAGCTTCGCCCGGTAATGGTGTTTTCCACCACTTGGTAGGCACCTTCCTGATGCGTTCCGGTAAACGTGCCAATAAAACCAGTCTCCCTTAGCGATACCGTTTCCAGTTTGTCGCCTAGGTTTAACCGTCCTTCATAGTTCATCAGCGCCAGCCGCGCCGACGTGCCGGTACCCGTAGTGCTGCGGCAGATAACGCCAGGATGCACATAGGTCGTGGAACGCGAACGGATGTAGCCTTCCGCTACCTGCTCTTCTGGCCCCATAAAGTGCAGAAACGGCAGCGGCCCCACATCGCCCAGGGTGTAGTGGGAGAAGCCACGCTGAGCTTGGATCGCCTCAACGATTTTGTGAGCACAGGCGGCTAGCGCTTGCTCTTCGTCGCGTACCAGCTTAAAGCCCAAAGCCTCGGCATCGACCAAGGCGTAAAAACCACCGCTGTAGGCGACTGAGTAAGTCACCTCGCCAATGCCCGGCACGTGAAGGGTGTCTCGATAGGTATCGATATAGCTGGGCAAGCCTTCGCAGGTGACCGATTCGACCACCCCGTTACGTACGCGGGCTTCGATTTGCACCAGGCCCGCCGGGGCTTCCAGTTTAAAGCGTTGAATACCCTCTTGCTTTGGCACGATGCCCGTTTCCAGCACAGCAGTGGCGGTACACAGCGTGTTAGAACCCGAATAAATCGGGTAGCCCATCACTTCCATAATGATGTAACCGGCCACCGCTTCTGGGTCGGTGGCGGGCACCAGGAGATCCACTGACATCTCTGGAATGCCGTAGGGCTCTTCCAGCAGCAAGCGCCTAAGGCCATCGGCATCGTCACGCAGGTACTCCATCTTCTGTCGCACCGTGGCACCGGGCAGCGCATCGATACCGCCGGTGACGATGCGGCTAACATCGCCGCCCGCATGCGTGTCCAACAATTGAATCGTATGAAGATTTTTCACTCACCCGGCTCCTAGGCAGTGGTAATGGCAAACGGGGCTCCGTGGGTGTCCCACTGAGCATCGGGGACAATAACGATTTTCCCCAGATAGTTACTGCCCCGGTTCACGAAGTAGCGCTCGGCCTGATGCAAGTCAGAGAGTTTGAACGCCCCATGCAGCACCGGCTTCAGCTCACCGCTGCGAATCCAGGCGATCAGTTGCTCTGCCTCTTCGCGGGTACCGTGGGAGACACCGAAGATTTGCACCTGATAGAGGTAAATACGCGTCCACATGATCTCGCTAAGATTGCCGCCGCTAGCACCGGCAATGGAGAGCCGCGGGTAGGTGCTACGCCTGCGCATATCGCCAATCATGGTGTCGATAAACAGGTCGGTCATTTCACCGCCGACGAGATCCATCACAGCACCAATGGCTTGGCCGTTGGTTGCTGCCAACACACGCTCGACAAACGTCGGTAGGTCACCACGGTCGATCACCGCTTCTGCGCCCAGCGCACGCAGCGCTTCGGCTTTATCGAGCTGGCTGACGGCATAGGGAATGGCGCCCACAATGCGGCACAGCTGAATCAGTGCAGTGCCCACCCCACCGCTGGCACCACTGACGAGCACTCGCTCGCCAGCGCACACATTAGCGGCGGTCATCATATGGTAAGCCGTTTGATAAGAGCACATGCCCATGGCGGCAAGCTCCGCATCGTGCAGCTCGGGATTCGCCACGTGGTGGAACTGGTCGGCTGGCACCGCCACGTACTCGGCGTAGCCGCCATCGGCCCCATGGCCGTAGTAGTCCGGCGTCAGGTTAATATCGCGACGCTCATCCGCATACAGATTGAAATCCAACAGGCCGCGCTCGCCTATACGCTGCGCGTCCACACCCTCACCGACGGCGACGATCCTTCCCGCCACATCAGCTCCTTGGATACGGGGAAACGTCAGCGTCGGCGAGCCGCCCATCGCAAACGAGGTCACCTCCTCTTTGCCCTTGGTAGGGTACAGCCCTTCACGCGCTTTACGGTCGGTGTTGTTCTTTGCCGTGGCTGTTACTTGCACTAGCACCTGACCAGGGCCGGGCGTTGGAGTAGGTACATCGTCACGATACTGAAGTGCGTCCACATCACCGTGGCCAGTTAACAGCATGGCCGACATCGTGGTGGGGATGGGCATGGCAGCCGTCGTGGGTGTGTCTGCGCGATTTTCCGTATGGGCCATGGGTTGGCTCCTTATCGGTACATAAGCCGCGACAATAACAAACGCCCGGCGAGGTTCAAGGGACTAGCCAAACACAGGCACACCGATGATGACCTGGTGCAGGTAGAACGCGAACAGCCCATAGGCCACAAGACCGATGGCAACCGTTGCCAATGTGGCTGGCAGCGAGGTGGCTTGAGGCGCAGAGGGTTGCTGGCGGCTACGCTGCTTGGCAGCTTTAAACGCCAAAATGGCCCAGACGAGAAACGCTGCAAAAAAGAGGATATCGCCCAGCCGCCCGTTCACTATCAGGTGGGCAAACGCCCAGACTTTGACGGCCAGCATCATCGGGTGGCCCAGCTTGGCTTTAATCGCGTTACCCGGCACGTAGGCCGCCGCCAGCATAATAAATGCAGGCAGCATCAACAGCGCTACCGCATGGCGCAACCCCATCGGCGGAAACCAGATATTAATAGGGTCTAAGCGTGTTTGCCCGTAGCCGTAAATCGCGATAGCAAGCCCCACTACGGCGACTACGGAGTAAGCTACTTTCCAGGTGCCTTCGCCGCGTGCGGCGATCTGCTGCTGACGCCAGGATTCCGCAAAAATACGTACCGAGTGCCCGCCAAGAAATATCAGCAGGCCTAAGATCATCATGGTCATGGTGTTCACTCTCTGGTGAGTTGCAAGTCGTTGGTCGAGTGCGAGCATGCCACACTCCTCGGCAAACCACATGGCAGAGCGTCAACTTTTCGCCAATGGTGATGCGCTTAAAAAGAAGCCAAGCTAGTCAATGAAGGATGCGTTTCTATGCATGTTGAGCGCTAGGTTTGCATCCTGGGTGATACACACGCTTAACACATCCGCTCTCAGTCCCTGCCAAGGAACGGTATGCTTCACTTCACTTCTGCGTATCATCGCCGCCTGACCTGGTCCTATTTTGGACTTTTTATCGCCATCGGTATGACGGGCGGGCTATTAGGCCCTGCGCTACCGCATTTAGCGCAGGCAAGCGGCTCGTCCATGAGCCAGATTGCGATCCTATTTACTGCCCGAGCGGTGGGTAATATGAGCGGTGCTATCGTGACGGGCCTCTTGATGGACCGCTTTAATGGCCACCGAGTGCTGTTAATGATGGGGGGCCTTGCGGTCGCGGGGCTGGCGGTTGCGCCACTTAGTCCTCTTCTGGTGCTACTCACACTGCTGTTTATGTTATTGGGGTTTGCAGAAGTCTCCTTAAATGCAGGCGGCAATACCCTGCTACTCTGGCTTCACCGCGATGCCGCCGGCCCTAACGTGAGCGCTCTGCACTTCTGTTTTAGCTTTGGCAATATGCTTACACCGCTCATCATGATTGCCGCGCTTTCGCTCACCGGGCAGTTTCAGCTCACCTTTTGGATTGTTGGATTAAGCTTGGTCGCGATGCTGTGGCCGCTTTCACGCTTTGCCAGCCCTACAATGGCTGCCGTAGACACAAGCCAGGACGACACCCTTACACACGTAAAACATCGCGACCCGTGGCTATTGGGCCTTTTTATGCTGCTATTTGCGGTGTATGTCGGTATCGAAATTACCTTTGCAGGCTGGGTAACGGCCTACGGAACGCTCTCAGGACTGACTAATGAGCAGGCGGCACTGTTGGCCACGCTGTTTTGGCTGGCACTGTCCGCGGGCCGATTAATGGCCATTCCGCTGCTACGTATTTGCTCGCCTTGGCAAGTGCTTACCGGTTGTTTAGCCCTAGGATTGAGCGCCTCAGCGGGGCTGCACGCTCATTGGCTGCCGTTAAGCGTGGGGGCGCTGCTATTTGGGCTATCGGCGTCTGCCTTTTTCCCGACCCTTTTCGCTCTGTGCAATCAATCTATTGTGATGCTGGGGCGCACCACCGGCGCGATTTTTACCGCAGCCGGGTGCGGTGCGCTAATTATTCCCTCGTTGACGGGCCCGCTGCTGGATATCGTTGGGGCCCGTGCTTTCCCTATTTTATTAGCCACCCTATGGCTATGCATTGCATTGGGTCTTTGCCTGCTTGCGTTTCGCTTACGCCAGTTGGCGAGCTAACAAGGGCTTTAAAACCAGTCTTTGCGTTTAAACAACCAGATTAAAATAGCGCCAATACCCAGCATGGCACCCCAAACGAAGAAGTAGCCATACTGATAGCTCAGCTCGGGCATGTACTCAAAGTTCATGCCGTAAATACCGGCAATAAACGTCAGCGGGACAAAAATCGCGGTAATCACCGTCAATACGCGCATGGTGATATTTAACTGGTGAGACGAAATAGAGATGTAGCCATCCACCAAGTCACCGCAAATATCGTAGTACATTTGCGTCAATGTATAGAGACGTTCAAAACGCTCTTCTACATCGGTAATTGCATGGAGCGTTTCGCTCTCTCCTCGGGGGAGATGGGCGTAGTCATAAGCCGTTAGCTCTTGCGTAATACCTTTATGGTAGCTAAAGATGCGGCGCATTTTCACCAACCGTGAACGATAAGTGGTGATCTTGCGCATTAACACATCGTTGCCATTTTCAAGCAGCTCGTCTTCGAGATCGCTTAACTCCGTCTCAAACTCCAGCAGGCTATCAATGTAAAAGCCAGCCGAGGTGTACATCACTTTTAGGGCCACTTGCTCGGGCGACTGCGATAACAGGTCTTTGCCATGCTCACTAAACAAGCGCTCAATACTGAGCGCTTCACCCGGGTGTAACGTGACTAAGAATCGCTCGCCAATAAAAAAGCAGATTTGCTGAGGCACAAAGTTGAGCTGGGCATCAAAGGAGGAAATGCCGCGATAAATGATCAGCGTATGATGTTCAAACTCTTCAATTTTAGGCGGGTGACGCTCTTTATGGGCATCTTGAATAGCCATGGGATGGCAATCAAACCGCTCGAGCACCTCGCGCTCGTAGGACTCACTCTCCCCTTTCATATCCACCCACAGGTGGGCAGTCGGCATAGTTTTCCATTCATCGATCAGGCTTACATCGCCCTCACGTACGTCGCCTTCTGGCGTCGTTAATATGCAACGAATCATTATCGTCCTTGGGTTCGTTAAGGGTTAGAAGTGATATCTGCCGGACGCGCTAACTCAATGCGTGCTTTACCCGCCCGCTTGGCAACGTACATAGCCACATCCGCGCGCTTTATGAGTTCATGCGCCGTTTCAGCCGCATCCGGAACAAACAACGCCACCCCAATGCTGGTGCTGACCTGTAATACAGCGCTGCCCACCTGCAGCGGCTGCTCAAGAACATGTATAAGCTTCTGCGCCAGCGGCTCTAGCGCGTCTTCAGTTACCCCTTCTAGCAGCACGACAAATTCATCGCCTGCCCAACGGGCAACAAAATCCGTCTCTCGCACCGCTTGCTGCAAGCGTTTGGCCACATCGCGCAGCAGCTCGTCCCCCATAGCGTGGCCATGCTGATCATTGATACGTTTGAATCCGTCTAAATCCAAAAACAGTACCGCTAGCGGGTTTAACGTTCGCCGTACGCGTGCCATTGCCTCTGGCAGCCGCTCGTCTAGGGCGCGGCGATTCGGCAGCCGCGTCAATACGTCTTCACGGGCCTGCTGGTCGCGCAAGCGCTCTAGCTGCTGGCGCTCGGTAATATCGTGAATAAATAGGCTGCGCCGTACTCGACCATGAAGCTCATAACTTTTCAGGCGTACTTCTACCGGCAAGCGAACGCCGTCGCGACGCGTTGCATCACAGGTAATGAGTGTGGATTTATCTGGATAAGATAACCCTTCGGGAAACATCAGCGCGGTTAGCGGGCGGGTTAGGGCCTCCTGGCGGCGCCAACCAAACATGCTCTCTGCGGCACGATTCCAATCGAGCACCCGCCCTTGAGCATCAATACTCAGGTAAGCATCGTAGGCAGACTCAATCACCAGATTGAGCTCACGCGTTCGCCGTTCTATCTGCTGTTCGAGACTTCGATGAAGTGCCGACAGCGCTTCTTGGGTGGCGGTACTGATTTTTTGCTCTTTGATGAGCCGCTCGCGCAGGTGGATTTCGCCAATCACAATGTCGGCTAAATCCTGCATCGCAGCCTGTTCATACGAGCTTAGCTGGCGCGGCTGACTGTCCATCGCGCATAGCGACCCCAGCACCAAACCTTGAGAATTGCGTAGCGGTATTCCAACGTAAAAACGGATGCCACCCGGTTTCGTCACATACGGATTCGTAGCGAAGCGCTCATCTTGCTTGGCGTCTTCTACCACCAATGGCGCTGCTTCCAACACGGTGTAGGCACAAAACGCTACATCACGTGATGTTTCTGAGATATCAACGCCCACCTGCGACTTAAACCACTGACGGTCGGCATCAATTAGGCTAATGGTAGATTGGGGAACGCCGAGCAGTACCGTTACCAAGCGCGTAATGCGATCGAAAACAGGCTCATTGGGCGTATCTAGCAATGCCAGCTCGTTAAGCGCGGCTAAACGAGCGTTTTCGTCAGGCGGTAACAGGTGGCTCATGGTGATCGCACCCACAATAGTAGTTAACCAGCTGACAGCATAACGCGAAACGAGGCTTCCTGCTTAACGCCTTGATTCTTCGGTAAGTGAACGGCGAGCCACGGCAAACGCCATCAGCACACTCACCACGCTCGATAGCAGTAACGCCCCCACAAAGGGGCCTAAGGTAGGAATACTGCTGGGGAAGCTGGCTGCGGTCATACCGGCTAATAAACTCCCTTGACTCACCCAACCGGGCAGCACCGCCCCTAAAAACCCTGCCAATCCACCGCTGATCGCCGCCAAGGGCGTCATACGCTTCCACAGGCCGAGCAGCACCGGCACCACAATGGCGGCACATAACAAGTCAGCAATTAGAAATAGCCGCAGTACCGATATGCCTTGTAAGGCAATCACGATCACCGGCACCATCAGCGCCACGGTTATCCAGCGAGCTTTATTAAGCGCACGGGTATCGTCACCACTGGCCCACAGCGAGGCGATGCCGTTTTGGAGCGTATCAACACTGGAGGTTACCAGAGTGACAGCCAGCACCAGCGCAGGCAGTGTTATCCAGATAGGCGCATCGCTTAATAGGGCAAAAAATGGCATCGGTGGCTCACCCAGGCTCACGCCACTCATCGCAGCCATGATACCCACGCCACCAATTACCATAATGACAAGCACCGTCATGCCGCCACCCAGCCAGGCACCTTTACCCAGGCTTGCGCTATCTTTGGCTGCCCACACGCGCTGCCAGTAGCCTTGATGAAACAGGTTGGCGGCCGTCACCGCAATCACCAGGGTTAACGCCACGCTGAGCGAACTACCCAATGGTAATGACGGTAGCACCGCATTGTTGGGCATTGTCGGTAGCCGCCACAACGTCACGCTAGCGACTGCCAATAACAAGGCTAATAGTAACCAGGCCTGCCAACGGTCGGTGGCCAAGCTAGCGCGCAGCCCGCCCAGCACGGTGTACAGCAATGTAGTCATCGCAACGCTGATGATCACCAGCGCAGGCGGCACATCGGATAGCAGCGCTGTAATGGCACCAATGGCCGTTAGCTCTGCGGCTAAAAAGCAGCCCATGTAAGCAACGGAGATCAGCGCCACAAAACGGCGCACACCGGTGCCATAACAGGCTTGCGCAAACTCGGCGATGCTTCGCCCTTCAGGCAGCGCTTGGCGTATTTTGGGCCCATAAAGCCCCAGCACAATAAACGGAAGCGCCGAACCAAGGGCATAGCCCAGTAGCGCTACCGGGCCCACAAAGGCACCAATTTCCGGCGGGGCAAAGAGAATCCACGCGCCCATGCCGGACGCTAGAAAGGACAGCCCGAGAGTAGACGCCGTTTGCGAGTTGCGCGCGGTGACGTAGTCATCCAGAGAACCTCCTCCAAACCGTGCCCGGAGGCCTAAAAAAGCGAAGCAGCATAATGCTGCGCCAAGTACCACAGTCGTTAGGTAAGGCATGTCGCACTTCCTCCGCCGGTACAAACCGGATCAGGTTCCAGGGTCTGCGAAATGCGCATTCTCAGCCCGTTTTGGGCTCCCCTGGCGACAGTGAATGAGAGCGCTATCCTCAATCAAAGTAGCGCCTTAGTAAAGCCTTACGATGTTGATTGAGGGGATTCATCCGGCTTTTTGGGCACGCGTCCCATTAAATAAAATTCAGGGTTGGGCGGCGTTCCCGCTAAGGTAACCAAACGGTTCGACATACCAAAAAACGCGGCAATGGCGCCAATGTCCCAACAGTCATCTAGGGTAAATCCCACCTCTTCTAGGCGGCTTTGCCATTGTGGCGAAAACTCCCCCACATCAATCGCACTATGCAGCGCAAAATCGAGCATGCAGCGATGGCGTTCACTGAGTGCTGCTACCCGGTGGTTAATGGCGATATTATCGGCCAGCAGCGGGTCTTTACTGTAAATGCGCACCAGCGCGCCGTGGGCCACCACACAGTACAAACAGCGATTGTGGGCACTGGTAGCTACCACAATCATCTCTTTTTCAGCTTTGGTCAGCGTATCGGACTCACGCTCCATGAGAGCGTCGTGATAAGCAAAGAAGGCGCGAAACTCGTCAGGTCGATGGGCCAACATAAGAAACACATTTGGCACAAACCCAGCTTTTTCTTGAACCGCCAGCATGGCATCACGAATATCGCTGGGAACATCCTCTAACGTTTCAGGCAGTTTAAAACGACTAATCGTGGCAGACATGGGCGCACCTTTTTTGTTGTATGGTTCGTTGTGTGGTTGATGGTAAACGTCTGTTTAAAATGCTGGGTAACAAATTGCTAACCAAAGAGTCTTTCAATACACGTTAACGCTCGCCATACTCTTAATGAATTGACGTCATAAGAGCCGTACGCTATGAGCAAAGCGGTGCATTAACAGGGAAACCACCATGTCATACTCTGAAGCAAAAGAGCACACGCCAGGGCGTTTGCATGAACTCTTCGCGGACCCTTACCGTGCGTTCGAAAACGATACGGATGAGCGCCAGCTGCATATTCGTATCATGCTTCACACGTTGCTTGCCCGCCCTATGCAGCGGGGGCAGGTAACGCTGCGTGTGATTCACGGTTGGGAAAACGGCGGCTTCGAACCGGCTGACCTGCAACATGCCGACTTTCCACTACGCAGCCTTGAAGATTTTGACATCGCCGTTGATCGCTTTGCCAAGGCAGCACAGCAGAATGCCCCACTGCCTGCTGACGACACAGCGATCTTAGCGGCTCCACTGGCGCATGCCATCGCCGACGCCCAGGCTGAGGGCAAATCCCTCACCGATGAAATCCGTGAAATACCGGCACGCTGGCCCGCCTTTGAGGGCGGGTTGGCACTCTACACACTGTTTAAGATGTACCACCGTTTGGTCTACGGTGAAGATGACACCTACCGCTGCTCGCAGTGCGACACGCCTCATGGCCCTCGTGAAATCCATGAATTCCATATGGAAGAGGGTGAGTTCGCCCTGCTCGCCCCAATCAACGAACAGCCTGAAGCCCCTTATTTGGTGGTACTGCACGAAAGTCAGCTCGGCCCTATCAAGCAATTACTCACCAGCAGCTTACCGCTGTTTGAACCCTGCTAATGCCCGCGTCCCCCTTCTCCCCTCGGCAGGGAGAAGGGGTGTGTTGAGCGATTGTTTACAGCGATATCGTGCTGTTAATACCGCTAGAGACATTTTCAGGCTCAAACCAACGGGCAGTGACCGTTTTGGTTTGCGTCCAAAATGCAATGGCCTGCTTACCGTTAGGGCCCAAGTCGCCCAGTTTAGACGCCCGCGAGCCGGTAAAGCTGAAGTACGCAACGGGCACCGGAATCGGCACGTTGATGCCGATTTGGCCCACGTCGATGTCGGTTTCAAAACGCCGCGCCACCCAGCCTGAATTGGTGAAGATAGACGTGCCGTTGCCGTTAGGATTAGCGTTAATGAACGCAATGGCGTCGTCTAACGTTTCCACGTTCACCACGCACAGCACCGGGCCGAAAATCTCTTCGCGATAAATGGTCATGTCTGCCGTGACATCGGCAAACAGGGTTGGCCCGACGAAGTTGCCTTCAGGGTAGCCCTCAACGGTACAGCCGCGGCCATCGACTAGCAGCGTTGCGCCCTCTTTTTCACCCGCTGTAATCAAACGCTCGACCCGCTCCTTGGCCTGCGGAGAGACCAGCGGCCCTAAATCTGCCTCGCGCTGGGTGCCTGGCCCTACAGTCATACCGCGCGCCCCGGCTTCGATATCTTTGATCCACTCGCGAGCTTCACCCACCAGCACCACTACCGAGTTCGCCATGCAGCGCTGCCCGGCGGCACCAAAGGCAGAGCCCAGCAGGCTATCAATGGCTTGGCTGCGGTTGGCATCCGGCATAACAACGCAGTGGTTTTTGGCGCCCATCATCGCCTGCATACGCTTGCCTGCGGCGGCGGCGCGGTTATACAGCAGCGAACCTACGTGTGTGGAGCCAATAAACGACAGCGCTTTGATGTCTTGATGGTCCGCAATTTGATTCGCCACATCGGGGCCACCGTGCACCACGTTCAAAACACCGGCAGGCAGCCCCGCCTCATGGGCTAGCTCCACCAAGCGCATGGTGGAACTTGGATCTTGCTCGGAGGGCTTAAGCACGAAGGTATTACCCGTGGCAATGGCCAGCGGGAACATAAAACAGGGCAGCATAATCGGGAAGTTAAACGCGGTAATACCGGCTCCTACCCCCAGCGGCTGATGCATGGTATATACGTCTACTTCATTCGCCGCGTTTTCCGCCAGCTCGCCTAGCTGCAGCGAGGTAATCGAGCACGCGTGCTCTACCACTTCCAAGCCGCGCCCTACTTCACCTTCCGCATCAGGTAGGGTTTTGCCGTGCTCTTCGGTAATTAACGCCGCCAGCTCCCCCGTGTGCTCACGAATCAGCGCCTGTAGCTTGAGCATGATGCGCATGCGTTTACCCAGCGGTACCTTACGCCACTCTTTAAAGGCTGTTTTAGCACTGGCAATGGCACGCTCAACTTCCTCTGAGGTACAGAAAGGAACGCGAGCCACGACCTCTTGGGTCGCCGGGTTAACCACATCTCGCCACTCCTGGCTTGCTGACATCACCGGCTGGCCATCGATATACATCGGTATTTCGCGAACGGACATGACACTTTTCCTCATGGTTATGTTTGTTATGGAATTTGCTTGTTATGGAATTTATTAGGGAGCCTGTAGGGTATATCAGCAAGTTGACGTAAACGTCAATTAGCCTCTGGATAAAGATAAATCCGGCGACCGAATAAGATTTGCCTTTCACTCTCGGCGGCGGCCTCGCTATGCTGAGACAGTTGCGTATCAGCACTCACCCTCGTGAGATGCGCTGTGGTGATCACACAAGGAGGCATCCATGCAGACGTTTAGCTGCCGCTGCGGTAATCCGCTGTTTTTTGAAAACACTCACTGCTTGGCCTGCGAGTCTGAGGTTGGCTGGTGCCCTGCCTGTAGCAACATTGTCGCGCTGGAGCCGCTAGATAACGGTGGCTACCAATGCAGCCACGAAAGCTGCGGTACCGCGCTGATGAAATGCCACAACTACGCCGTCGAGAATGTGTGTAATCGGATGGTGGTGATGGCAGAGGGCCACGCGGACACGCTGTGCGACTGCTGCCGCTACAACGATGTGATCCCCGACCTGGATATTGAGGGTAACCGTGAGCGCTGGGCAGCGCTGGAAGGGGCCAAACGGCGTCTGTTTCACACCCTGGATCTGCTTAAACTCCCCCACGGCATTAAAGGTGAGTCTATCCGCGTGCCGCTCAGCTTCTCCTTTATGGCCGATGCACTCCCCGACCAGGGGCTGTGGCGCTCCACAGCAAGCCAAGAGAAGGTATACACCGGCCATGCCAATGGGCATATCACCATCAATGTCAAAGAGGCCGATGACGTTGAGCGTGAACGCCTACGGGTCGATATGAACGAGTCCCATCGTACGCTGATAGGCCATTTTCGCCACGAGGTGGGCCACTACTACTGGGATCTTCTCGTTAAAGATCAGGATGAAGCCGCTAGCGGCCGTGTCTTTGGCGATCACAACAACCCCACCTACAGCGATGCGCTAGAGCAGTATTATCAACAAGGAGCGCCAGCCGATTGGCCGACACGCTTTATTTCTGCCTACGCCTCCATGCATCCGTGGGAAGACTTCGCAGAGACGTTTGCGTTCTATCTCGACATGGTGGCCGTGTTAGATACGGCGCTGCATATGGGGTTATCCCGCGCAGAATATGATGGCACGCTGGATAGCATGCTGCGGGCTTTTCATCAGGTAGGCATGGCGGTAAACGAGCTAAATCGAGATATGGGACTACTGGATTTAGCCCCAGGCGTGATTGCTCCGGAGGTAAGAGAGAAGCTGGCGTATCTGCATCAATTGATCCAAAACGCCAGCGCCAGCTCCCAGCTTAATTAGTCGTTATCTTGATCTCCTGAGTGGCTTTGGCTTTGCCGCTGGGTCACTCGGGGTACATTGTCGGCATTCACAAAATAGGTGGCGCTCAGCGTGTCGTGAATCGCCGCAAAACCAATTTGCAGCTCATCCACAAACGCATGCAGCTTGCTTGGTGAATGCGCCAACGCCTGAATGTCTGCATCTACAACGTCAGCTCGCACCAGAGACACCGTTGCCGCCACGCGGTCTTGGCGGGGCAATAGCTGTAGTTCATGCCCAAGGGTTTCTAAGCTACAGGCAATCGAACGTGGCAAATGCGGGTCTTGGAGCAAAAAGCGCAATACATCCGGGCCACGTACTCGCAAACGTACCTGCTGACGATACATCTGATACGCCGTGAGCGATTTAAGCACGCTCATCCACTGCAAGTTTTCAAACGGCAACAGCTCTTCAGGGTTTTGCGGCAATAGGCTGGCCGAGCGAACATCGACAATCCGCGTGGTCATATCGGCGCGCTCCAGCTGGCGGCCCAGCTTGATAAACGTGCGCGCCGGGCCATGGCTCAGCGTGCCTTCGATCAAGCCCGTCAGCGTCTGGCAGCCACGAATAACGTTCTTCAAAAACGCATCTCGACGCCGTGGACTGACCCCATTTTCCGCATGATCCGCCACGCTAAGATAGAGCTGGTTCACCTCTTCCCAAATTTCTCGGGGCACCACGTCCCGCGTGGTACGTAGATTTTCCCGCGCACTGGCAAGCGCCGAAAGAATGGAGCTGCCATTTTGCGCGTCGGCACATAAAAAATGCACAACGCTGCGCTCATCAAAGCTGGTGTGGCTGGCATTAAACGCTTCCAGCGTGCCGGTCATTTCAATGAGCGGTGCCCAGCCGAGCGGCAAATGGCGGGGCAAATCAAGCATCAAATGGCTATTAACGCTTAACAGCCGCGCGGTGTCTTCGGCACGCTCAATATAGCGTGCCATCCAGTAGAGATTTTCTGCTACGCGTGACAGCATGGCGCTAGGCTCCTTTCTGCTCAGCGGCACCCGCCGCGTTCTCATCGGTTTCGACGATCCACGTATCTTTGCTGCCGCCCCCCTGGGAAGAGTTCACGACCAGCGAGCCCTCCACGAGGGCAACGCGAGTGAGCCCACCGGTGGTGACATGGGTTTCCGGGCCAGACAAAATAAACGGACGAAGGTCAACGTGACGTGGCTGCGGCAAGCCGTTGGCAAGCGTTGGCGTAGTAGAAAGTGCCAGCGTAGGTTGAGCCATATAGTTACGTGGATTCGCTTTAATTAAACGGGCAAACTCATCACGCGTCTCTTTGGTAGAGCGCGGGCCAATCAACATGCCATAGCCGCCAGACTCATTGGCGGGCTTTACAACCAGCTCGTCTAAGTGATCCAGCACATACTTACGGTCATCTTCAAACATACACAGGTAGCTGGGTACGTTAGGCAGCAGCGGTTCCTGGTCGAGATAGTAGCGGATGATGTCAGGTACAAACGCGTACACCACTTTGTCATCGGCAACGCCTGCCCCAGGCGCATTCGCCAGCGCGACCTTGCCCGCTCGCCAAGAGCGCATCAAACCTGGCACCCCCAACATCGAGTGCGGGTTAAACGCCTCAGGGTCTAAAAACTCATCATCGACCCGGCGATAAATCACGTCGACGCGGCGCAAGCCTTCTACGGTTCGCATATAAACAACGTCATCGTCATCGACCAGTAGGTCGCTGCCTTGCACCAGCTCAACACCCATTTGTTGGGCAAGATAGGCGTGCTCAAAATAGGCTGAGTTATAAATTCCTGGTGTGAGTACAACGACTTGCGGGTCGTCCCCTGGGCGAGGCGACATCGCCGCCAGCATGTCATAAAGCTGGGCAACATAATCATCCACCGGCAAAATCTTGCCCGAGGCAAAGAGCTCCGGCAGCACGCGTTTGGTAACGTTGCGGTTTTCCAGCATGTAAGAAACACCGGAGGGAATCCGCAAGTTATCTTCTAGGACATAGAGAGTGCCATCGCCACCGCGCACTAAATCAGAACCACAAATATGCGCCCATACGCCATGAGGTGGATTGACGCCAACACACTGAGGACGAAAATTTACCGACTGGGCCAGTACTTCAGCCGGTAATACTTTATCTTTAATGACTTTTTGATCGTGGTAGAGATCATCAATAAACAAATTTAGCGCTTGAACGCGCTGCTTTAAACCGGCCTCTGTTTTACGCCACTCATTGGCCGGTATAATTCTTGGTACAATATCGAACGGCCACGCTCGGTCAATCATGGCCCCTTCTGAATAGACGGTAAACGTAATACCCATCGTTCGAATAGCGATTTCAGCTGCTGTTTTACGCTCGGCTAACTCTTCAGCGCTAAAATGAGCCAGCATGTTACACAACTCATCTGCGGAGGCACGTGGCTTGCCCGGTGCCGCTAACAGCTCGTCGTAAAAATCACGGCACGCATAGTTATTCCAATCTACTTGGCTCATGGGCGCTCTCCTGGCGCTAGGGTGGAAGCGGCAACTTCCTTAATTCAATAGTGTAGGCCTGCCGCGTGCAATGTACGTAGCAACCTGACTATATAAACACGCAAAACTCGTACCATATTCCCCGCTATTTCAACGCTCAATCACCTTTTGGCTCTGCAAGACAATGGATTATGCGTTACTTCATCCTTTTTTTATGCCTTGAGGCATTTAAAGTGCACTTTTTAGTAACCAAAAAATCGAATAAGCACCAAAAAAGTGCATCGAAACTAACTTTTTTGGTGCGATGACAATTTTCCACACTCTTTAAACGTCTTTATTCATATTGCAGCTGCAAAAAAGTTCAACTCCAACGATACTTCTGGTTACTTATCTTCTTAACCGACGCCCTACTGTTCATCAGCTCGGTTACTTTTGACTTTTTTTGAGGGTGGCTCATGACCATTCGCGTTGCCTTGTATCACCGTACAACTTATCAATTTGACCGCCCGGTTAAACTTTCTCCTCATGTCATTCGTTTACGCCCCGCCCCTCACTGCCGTACCCACATTGACGCCTACTCGCTTAATATTTCAGGCGATGATCATTTTTTAAATTGGCAGCAGGACCCTTTCGGTAACTTTAATGCCCGCGTGGTATTTCCCGAGCCGCGTAAAGAGCTCACGATTGCCGTCGAGCTAATCGCCCCCATGACGGTGATCAACCCGTTTGATTTCTTTTTAGACGATGTCGCGCAGAAAATCCCTTTTGCCTACCCAGACGACCTAAGCAAAGAACTAGGACCTTATCTGGAAGTCACCGAAGCAGGCCCCCGCTTAAAAGAGTGGCTGAAAGAGGTGTCGCTTGAGCCAACCACCAGCGTGGATTTTTTAGTCGCGTTGAACCAGCGCCTGCATCACGACATTAGCTATTTGGTACGTATGGAGCCTGGCGTACAAAGCTGTGAGGAAACGCTAACGCTCGCCAGCGGCTCGTGCCGTGACAGCGCTTGGCTGATGGTTCAGATTCTGCGCCACTTAGGGCTAGCCGCCCGGTTTGTATCGGGTTACCTGATTCAGCTAACGCCGGATGTGAAAGCGCTCGATGGCCCCAGCGGCACCGAGGTGGACTTCACCGACCTACACGCCTGGACCGAAGTGTTCCTACCTGGTGCAGGCTGGGTTGGCCTTGATCCCACCTCCGGCCTCTTTGCCGGTGAAGGGCATATCCCACTAGCCGCCACGCCCACCACCGGCAGCGCTGCGGCCATCACTGGTTTTTCTGATAAGTGCGAGGTGGAGTTTGATGTGGAAATGCGCGTTGAGCGCATCCATGAAGACCCGCGTGTCACCAAGCCGTACAGCGACCAACAGTGGGAAAAAATTCTTAAGCTAGGCGACCAAGTGGATCGCGAGCTCAACGAGCAAGATGTTCGCCTCACCATGGGCGGCGAGCCTACGTTTGTTTCCATCGATGATATGGAAAGCCCCCAGTGGAACACTGAAGCGCTGGGTGAACATAAGCGCGAACGTGCTGAAGCGCTGCTGACACGGCTTCAGGCCGCCTACGCACCGGGCAGCGTCATCCAACAGCAGCAAGGTAAATGGTATCCCGGCGAGCCGCTGCCACGCTGGGCGCTGGCCTGCTACTGGCGTAAAGATGGCGTACCGCTGTGGCGCGACCCGACGTGGCTTGCCTGTATGGAAGGCGCGCCCTCTGTGGCCGTCGATGATGCGATGGCGCAGCGTTTTACCCGTGCGCTTAGCAAGCACCTAGGTATTGCCGAGCGCCACTGGATTCCTGCCTTCGAAGATGCCTACTACTACCTGTGGAAAGAACAAACGCTGCCGGTGAGCGTTGACCCACGAGACACCGACTTAAAAGATGACGCTGAACGCCGTCGCCTTGCCCGCCTGCTGGAGCAAGATTTAGGGGCAGTGGTAGGTTATGCGCTACCTTTGCGCCACTCTATCGCTCAGTCTCACCGATGGGAAAGCGGGCGCTGGCCGTTAAAGCGCGACCACCTTTTCCTGGTGCCCGGCGACTCGCCGATGGGTCTGCGTCTGCCGCTTTCCGCGCTGCCCTGGGCCGACCCGGAAGAGCAGCCCCAGCCGCAATCGCTGTTTGCCCCACGCCCGGTACTGGGAGACATTCATGGCGAAGTAGCGCGCCGTAACGCCGAGCAGCACCGGCTTACCGGCGCTGAACGCCTTGGCCAAAGCCTGCATCCAAGCCACAGCCACCCCGAAGGGGAAGCGGTTCAGCAGCAACCTAGCGCCGAGAACGACCGCGAACATAAGATTATTCACACCAGCCTGTGTATTGAGCCGCGCGAGGGTCGACTGCATATTTTCCTGCCGCCGCTAACCCAGCTGGAGCACTATCTCGACCTGCTCAGCAGCATCGAGGAGTGCGCCCGCACGCTGGGCTGCCCGGTCATGATTGAGGGCTATGCCCCGCCCCGCGACCCGCGCCTTGAAAGCTTCCAAGTCACCCCAGACCCAGGCGTTATTGAAGTCAACATCATGCCTGCCGCAAGCTGGCAAACCCTGGTAGCGCAAACCGAACGGCTCTACGACGAAGCGCGCCAAGCACGCCTGGGCACCGAGAAGTTTATGCTCGATGGTCGCCACACCGGCACCGGTGGTGGTAACCATGTGACCCTTGGCGGCATTACGCCGGATGACTCCCCGTTTTTACGCCGCCCGGACTTACTCGCCAGTCTCGTCACCTACTGGCAGCACCACCCGAGCCTTTCGTACCTGTTTTCTGGGCTGTTTATTGGCCCCACCAGCCAGGCCCCCAGGGTGGACGAGGCGCGCCATGAAGCGCTGTATGAGCTGGAAATTGCCCTTCAGCAGATGCCCGAAGGCGAGGTTGTGCAACCGTGGCTGGTCGACCGTTTGCTGCGTCACCTGCTCACTGACTTAACCGGCAACACGCACCGCGCTGAATTCTGTATCGATAAACTCTACTCACCGGATAGCGACAGCGGCCGCTTGGGGCTTCTAGAACTGCGCGGCTTCGAGATGCCGCCCCATGCACGCTTGGGCCTGATGCAGATGCTGCTGATCCGTGCGTTGGTGGCTCGCTGCTGGAAAACGCCTTATCGCGCCAAGCCCGTGCGCTGGGGCAGCGCACTGCAAGACCGCTGGATGCTGCCGCACTATTTGTGGGAAGACCTGAACGACGTATTAAGCGACCTGGGCCACCACGGCTTTGACTTTGAACTCGACTGGTTCGCGCCCTTCCTGGAGTTCCGCTTCCCTGTGCACGGGCGCTTGCATACGCCAATGCTCAATATCGAGCTGCGTCAAGCGATTGAGCCATGGCACGTGCTGGGCGAAGAAGCCGCTGCGGGCGGCACCGCGCGCTATGTCGATTCATCGGTTGAGCGCTTAGAAGTCAAAGTGAACGGCATGAGCGGCGAACGCTATGTGGTGACCTGTAACGGACGCCAAATCCCGTTGACGCCCACTGGCCGCAACGGGGAAGCCGTGGCGGGCGTGCGTTACCGCGCTTGGCAGCCGCCCTCCGCGCTGCACCCGCAAATTCCTGTTCATGCGCCGCTGGTGTTTGATGTGATCGATACCTGGAACCAACGCTCTGTGGCGGGCTGCACCTATTATGTGTCGCACCCCACCGGACGAGGTTTTGATACCTTCCCAGTGAATGCGTTTGAAGCGGAAGCGCGGCGTTTAGGCCGCTTTAGCGACAGCGGCCATGGCCACGGCTACCAAGCGCCGATGCCGGAAATACAGAGCCTTGAGTTGCCCTGTACGCTGGATCTTCGCTGGAGCCCACGCTAATGGCGTGTCTAATGCTTTCTTATCAGCGCTAGCTGCAGGATAATCCGCCCCTTACCTGCTTAGGACAACAAGGATCATGACCGCCCCTGTCTCTCCCTCACTGCTCGAGTTCGGCACCGCCGGACTCGTTGAGGACTACTTGAATCAGCTAGGCAAGGGACAGCCCGGCACGTTTGATGCCATGCTTGACCGGCAGGGGCAGTTACGCCCTGGCTGGCAAAGCCTACTCAGCGCCTTAGAGGCGCTGGGTTCGGATGGCCGTCACCAGCAGCATGAAGAAATTCAGCGCCTGCTGGCGGAAAACGGTGTGATTTTCAATATGCATGACGACACCCAAGGGCGTTCATGGCGGCTAGACCCGCTGCCTTGGGTGATCGATCAATTGCAGTGGCAAGCGCTAGAAGTAGGCTTAACTCAGCGCACACGCCTCTTTAATGCGCTTTACGACGATATTTACGGGGCGCGTACGCTGTTTGATGCAGGCTTACTCCCGACCCAAGCCATCCTCGCCTCTCCCCATTTTTTATTGCCCTGCCACGGCTCCCAGCCCAGCGACCGGCCAGCGATTAGTTTTCACGGCATTGATGTCATTCAAAATGCCGAAGGCCAATGGCGCGTGATAGGTGACCGTTTACAAGCGCCTTCCGGGACCGGCTTTGCGCTTGAAAACCGAATTTTGATGGCGCGGGCACTGCCTGAGATGTACCGCAATGCGCCGCTAAAACGTCTGGCAGGCTTTTTAGATAAGTATCATCGCACGCTGACTGCGCTGGCTTACCAGCATCGCGATAACCCCACCGTGGTGTTGCTCACCCCTGGCCCCGGTAGTCCACGTTATTTTGAGCATGCCTACCTTGCCAACTATCTGAACATCGACCTAGCCGAAGGCCAAGATATGGTCGTGCGTGATAGCCAGCTATGGCTGCGCACGTTAGGCGGCCTGCAGCCGGTGGACGTGGTGCTTCGCCACTGTGACGACGCTTATTGCGACCCGCTAGAGTTGCGCGGCGATTCTCAGCTAGGCGTGCCTGGGCTATTACAAGCGGCCCGCGCCAGCGGCGTTGCGATGTCTAACGCCCTGGGCGTGGGCGTTTTAGAGCTACCTGAGCTGGCCGATTACCTGCCAGCTTTGTGTCAGCACCTGCTGGGTGAAGAGCTACTGCTTCCCAACGCCGATGCTCGCACCCAGCCTGCGACAGCGCCTATTTTTGATCACCAGATGCAGCGGCTCTCACCAGCCACGCTTAACTTGCGCTGTTTCGTATCTCGGGCACCGAGCAGCGTGGCCACGCGCAGCCAGCAGCCCCGCGACTATCACGTTATGCCGGGTGGTTTAGCCTGGGTGGGCACACCCGGCTCACCCTCACTACTCAGCCCGGTCGTAAAAGATGTGTGGGTCACAGCGAATACGCCGCAGCCCCACGTTAGCCAACTGCGCCAAGCCCGTGGCCCGGTGGTCGCCACGCGGGATGGCACCGACCTACCCAGCCGCGTTGCCGAAAGCCTGTTCTGGTTAGGCCGCTACGGCGAACGCTTAGACGCCCGCGCACGCTTGCTGCGCGAAGCGCTGATGCGGCTAATGGAGTATGACCAGGACGAGATTGCCGACCAGCTGCTGGACGAGCTGCTGTTAGCGCTAGAGATCACCACGCTCAACCATGACGGTGAAGGTGCGAAACCGCCGCTGATTGGGTTTGCGCAAAAACGCACCGCGCTGCTAGCGCAGTTTGGCGAACGTGAGCCGCTGGCGTTGCAGCCCATGTTTGCCCACCTGCTGCGCAATGCGAGAAGCGTCCGCGACCATTTAGGCGACGACTCCTGGCGAGTGGTGCACCAATTGCGCCAGCGGGTAGATACCTTTAACCCAAGCCTAGGGGCCAGCGCTGCCCGCCGCGCCTGCGAAGGGCTGTCAGCGCAAATTGCCGCGTTCTTTGGGCTGTGCAATGAAACCATGCCCCACCACTACGGTTGGCGGTTTATGGATATTGGCCGCTTCCTGGACCGTGTATTAGGGCTGCTGTCGCTACTCAAACTCACTTTAAATGCCCCCCATTCACCGGGGTTGGCGCTTTGGGAAGTGGTGTTGGCGACAACAGATAACTTCACCGCCTATCGCAGGCGCTATCGTAGCGAGCTGCACCCAGAAGCGATTTTGGACCTGCTGCTATTCGATGAGACTAACCCACGCTCAGTGGGCTATATGCTCAAGCGCCTAGAGCGGCAAATGGACAGGCTGCCCGGCAGCTCATCGCCCTATCGCAACGCGGAGCGGCGGCTATTGATACAAGCCAACGCGGCGCTGCATTTGGCTGATATTGACCGTCTTAGCCATCTCGCCGACACCCCCGATGCCCAGGAGGCGCTAGAGCAACTGCTGGATGAGCTAATTGCTCCGCTCAACGCGTTGTCTGATGCCATTAGCCATAGCCACTTTAGCCACGTAGAACGGCCGCGCCAACTTGTCAGCATGGAGCCCGACGAATGAACTACACCTTGCGGCACACCACACGCTATCACTACAGCGCCCCGGTTACGCTGTGCCATAGCGAGGCGCGGGTGCTGCCGCGTAAAACTCAGCACCAGCAGTGTGGTGCCTCAGAGCTAACCATCAGCCCGATGCCCCAAGTACAGTCGGAACGCCGCGACGTGTTTGGCAATCGGGTGCTCTATTTCGCCATGGAGGACGTTCACCAAACCCTCGACGTCACCGTGGTAACGCCGCTCAATACTCAGCCGTTGGGGCCGTTACCCCAGACGTCTCCCGCGTGGGAGAGCGTCGCCGAGCAGCTACGCGCCGACAGCCGCTTCGACATGCAGCTTTATCGGTTGGACTCCCCGTTTATACGCCGCAACGATGAGCTGGCGGAGTTTGCCCGCAGCTGCTTTACGCCAGGCCGCCCGCTGGTCGAGGCGGCGTTAGCGCTTAATCAGTTGATCTACGGCACCTTTGAATACGACCCCAGCTTCACCACTCTGGCCACGCCATTAAGCGAAGTACTCGCGAACCGGCGAGGCGTATGCCAAGACTTTGCCCACTTAGCCATTGGCGCATTGCGCTCGGTTGGATTGCCCGCCCGCTATGTCAGTGGGTATTTGGAAACCCAACCACCCCCAGGCCAACCCCGCTTGATCGGTGCTGATGCCTCCCACGCGTGGCTCGCCGCATGGATTCCCGATTGGGGCTGGCTCGCGCTAGACCCCACCAACGGAACAGTGGCGGGGGAGCAGCATCCGGTGCTGGCCTGGGGCCGAGATTACGCCGACGTAGCGCCGCTCAAGGGTGTGATGAATGGTGGCGGCGAACACCAGCTTGAAGTGGAAGTGGATGTCATGCCGCTCACCGACCACAGTGCGGCCTAGGGTCTAGGCCGCGCGGGCATATCTTCAGAGCTGTCTTAAGTGCTGTCTTCAAAGCTGTCTTCAAAGCTGTCTTCAGCGCTGAAT
Organism: Halomonas sp. SIMBA_159; assembly: GCF_046536035.1. Taxonomy (NCBI): domain Bacteria; kingdom Pseudomonadati; phylum Pseudomonadota; class Gammaproteobacteria; order Oceanospirillales; family Halomonadaceae; genus Halomonas; species Halomonas sp. SIMBA_159. The sequence continues at coordinate 63,219 of NZ_JAWJBT010000003.1, forward strand.
AAGTCCGTTGGTTAACCATGGCAGCCATGCCAGCAGTACCAGTGTGACCAGAGTAGCCAACAAGAAAGGCAGTAGTGCTCGGAAGATTTTTAGCGGCGGCGCACCGGTCATGGAGGAAGCGATAAACAGCCCCGCGCCTACCGGCGGTGTGAGTAACCCCATCACCAGGGTCAAGCAAACCACCACGCCAAACTGGTAAGGGCTAATCGCAAACTGGCTTTGAGCAATCGGCATTAAAATAGGCACCACCAGAATTAATGCCGCAATGCCATCTATCACCATGCCTACCAGCAATAGTGCCGCAATCACCAGCAGTAAGAATACGAAGGGGTCGCTGGTGAGCTCGGCAATCCACGCAGCGGCCATTTGCGGTAGCTGCTCGTAGATCACTACCCAGCCAAAGACGCCTGCCGCAGCAATCAGCATAATCACCAGCCCGGCATTAATCGCCGTGCGGGTAAGCACTTGGGGTAGCTGCTGAAAACGCAGATCGCCGTACACAAAGCGTCCCATTAACAGCGCCGCCAGCGAGGCCAGCGCCGCCGACTCCGTTGGCGTCGCGATGCCGAGCAAAATACCGCCGATGATAATCACCGGAATCAGCAGCGCGGGCATGCCCCATAGCGCATCGTGCAGCGCCTGTTGACGGCTGGGCCACTCCCCTTTCGGGTATTGCTGCACCAGCCCAACGAGGGCGATAACCACGAAAAAGCTCGCCCCCAGCAATAGCCCCGGCAGTAGCCCGGCGATAAACATCTCCGCAATGGGCACCTGAGCCATGACCCCAAACAGCACAAACAGCATAGAGGGCGGAATAATCGGCGATAACAGCCCGCCAGCGGCGGTAATCGCCGCACTGTAAGGCGTGTCGTACCCCTCCTCCTCCATGGCAGGCACCATGGCGCGGGACATAATGGCGATTTGCGAGGCCGCCGAGCCAATAATTGCCGCCATCATCATATTGGCGACTAGGTTGATATAAGCCAAGCCGCCGCGAAACCCACCCACCAGAATGCGCGCAAGAGCAATCAAGCGTTTGGTCAGCCCGCCCTCGTTCATCAACTCACCGGCCAGCATGAACAGCGGAATCGCTAGCAGGCCGTAGCTTTCAATAGCGCTGAACAGCTGCTGCGGGTAAGAATCAAACAGCACCGTATTACCAGAAGCCTGGATGTACCACATCGCCGTAAGTGCTAGCACCAGCGCAATGGGCACCGCCCCTAGCAGAAGCAGTAAGAACACCACAACGGTCATAACTGCCCCCTAAGCGCCTTAAGCGACTGCAGCAAATTGGCGACGCCATGCAGGCTCAGCGAGAGCGCAAACCAGGGCACAATCAGCCACGCCCAGAATTTTTTAATCCCCAGCGTGGAAGTGTTTTCCGCATAGATAAAATTAAACGTTTGCCCCTGAAACGCCCGGGTGTCGAAACCGGTTTGGGCCAGCGTCAGCGGCTGGTACCAGCGCCAGCAGAGCCATACCAGTAGTAGCGCAAACAGCAGCACGATAGCATCCACCATCACGCCCACCAAGTGACGCCCCGTGGGTGGCAGTAGGTCGCTCAAAAGCGTCACCGCGATGCCCTGGCGGCGTTTCAGCACCGCCCCGGCAATCAAAAACGTCATCCAGATCATGGCGTAAATCGCCAGTTCACTGACCCAGTAAAGCGGGCTGCCCAGCGCGCGAAAGGCGATATTTGTGAGGATTAAACACGTCACCGCCGCTGCCAAGGCAGCGGCGGTGATCTCTTCACAACGGGCAAGCCCTTTGGACAGGCGTTGCAACATGATGATTAAAGGCCTTTATCAGCGGCTTGTTTGACGTTAAGGATTACTCGGCGCGCAGGCGGTCAGCCTCGGCGCGCAGGGTTTCCAACATGGGAGCTTTAGGTGCCCAAATACTTTCCCACTCGGCAATCGCCTCAGAAAAGAACTCGGCATCGGCTTCGACAATATTGATGTCCAACCCACGAATTTCCTCTTCCTGAGCGGCGTCCATCTCCTCAAAACCCGTCAATACGTTCTCCAGGTGTTCGGACATGGCGGTATCAATCAGCTCACGGTCCTCTTCAGAGAGCTCGCGCCAGACGCGCCCAGACACCACCCCCACCATCGGGAACATCATATGGTTGGAAATCAGCAGGTTGTTCGCCTGCTCGTAGAATTTCAAAATCAGAATCGAGTCGAAATCCATATCAATGGCATCAACCTGCCCATTGGCGAGGGCATCGTACACTTCCAGCAGCGGCATGGGCGCAGGGGCAGCACCAGTAGCGGTGTAGAAGTCGCGGATCGGCTCGAAGGGCGTAATACGCAGCCGCTGGCCCTGCAGATCTTCAGCGCTTTCAATGGGGCTAAGGCTCAATACTTGGCGCATGCCCACCATGCCGTAACCTACTCCAACAAGGCCCACACCTTCCGGCATCAAATCGAGTAGTTCTCCAGCGGCATCGGAGCGCAACAGGCGCGCCGCGTGATTGACGTCGTCCACCAGGTATGGAGCGTAGAGCGCGCCAAAATCAGGAATTCGGTTGGAGATTTCGGCAATCGTGAGAAAAGCCATGTCCAGTGCACCGGTTTGCAGCTGTTGCACCATCTGCGCTTCATTACCTAACTGCTGAGCAGGAAACACGCTGACGCTGTGCTCACCGCCTGAGCGCTCATTGAGTGTTTGCGCGAACGCTTCAGCTTCGGTGGACCACAGGTGCTGGGCGGGGGTAATCAGCCCCAAACGGAAATCACGCGCCTGTGCGCTAATAGAAGAAACGGCCAGGGCGGCGGCTGCGCAGGCAAGCGTCAGCGTTTTCATTCGGTTCATGCAAAGCCTCGTTGTCCAGCCAAAGCGCCCTGCGGCGCTTTGGGTGTTTTTTTAATTAGTCGGCTTTGAGAATACCTTAGCAATTGCGTTTATGGCACCCGCCATTGCGCTAACGCAGCACGGCGATGGTCAAGGAGCGACCGCTACCTTAGGCAGCTTCGTAGGCCGCTTTTAAGCGGTAAAACTCATCCACAATCGCGGCCATTTCAACATCGTCGTAGTCGCACAGCCCGCTCACTACAAGCTTTTTGGAACCTACACCCACTGCTTCTCCAGCGGATTCAATCGAAAACTCCAGCAGCGCATCGGCACGTTTACCCTGCACGTCCAGTGACGATTCCGTCAGCGCCAAGTTGGGCGAAAAGCCGTCTAAACGCTCTAAGCAGAAGCCCATGCTGTCGTAGATCACCAGCGGGCGTTTAGGGTTGAACATCACCCGGTGCTGCTCCATCAATGGCTTCAAATAATGCGGGAAATTCTTACCCGAGAATGCCACGTAGCAGCGGGCAAACCCTTCTACCACCGTTTCATCTCGGGTAATGTCACCGCTACGCACCACCTGCAAGTAGCACTTACCGTTGTCATCACAGACATGAATATCGCCATTATCGGCTTCATTAAACATGAGCGGTGTATCAGCACCCACCATATTGGTGAAGCGAAATTCCATTTGTCGCGACAGCCCAAACTTCACCAGCACCAGCGTAAATAGCAGGTCGCCGGGTACGCAGAAACGCCGCGCATCCGGATTGTGAATTGGGTTGTAATCGCCGGCCACACCTTTAGCGAAGCGGCTGGCCTGCTCAGCGGAGATCACTACATACTCTCCGCGCTGCGCGTAAAAATCCTTGAACATGGCTTTGCTGCCTGCCTAGCGTTGAAATCGAAAACCCATAACTGCCCCACGTCGCGCATAATGCCATAAAACACGCGCCAACAGGAGTCATCTGCTAGGAAGCCCGTATGACGAGTGACACGCCCGCTACTCCACGCCGTTTTCGCCTTCTCATCGCCCTGCTGTTTGGCGCGCTAGCGCTTGTGCTGATTTGGCTGATTGGCGGCTACTGGCTACTCAACAGCCAGTGGCTACCGCAACGAATCTCCACCATCGAAGGGGTCGAGGTACGCTGGTCTAACGCCCAGAGCCTTCACCCAGGGCGCTGGGAGGTCGACAACCTCTACCTAGCCCGGGAAGACGAGGCGCTACCGATTACTGTCGAAGCCCGGCAAGCCACGCTGTCGCTATCGCTGCTCGCCCTGCTGCGCGGAGAGCTACATATCCAAGCACTGGAAGCGAGCGGCATTCGCCGCTTTACCGTCGGGGACATTGCCCTGGAGGCAGAGGGCCAGCTGAAGGTCGAGGATACCCAGTTCAGCCAAGAGACCCTTACCGTGCCTTATGTAGGTTTGGATATTACCCAGGGCCGCCTCGTCCGCTTGAGCGATCAAACCACGCTGGTGCAGGACATTCAGCTACGCAGTACGGCATCGCTGGACTCACTGTCTACCCAGCAAAGTAGCGATGCGTTAACCGAGGCGCTGCTCAATGCCCTCACCGCCCAGCTTGCCATCACGGCTCAAGCGGATGCTTGGGATGTGTTCATGCCCTACCTAGAGGCGCTGTCCTGGTTGAGCTTGGCAGGCAACGGCGTATTGGAAGGTGAACTAGCGCTTGTTGAGGGCCAACTAAAGCCGGGCAGCGAGCTCACATTAGCGGCCACAAGGCTTGCGCTCTCTATCGATGAGCAGCGCTTGAAAGGTACCGACAACACGCGCCGCTGGCTGGTAGCGGATGAAACACCGCCGCCGCATACCGCCACGGGTCAGGGGCGCGTCAGGCTCGCCGTGGAAGAGGGGCAACTGCGCTTCGCTACTCAGCTGGAGGACGTCACGCTAGCCGACACGCACCCCTACGCCACCAACACGCGGCTCGCACTCTCTACACACATCCCCAACCAGCGGCTGGATCAGCTCGACTTGCCCACTGGCGCCTCACTTCAGCTATCGGGCGAGGTAACGCGCCTGGACATGCTCGACCGCTATCTCGCATCAGCCTTTGATGGCCAAGGGATTCGGCTATCCGGCCAGGGAAGTATCACCGCGAGCGCGACGCTGCGGGATGCGCGTCCTTATGAAGCATCGCTAACCGTTCAAGCCCCCACGCTAGGCGCAGAGCTGCTTGAGCTCACCGCGCAAGGCAGCGGCACCCTCGACGCGACGCTCTCCCCCGATGAGCAAGTTGCGGCAACGCTGGCGTTCACAGACGCCACGCTGCGCCATCAGGAGCGAACCTTGCTAGCGGACGCAGCGCTAACGCTAGCGGCACAAAGCCCCCTCGACCCCGAACAGGCACAACAAAGCGCCACGGCACAACTGAGCTGGGAAGAAGCAACGCTGCCCAATATTCAAGCGCTACAACCCTACCTTGCGGCGGTGTTGCCCAGCCCTTCTCCGCTAACGTTAAACAGCGGCTCAGCCACCAGCCACGGGCAGCTACGCTTCACGACCGAGCAACTGAGCGGAGAGCTTTATTTGGCTGGCAACGCGCTAACCACCGGCTGGCAACTGAGCGAGCAGAGCGGCACGTTGGTGAGCGATACGCAACTGGCGCTGGCCATCAACCAAGCGGCGCTGGATGGCACAGCGCTGGACATCAGCGGCTCGCGGTTAAGCTGGCAGGTGGCCGACCCGCAACATCCCAGCGAGACCTTGGAGAGCACGCTCGTGCTGCGCGAAGGCCGTTTCCAGCGCCAAAACGCCACCCCAAGCGGGCAGTTCACGCTGGAGGGCAGCGTGCAGCGGCTGGGGTTTCTCAACACGTTTTTACCGGATGCCCACGGCGTATCGCTTTCCGGCAACGGTCAGCTTTTTTTACAGGGCGCGTTTATAGACGACACGCTGCAAGCCCCTACTCGGCTGCGGGTCAATGCTAACCAGCTGGAAGTGACGTTTCTCGACTACTTGGCCACCGGGCGCGGCGAGCTGACCGCCCAGCTAGATAGCCCCGAGCAAGCACAGCTTTCGCTAGGCATTCCACAGTTCGCCCTACGTCGGCAAGATGATGACCGCCCGCATCTGGAAGGCCGCCACTTTGCGCTCACCACCCAAACCGACCGCTTTAATGATGTACTCGACGCCCCCGCTCCCGAACATTTCACCACCCGCGTTGCGCTGCCAATCACCGAGGTGCCGGACATTGCCCGCTACAATCGCTACCTGCCAGAAGATGCGGGGGTTGAGCTACTCTCCGGCAGTGCCAGCCTAACCAGCGAATGGCTGCTAGAGGGGCGACGCGCCCAAGGTGATATCACGCTGCGCGCTTTCGAAACCGAGCTGGCGCTACTGGAGCAGCGCCTGAGAGGAGATGTGACGCTGCACTTACAGCTCACCGAGGGCGATATCGAGACGCGCCGCTTTGTCGCCAATGACTCCTACCTGCGCCTGGAAAACGTTTTTCGCCGAAGCGACGACGGCACTCAGGACGCAGGCTGGTGGGTTCAGCTCACCATGGAAGAAGCCCAGCTCAACTGGGGCGACCCGATACAACTCACCAGCCAGCTACGGTTAGGCATGCGCGATACTGGGCTGCTGGTTCGGCTATTTCTCGCCCGTGCCCGGGAGAGCGACTGGCTGGGCAGGCTTTTAAACGTGCATGACATCAACGGGCACGCCCTGCTCACAGTGAGCGGCGAGCAAATACGCCTGCATGACCTCACACTCACAGGCGGGCCGCTGCTTCTGCTTTCCGATGTGACCCTAGCCGATGGCCAAGCCAACGGCGCGCTCTATGCGCGGCTGGGTGCCGTGGGCCTCGGCGTGGAGCTGAACGACAGCGAACCGGCCCTACGCGTGCTCCAACCCAAGCGCTGGTTTGACCGCTGGCGAGAGGCCCAGCGCTTTCCAAGGCCTTAGCGGCGCGTGCGCTCCCGACGAATCATACGCACGCGCTCTTTGGCCTTTTGTGGTGTAGACAGCGGTGCGTTGGCGTCTTGGTGTTTAGGCGGCACCGTGACCCAGGCAAACACCGGCAGGGCCAAGTGCCAATGAATCGCCGCTAAGCGCAGGCCTAGCGTCACGCTCAATGAGGCGGCAATGGCGAATGTCAGCGGCACCTCGAGCGCCTGCAGCGCGACATAGACAATCCCGCCCGCCATGGCGGCGGTGGCATAAATTTCTTCGCGCAGCACCATCGGCACCCGCTGGGCCAGCACATCACGAATCATGCCGCCCGCCACGCCGGTCATCATGCCCATCAGTACCGCCACCACGCCAGAGGTACCCAGCAGCAGCGCTTTGTGCGTGCCGATCACGGTAAAGAGCGCCAGCCCAAAGGCGTCGGCTACGGGCAAAAAGCCCCGGGAAAGACGATGGATGTAGTGAAACCCCACCAGCGACACGCCCACCGTAGCCAAGATCACCCACAGGTAGGTCGGGTCGGTCACCCAGAACACCGGCCTAACGCCCAGCACCAAATCACGCAGCGTACCGCCCCCAATGCCCGTCACCGCCGCCAGCACCAGCATACCGAACGGGTCCATCCGCGAGCGGCAGGCCAAAATCACGCCCGACAGGGCAAACACAATCACCCCCGCCATATCCAACCAATAAATCACGCCCGACACGCGGCTCTCCCTCATCACCTGCTGTTTAAGCGGGCAGAATATCACTCATTCGGCAGGGGTGTAGTGATCAGAGAGCCGGACAGGCTTAATAGCCGTGACGCTGCAACCACTCTTTTAGGAAAGCAATTTCACTCTCTTGAGCGGCGATAATGTCCTCGGCCAGTTGACGAATCTCGTCATCCTCGCCGTGCTCCAGCACGATTTCCGCCATGGCGATAGCACCCTCATGGTGAGGAATCATGCCCTGCGCAAAGTCCACGTCGGGTTGGCCGGTAAACGCCATGTTCATATCTTTGTGCATGCGGTCGTTCGCGGCTTGATAAGCGATGACAGCAGGATGGTCGCTATGGGCAGCGCTGTGCTCTCCCCCATGCTGCTGATGGCCGCCATGCCCCTCTTCTGAGTGTTGGTGCGCATAGCTATTCGAGGAGATTAAAAAGCCTGACAGCAAACAAAGGCCCAATACCGGCAACACACGTGGCTTTGCAGACACCGCACTCAGTGCAACATAACGAGACATAGACTTCTCCCTGATGAACGAACGCATGACTTTGGGGTGACAACCATCAACACTTGTCAGGACAAACTGAACGAAGTGTAAAACCTACAGGCTGCCCACAGGTCAAGATGGGCTAAGTGCGTTACTCTGGTAAACATCCTTCGTCGCTAGCCATGGAGTACATATGGACTGGAACCCTACTTACAGCTGGCTGGTGCTCGCCTTGCTGTTGAGCCTAGCCGAACTGACCTCTGGCGCGATGGTGCTGTTGGCGCTCGGCATCGCGGCGGCGCTAACCGCTGCCGTCACGGCTTTGGGGCTATCGCTGCCCTGGCAGTTGCTCAGCATGGGCATCTTTGCGGGAGTGCTGGTGCCGTTAGGCGTGATGGTGATTAGGCCACGCTTCTCCCCCAAAGGCGTTGCCTACGGCACCACTGGTACCGGTGTAGAAAAAGGTAACCGCTACACCACCCTGATTCGTGAGTATGACAATGCCACAGGGATTAAAGTGAACGGCGATTTTTACCGTCTACGCGTGCTCGAAAGTGGCCAAACAGAGCTGCCCGAAGGCACCCAAGTGGTGTTCAAACACTTTGAAGGCACGACCGCTCTGGTGAATGTATTGTCACCTGAAGCACTCGATAGTGAACGCAATACGCCCAACACCAAGGAGTTTTAAAATGGATTTACCGATTAGCCCCGGCCTATTGATTAGCCTAATTGTTGTCATCATTGGCATTTTGATTATCTCGAAAGGCTTGGTGATCGTTCGCCAGTCGGAAGTGATGGTGATTGAACGCCTCGGCTCTTTTCACCGCGTGTTAGAGAGCGGCATTAATATCATCATTCCATTTATTGAACAGCCCCGCGCCATCACTATGCTGCGCTATCGCAAAATGGGCGAGGAGTACACGGCCATTACTTCCGATGAGACCCGCATTGACCGCCGCGAAACGGTGATGGATTTCCCCGGCCAGCCCGTGGTGACCACGGATAACGTCACTGTGCGCATCAATGGCGCTCTGTATTACCAAATCATCGACCCCAAGCGGGCGGTCTATGAAGTCGAGAACATGAGCCAAGCCGTTGAGGTATTAGCGAAAACCACGCTGCGCTCGGTGGTGGGTAAAATGGAGCTGGATAAACTGTTTGAGTCTCGTGCAGAGGTCAACAACGAGATTCAGGCGGCGATGGAAGAGCCTGCCTCCAAATGGGGTGTAAAAATTTCCCGGGTGGAAGTGCAGGATATCGCCATGCCGGAAGAGGTCGAGTCGGCCATGCGCCTGCAAATGGCCGCCGAGCGGAAGCGGCGCGCCACGGTGACCGAAGCCGAGGGTGAAAAGTCGGCCGCCATTGCCATGGCCCAGGGCCAGCGTGAATCCTCCATCTTAAACGCTCAGGGCGATAAAGAGTCCGCCATTCTGCGCGCCCAGGGTGAGCAAGAATCCATCAAGCTGGTGCTCAGCGCTATCGGCGATAGCGAGGAGAACAAGCGTACGGTAGTGGGTTACCTGCTTGGCCAAAGTTATATCAAAGTGCTGCCCACCATGGCGAAAGACGGCGAGCGAGTGTTCGTGCCTTACGAGTCTTCTGCTCTGCTGGGTTCCATGGGGATGTTCCGTGAAATGGCAGGCTCCCCAGAAGACACCGTGTCCCATCATCTAAAAAGCCGCTCCGGTCAGGAAAGCGGCTTAAGAAGTGGCATTGTCGGTGGTGCCAGTAGCAGCTAGCGCGTCACGCTGTAAACCACTGGCACGGTACTGCTCAACCTATGATGCCGTGTCGGTGGCTAGAAAATGCTCCATAAACACTTGGTAGTCTTGAGCAACACAGTCTGCGTAGGCTTTAGCAAGCGTTGAGACCACGCCGATAAACTGCTCTTCACGCCCTTCTAACCGCTGGCATACCGCGTCGGCAAACGGTGCGGCTTTGCCTCGGTTAAGTGCCTGCGCACCGCGCAGGTGTTCACGGGCCAGAATCTCGCCCCACTGGCGCGCCAGCTTGCAGTAGGCTTTACCGCCAGAGAGCTTATGGGTGGGGTAATCCTTTTTGAACGGTGAACGCTCGCGTACCGAAAACACCTTGCCGTTCATGGTCAACCAGCCAAGGTAGGCATCCGGGTGCTCCGCAATGGCATGGAACGCCGCGGCATGGCGAATACCTTCATTGGGAAACAGCTTGCGCCACGCCTGCTGCTGCGCTTTGTCCATCAGGCGGTAGGCTTCTGGCGTCACCTGTTCTTTGATGTCCAGAATCACATCGTCGTGTTCATGATCCGCCCCGCCTTCGATCAGCACGTAGTACCGCTCGACGCCGAGCGACCCAGTGCCTGCATCCAAGCGCCGGGCGGTGTCTTTGACGAAGAAGTGCTGCGGGTCGCTCTCCTTAATAGGGTGCTGCAGCGTTTGCTGGTACTCCTGCTCAATGATGCGCCGTAGCTGGCTTGCCACATCGGCAGGCAGATTGGCGAGCTTACCGGGGCGCTCGGCAAACTGACGCCCTTTATCTGGGTCTAGCGTCGTCCACTTCTCCAGCATGCGCGCACGGCTCTGTTTATCGGCCACCTTGCCCATAAAGGATTTGAGCGGGTCTTTGGCGCTATCCAGCGTAATCGCATGGATCGCCACGTCATCCTCACGATGAATGCTAAGGGTATCCATATACCCTTCTAACAGCTTGCTCAGCGCTTTATCAATAGCTTTGGGGCTCAGCTCGGCGTTCTCGCGGGCATCCAGCACTAGGCTAATCGCCAGCCGCCACACGTCGTACTGGTAATCCCCAATCAACGCATCGTCGAAGTCATCCATGCCGTAGCGTACTTGGTCATCGTGATGTCCGTAAGCGCCAAAATTGTAGGCATGGGCATCGCCCTGAAGCCAGGTTTGGGTATTCGGCCAACCGCCGAACAGCGCAAAGCGCCAGTCGTGCCATACGTCTTGCCAATAAAGGTGATTTGAGCCTCGAAAGAATCGATAGGGAGAGGCCGCCATTTTGGCGTATTTCGCCTGCCGATGCGCCGTACTCAGCGGTGCATTCGCCTGTTGAATGGCCTCAATGACCTGCTGAGGGCGGTTATGTCCTGTCAATGCGTGGCTCATACAGTCCCTTTATGTGTGCATTAAATCGCTTAGATTAAGCGTAGACGATGCACGTTAACAGATTAAGACACCCGCTTGCCCAAACGCGTCAGACCACGGGGCGCTGAAATGCGAAAGAAGCGCTCGACCACCTCTTCACGCGTAGCTGGGGTTGCTAGCGACACCAGCACAAACAGCGGCAAATTGACCATCAGCCCCCAAAACCCTGCATGAATGCCGAGCGGATGCCGCCATAAGGTGGTGAACGCCACGGTCACCACAAAACCACCTAAAATGCCTGCCATAACGCCCAGCCTTGAGGCGCGAGGCCAAAAGAACATGCCAATAAACGCGGGCAAAACCTGCGAGGCAAAGCCAAGCCCTACGAGCAAAATCATCACCAGGCTTCCCGGCTCAGCAATCGCCAGCGGCGCAATCACCAGAAACATAATGGGCAGAATCAAAAGCCGCGCCAGCTTGGCGGTGGTGGCCTCCGAGAGCTTGAGCAACGGCTGCAGCACGTCTTTACTCACGGAAAGGGAAACCGAATGAATAAACGGCTCGCTGGAGGACATAGAGGCGGCCAAGGTGCCCGCACCCAGCAGCCCAACTAACACCACGGGCAAGTGCTGCATGGCGTACGCCAGCACCACGGTATCTGCCCGCGCCAGCTCCGGCAGCGAGAAAATACCGATAAAGCCCACCACCACCATAGGCAGAATCACCACGTAGTAGGTGGGTAACCACGTCGCGCTACGGCGAATGGTCCGCGCTGAAGAGGCGCTCATCCACTGCGTCCAGACGGGGGGCATAAACGAGAACATCGAGACGATGATCGAGGTGGTCCAGAAGCTAAAACTCATATCGCCCCCCGCGCCGGGGAGGGTTAGAAACTCTGGGTGCTCGGCGGCGATGCGTTCAAACACGCCCGCAAAACTCAGCCCACCGGTGGCACTGTGTATGGCCCACAGGCCTACCGCCCAGGCCACCACCAGCATCAGCACGCCCTGGAAAGCGTTGGTGCGGCCAATTGCCCGCTGCCCGCTGGCGTAGAGATAAACGGCAATGCAGGCCAGCACCAACAGTACGCCCAGCCAAACGGGAATCAACCCGCCGCTCATCACAAAAAGAATATAAGCAGAGCCAATCGTTTGTAGCACCGCGTAGGCCACGGAGCCTACCGCCATGACCAATGCGGACAGCGCCCCCAATGCAGGGCTTTGGTAGCGGTCGGCAATGGCGCTTGCCTGCGTCACATGACCAAACTGCTCACCGAACTGCCATACCTTCGGCCCGAAATACCACGCCACCAGCGCCAAGTACGCCAGATAAATCGCCACATAAAAAACCGCCACGCCTTTGGAATAAGCCCAGCCCGGCGCGCCCATGAAGGTGTAAGCACTCACACTGCCCGCCGCGATCAGCAGGTAAAGCGTCACCGGCCCCATGCTGCGCCCCGCCACGCCCCACTCTTCAAGATTGTTCATGGAACGGCCTGCCCGTGCGCGAAGGCCGATCAGCATCGCGGTGGCAACATATAACAGCGTAATGACCAGCGGCCAGGCACTACTCATGGTCGTCTCGCTCTACAATGCGGTTGCCCACTAGCATGACCGCCAGGCAGGCAAACATGATCACGTAGCTCCACACCACCAGCAGTGGCAGTCCCATCACCAGCGTTGCCCGGTTCACCCAACCAATCACTGGCCAAATACCGGCCAATACCAGCGCCACAAAGGCAATGAAAAGCCCCCAGCCCGCCCGAGACGTGGGCAGCACTAAAAAACGTCGCATGTCATATCCATAAGATGATGAAAAGAAGTGGTAGCCTCAGCGGCTGTCATGGCGGTGTCACGGCACATTGCCACACTAGGCCACAATGCCAGCCGTTAAGCCGCTTATGATGAAGATTTTAATGCTTTCCGACGTCTACTTCCCCCGGGTGAACGGCGTTTCCACGTCGATTGAAAGCTTTCGTGGGGCGCTGGAGCGCTTGGGCCACGAAGTACATCTGATTTGCCCCCGCTATATGGATCACGCCAACGAAGACCCGCGCCTTTGGCGTATCGATTCACGAGGCGTATTAGGTGACCCGGAAGACCGCATGATGCGCTACCAGGCCATCATGGCGCTGGTTCCGTCGCTGCACGCCATCGAGTTTGATCTGATCCACATTCACACCCCCTTTGTGGCGCACTACGCGGGCGTGGCATTGAGTAAACGGCTCGGCGTACCCGTGGTGGGCACCTACCACACGCTGTTTGAAGAGTATCTGCACCACTACGTGCCATGGCTGCCTCGCCGCAGCCTGCGCTTTGCCGCCCGGCGATTTTCGGTGCACCAGTGCCATCAGCTCTCCGCCGTCGTCGCTCCTTCGTCCGCCATGACCACTGCCCTATCCGTTTATGGCGTTCGCTCCCCCATCGCGACCATCGCAACGGGTTTATCGCTCACTCATTTCGTCACGCAAACCGCTGGCGGAGAGTTTCGCGAGCGTCATGGCCTCCCAACACAGGGTCGACTGCTGCTGTTTGTAGGTCGTGCCGCGTATGAGAAAAACATCGGTTTTCTGATCGATATGCTGCCCAAGGTGCGCCACCAGCACCCGGAGACTCACCTAGTCATCGTCGGCGAAGGCCCGGCACTCGCCTCACTGAAACAGCAGGCCCAGCAAGCAGGCCTCTCCGATGCGGTTCGCTTTTTAGGCTACCTTCCCCGGGATGGCGCGCTGCAAGATGCCTACCGAGCAGCCGATGCCTTTGTGTTTGCCTCCCGAACCGAAACCCAAGGCTTAGTGCTGCTGGAAGCCATGGCGCTGGGCACTCCAGTCGTCTCAACCGCCATCATGGGCACCCAAGATGTATTGCAACAGGATGAGGGCTGCCTGATCGCGGATGAGCACCCTGCCCGCTTTGCAGAACACGTCAGCCGACTGCTCTGTGATGACGCGCTTCGCACCACCCTATCCCACCGCGGCCAAGCCTACGCCCAGCGCTGGAATGAAGATACCAAAGCCGAAGCACTGGCAGCACTGTATGAGAGCCAATGCCCCAAGGCGTTTGCTTCATCGCCTGCTTAATTTTCTAGGTTACCTAGCAGGCCTTCAAGCGGGTGACTTGCCAGTGGCTGGCCCCAGGTATCACCATGCACTAGCTCCGTTAGCGGCAGGCGCGAACGCCACCCTTTGGCCTCTAACTCAGGTTGGTTGAGAAACTCGCTGACATACCCCAGGCAGAGATAGGCTAAGGGATAAACATGATCCGGCAAATGCAGAACGCTGCTCAGCTGGGTTTGATCCAAAATACTCACCCACCCTACCCCGATACCCTCTGCCCGGGCCGCCAACCAAAGGTTTTGCACTGCCAAACAGGTGCTAAACAAATCGGTCTCCACGATGCTGTTACGCCCCAACACGTGAGGGCCGCCACGACTGCGGTCACAGGTAATGCATAGATTAAGCGGGCTATCCATAATCCCTTGTAGCTTCAGGGTACGATAATGCGCTTGGCGCTCAGCGGCATAACACTCGGTTGCTTTGCGGTTCTCCTGGTCGAAGAGCGCCAGCACCGAAGCACGCACCTCCCGGCTTTCAATCACGATGAAGTCCCAAGGCTGCATAAACCCTACTGAAGGAGCATGGTGGGCCGCCAGCAAAAGACGCGCCAGCACATCGCTAGGAATGGGGTCAGGTAAGAACTGTGAACGTACGTCACGCCGCTCAAAAATCGCACGATAAAGACCATCGCGCTCAGCGGCGGAAAAACGGTGGATAGAAGAAGTCATGTTGCTGGCAGGGCCTTTGGCTGGTCGGTTAATAGATAAAAATGCGTTTACATGAGATGCGCTTATGGCTGCGTGAGAGGCCAAAATGCAGCTCTGGCGATGTTTCGAGAAACACGTTGGATATCGATACAGCCATTTTAAAATCAATTGCTATTGAAAACATTAGGAATGTAAATTAAAATCAATATCATTTGCATTTAGTGTTCGAGTCAACTATGACATCGTTGCCTGGGCTATCCCGCTCTTTTCGTGTTGAACATCTTTATTACTCTCATCAGCCGTGGCTGCAAACGTGGTTGTCTCTCAAACTGGGCTGCCCCGAAAGAGCACAAGATTATGTCCAAGATACCTTTTGTCGTGTCATAACGCGTGAGGATGACACGCCTGTAGAGCAGCCGAAGGCGTTTCTTGCCAAGATTGCTACGCGGCTATTAATGGATCACGCGAGGCGTGCCCGATTAGAGCGAATATGGCGTGAAACCTACGCAGAGAGCGCCACCCAGCATGCATTTGCGCCTTCAGCAGAAGAAGTGAATGCTACACTGGAAACGTTAGAACGAGTTGCCCAGCTACTTGACGGGCTGGGAGATAAACCCCGTTATGCCTTTTTACGCTTTCGCTTAGACGGTGCTTCCCAGGCTAATATTGCTGGCGAACTTGGTGTCAGCGTCAGCATGGTGAAGAAGTACGTTGCGCAAGGGTTACTGCACTGTCATCTTGCGCTGCAGGACAACGCCCCATGAGCGTGTAGGATATGAAAACCCCTTCTTCCCGTTCAAACGCCTCCCCTACGCCTGGAGAACTCTCTGAACAGTCCCTCCGTGAGGCAGCGCAGTGGTGCATAACGTTGGCGGACGATTCCGTCGATAACGCCCAACGACGCGACTTTGAACGCTGGCTAGCTCACCAAAGCGAGCATCAGCATGCCTGGGAAGCCATGCGCGATACTTGGGCAGTGTTTACTGAGGCCGAGCAACCTGGCCTGCGTGACACATTAGAGCATGCCTACCAGCAAGAGCGCTCTGAGAGACGCCGCTTGCTGGGCAAGTACAGCGGCACAGCGGTACTGGTGATATCGCTGGTGACGGCAGGCTGGTGGCTGAGTGGCACCGCTTCTCCAATGCAGATGACGGCAGACCATTACACCGCCCAGGGAGAGCGCAAAACGGTGGCACTGGCAGATGGAAGCGTCCTTACGCTCGACACCTCCTCAGCAATAGATGTGCAGTTTTCACCGGAGCGGCGTCAGATTACGTTACGCAACGGGCGTCTCTTTATTGACGTGGCCCCCGACCCCCAACGGGCGCTAGAAGTGGTGACGCCAGAGGGCACGATACGGGCGCTGGGCACAGCCTTCAGCGTTTATCGCACTAAGTGGGAAGAAGAACCTGCAACACGCGTGACGGTGTATGAGTCTCGTGTTGAGGTGTGTCCTGAGAATACCCACTGCCAAGAAGTTGGCAGCGGAAATGAAGGCAACGTGACCAACGGAACGTTGTCATATCAGCCCCGCCCTTTAGCGTCAACGCCAGATTGGACAAGCGGGGTGCTTATCCTGGATAACCAGCCGCTGACTGAAGTGCTGGATGAGCTGGCGCGTTATTATCGCGGCACACTTCGCTACAGTGACGAGTCGCTTTCAGGGCTAACGGTGTCTGGCGTGTTACCGCTGAACAGTATTGAACACGCGTTAACCTCTTTAACACGTGCCTTGCCTATTGAAACCCAGCGGTTTACGCCATGGGTGACAATCGTTAAACGCAAAGAAGCGACACCGAATTAATTTTTTTTGTGTTGATGGCTGTCCCTTGTGATGAGTGGTGCGTCTTTATAGGCATGACACTACAACACAAGGGATTCAGCATGTTTCGCTATACGCCTTCCAGCACGTTTACGCGCCGCTCTTTGGCTTTGGCCGTCGCTATTGCGGCCACGGCTGGCGGACTGCTGAATCCCTTAGCCGTTAATGCCCAGCAGGAAACCACGGAAATGCCCTCCGTGTTGCGGCAGAATTACTATGTGCCTGCCGGCTCGCTAACATCAGCGCTCAATACCTTGGCCCAGCAAGCTGGGTTAACCCTCTCTTTTAGCCCCCAGTTAACCCAAGGGGGTCATAGCCAGGGGTTAAATGGCCAATACGCTGCGGAAGAGGCGCTGCGTGAACTGTTAGCGGGAAGTGGCTTGGCGTATCGCTTTATTGACGCCAACACGGTAATGCTTGAGCAAGCCGCTGGCGAGAGTGCAGCACCGCTGACGCTTGCACCGCTTCAGGTTGAAGCTCCACGTTTAGTCAGGGGTGGGGCAATAGACGGGTTTCGTACCAGACGCACCAGCTCCGCCACCAATACCGATGCGGCGTTGATCGAAACCCCTGCCACTGTCAACGTTGTTTCTTCTGAGATGCTTGAACGCTTAAACGTAAGGCGGCTTGATGACATTCTCCAGTACGTGCCGGGTGCCTCGGCCGGTGCTTCTGGAGGAGCGCTATCGAATACCTTCACCATCCGAGGCTTCCAATCGTCAACCACTCGGGGCGGACGCCTTGGTGCCCGAGCCAACTCCGTTTATATAGATGGAAACCGGCCTGCCTCCCAACGCTATCACTATGACCGGTCGCTTTATGATCGGGTTGAAGTGCTTAAGGGAACTTCCTCGCTGCTGTATGGCTCGGCGTCGCCGGGAGGCATCGTGAGCTACCGCTCCAAGCAGCCAACGCTTGACGCTAGCCGCGAGGTGTCGCTCTCGGTAGGCGATTTCGACACCCGTCGGGCCACGGTGGATGCCACCGGGCCGATTGGCGATTCGGGGGTGGCGTATCGATTGATTTCAACCGTGCAGGAGGCCAATCAAACGTTTACTGGCGAGAACCACGCCAACAGCTACGACGACCGGCTGATCTTTAAGCCTCAGGTCGCTTGGTATTCCGATGCCGGGACCAGCCTGCTATTTGCCTACGAATACAGTGAACAAGAAAATATCGCCGATCCTGGGGTGATCCGCTTTAGTGACGGCTCCTATGGCTTCAACGGCCCCTCACTGGTAGGCGACCAGAGCTATTCAGATCAGGTTAGCCATATTGTCACCGGCAGCGTTGAGCAGCCGCTATCGGACAACTGGACCACATCACTCGCATTAAGCTACGGGAATAGCAGCACCGACGCCCTGTGGGACACCGTCAATACCAGAAGCAGTCCTGCCAAAGGTGAGCTGATCGATAGGGACATCATCAAATTTGAAACCGATTTTGAGCATAAAGAAGGGCGGCTGGAATTTGAAGGTATTCATCATGTTGGCATTGTCGAAAACACCGCCACGATCGGCTTCACTGCCCGTCGTGAAGGCTATGACACCAACAGAGTGCAAGCGAGTCAGAGAAACGCTATTGACCCCGAACAACCTGTGTTTACACCCGTGCCAGACCTGGGGCCTTACAACAGCCGTATCGAATGGACAATCGAAGAGCGCGGGACGTATTTTCAAAACACCGCAAAAGTGGGCAATAAACTTAGCCTCTTTGGCGGTTTAAGGCATACCGATGTAGAGACAGAGTTCAATGACGGAGGCGGTAAAGACAATGCGCTGAATTACTCCCTGGGAGCTATTTTTAATCAGAATGCCTGGTTTAATCCGTTCCTTAGTTATTCCACCTCATTGACTCCGCAGGTGGGAACGCTGGTATCCGGCGAGCCGGTGCCCTTTTCGGAAGGTAATCAGATCGAAGCGGGGATTAAGAGCGAATGGTGGGATGACAGCCTCGCAACCACCTTATCGTTGTTCCGCGTTGAGCAATCTAACCAAGTGGAATCAGACCCGAACGACCGCTCGCTTTCGATCGTAACAGGCGACCAAAGAGTCCGTGGGGTCGAATTAGAAGCCGTTGGTCAGTTAACCGAACGCCTGACGGCGACTGGCGGCTACAGTTACCTAGACGCCGAGTACACGACCTCGTTGCTGTATGAAGGTAACACCCCCACGAATGTTCCTGAGCATAAGGTGTCAGGCCTGCTGAATTACCACGTTTCTTCGGCATTCGGTCTCTGGGATATCGGACTTGGCGTGGTTCACGCAGCAGGCCGTACTGGCGATGCTGAGAACACCTTTAACCTACCTGATTACACCCGCGTGGATGCAAGCCTTGGCTGGCAGCAAGATGGCTTAGCCCTCCAATTAGCCGTAGAGAACCTAGCAGACGAAGAGTACGTGTCTGGGTCCAGCGGTGTCTTCGTCAATCAAGGCTTGCCTAGGTCGGTTTATCTACGTGCAAATCTCTCTTTTTAACCCACGAGCGGACGCTCCCTTTTACTCTCCTCAACAGCAATATAGGTGTATTTAAACGATGAAAAGCACGCCCCTCAACCATGTTTTTGTTCGAAATGTTTACACAAGCTTCCATCAGCGCTTCAATAA
This sequence comes from Halomonas sp. SIMBA_159, assembly GCF_046536035.1. Lineage (NCBI taxonomy): Bacteria > Pseudomonadati > Pseudomonadota > Gammaproteobacteria > Oceanospirillales > Halomonadaceae > Halomonas > Halomonas sp. SIMBA_159. The sequence continues at coordinate 82,424 of NZ_JAWJBT010000003.1, forward strand.
AAAGGCGGTGCTATTAATGGCGGCTTTACTGTTTTCACTTCCGGCAATGTCGGCCCAGCCGGGCCCCGATGGCAACCAAGGCCACCTTAACCGCTTGCTGCACAACCCTGTCGTTGTTCAGCATCTAGGGTTAACCGGTGACGAGGCTGACGCCGCTCAGGCAGTGTCTAACGAGGTGGTCGAAGCGCATCGCGAAGACTTTGAACAGGCACTGGCACCGGCAACAAAATCGGACAGAGTGCCTCTCGTGGCCCAGGTATTTGTATCAGTGAACGAGGATACCTTTGCAGCACTTGAAAGTATTCTTAGCGATGAGCAGCGCCAGCGATTAAAACAGATCGAAATTCAAACCTTCGGCGTTAGAGCTCTGACGCGTCCTTCCATTGCTCAGCAGTTAAATCTCGAACCATCGCAAATAACAGGGCTAAGAGACATCAGCAGCGACGCAGGAAGCCAGCTATCAACTTTAAAACAATCCATGGACTTATCATCTTCGGAAAAAAATGTTCAAGCACAAACAATACGATTAGCTGCAATGCGTGAAGCACGTCATCTTCTTACCGAAGAGCAGTGGGTATCGTGGGAATTGCTAACGGGTGCAGATTTCGCAATTTAACCAGGTGAGATAGGGCGTAAGTACGCCTGAGGCACACTAAAATAAGAATAAACAAACGCCAAGGCTATTCAGATGCCTTGGCGTTTTGATTTATTGCTTAGCGTAATTTTTATCCCAACTGGAACGGATACACCGGCCCAATCTGCAAGAGCAGAGTCAGCTCATCCAGCGCGGTGAGCACTTCTGTGGCGAGTTGGGGGTCGGCGAGGTCTTCACTGGCGAGGCGGTCGCGGTAGTGGCGGTTCACCCAGGCGGTGAGGTCGCTATAAAGTGCATCGTTGAGCAGTACGCGGCCGGTAAGGGCGGCGCGCTCGGCTTCCGACAGCACCACGCGTAGGCGCAGGCAGGCGGGGCCGCCGCCGTTGCGCATGCTTTGCTTCACGTCTTTGACGATTACTTCGCCAATGGGGTTATTGCCCGCCAGGATGAAGTTCTGAATCGTGTTCCAAACGGCTTCCCGCTCTTGGCACTCGCTGGGCACCACCAGTGTCATGGTGCCGTCTGGGTTGGAGAGTAGCTGGGAGTTGAACAGGTACGACGCCACCGCGTCTTCCATGCTCACCGCTTCTACCGGCACCCGAACGGGAATCAGCGGCGTGCTCATCTTGGCACGCAGCTCGTCCAGCGTGCGCTCTTCATCAAGAAACGCCATTTCGTGGTAGAGCAACACCGGGCCGTTACCCACGGCAATCACATCGTTGTGGAACACCCCGGCGTCGATGGCCTCCGGGTGCTGTTGGGCGAAGACGGTTTGCGCGTCACTCAGCCCGTGCTGGCGGGCCACCGCTTGGCTGGCTTCCAAAGTTTGGCGGGCGGGATAGCGCTTGGGTTCGCGCCCACTGCTACTCGCGTCGCCAAACGCTTGGCGGCCGTAAACGAAGAGATGAACGCCTGGCTCGCCGTATTCGCCGCACAGGCGAGTATGGTTGGCCGCCCCTTCATCAGAAAATGCGGGCGTGGCGGGCAGCACCGGGTGATGGGCAAAGCGCTGCTCGTCGCGAAAAATCGCTTGTAGCACGCGGCCGGTAGTCTTCGGCTCTAGGTAGCGGTGGAAGCTGGATTGCAGGTTGGCGGGGGTAAAGTGCACTCGACCATCCGGTGCATCGACGCTAGGCGTAATGGTGCCTGCGTTAGCCGTCCACATGCTGGAGGCTGAACATACCGCCCGCAGCAGCTGCGGCGCTTGCTTCGCGGCTTGGGCGAGGATCTCGCTATTGCTGCCGCTAAAGCCTAACGCTCGCAGTGCGCCCAAATCCGGGCGCTGCTGGGGAGGCAACACGCCCTGGGCGTAGCCTGCGTCCATCAGCGACTTCATCTTCGCCAGCCCCTGCAGCGCCCCCTCTTTGGGGTTGGAGACCAAGCCTCCGTGGCTCATGGAGGCTACGTTGCCGTGGGCAAGCCCCGAGTAGTTGTGGGTAAGCCCTACCAAGCCATCGAAGTTGACTTCGCGAATGCTGTTGACGCTCATAAGTTGACTCCCGGCGGCAGGGTTTCAGGCATTTCCAGGCTCTCGGCTTCCATGGAGGCGACCGGGTAAGCGCAGTAATCCGCCGCGTAGTAGGCGCTGGGGCGGTGGTTGCCGCTGTCGCCTACGCCGCCAAAGGGCGCATCACCAGAGGCTCCGGTGGTTTGGCGGTTCCAGTTCACAATGCCTGCGCGAATACGCAGCAGAAAGTCGTTCCAATCCGCCTGCTCGCCACCGATCAACCCGGCAGAAAGGCCGTAGCGGGTGTCGTTGGCAAGGGCGAGCGCCTCATCCCAATCCGCGTAGCGATGGATTTTCAGCAGCGGGCCGAAGTGCTCCTCGTCGGGCACGTCCAGGCCCGTCACGTCGATCAGCGCGGGGCTGAGCAGGCTGGTGTTCTCTTTGAGGCGCTGCATACGGTTAATGACCGTGCCGCCCATGGCTTCCAGTTCATCTTGGGCGTTGAGCAGGCCATCGGCTGCGGCAACGCTTACCAAGCCGCCATAAAACGGCGCGGGTTCTTCGTCGAACTGCCCGGCCACGCGCAGCTTGGCGATAGCCTCAGAGAGCGCATCGATGAGACGGTCACCCACCTCGCCTTGGGGCACCATCAAGCGGCGCGCACAAGTGCAGCGCTGGCCGCCGGAGAGAAACGCTGATTGCAGAATCGTCAGCACCGCTGCGCGCTCGTCGTCGATATCCTTCACCACCAGCGGGTTATTGCCGCCTAATTCCAGCGCAAGGATTTTATCCAGCTGCCCGGCAAACTGCTGCTGCAGCATCCCGCCTACTTTGGCGCTGCCGGTAAACAGCAGGCCATCGATACCGGGATGGGCGGAGAGCGCCTGCCCGACCGGGACACCGCCCTGCACGAGGTTGATCACGCCGGCAGGCAGCCCGGCTTCTAACCAGCACTGCAGGGTGAAATCCGCAGTGAGCGGGGTTTGGTCGCTGGGCTTGAATACTACGGTGTTCCCCGCCAACAGGGCAGGCACCATATGGCCGTTGGGCAGGTGGCCGGGGAAGTTATAGGGGCCAAACACCGCCATCACGCCGTGGGGGCGGTGGCGCAGTACCGCTTTGGCGCTGCCGACCTCTTTTTCGCGCTCCCCGGTGCGCTCGTGGTACGCCTTAATAGAGAGCGCGACCTTACCAATCATCGCGCCTGCTTCGGTGCGTGCTTCCCACAATGGCTTGCCGGTTTCCGAGGCGATGGCAATGGCCAAGTCCTCGCGGCGTGCGGTCAATACGTCGACAAAGCGCTCCACCAGCGCCTGACGCTCAGCAAAGGGCGTGCGCGCCCAGGCAGGAAACGCCGCACGGGCTGCTTCCACCGCCGTGCTTACCTGACGGCTAGAGGCAGCCGCGCCTTGCCATAGCAGCGTTCCCGCAACGGGGTCGTGCTTGGTAAAGGGCTCGGCGTCGCCGACGACCCAGGCGCCGTTGATCAGTTGCTGCTGCTGGGCGTGCATGTTCTGGGGGTGCATCGTGCTCTCCTTCACTGAGTTTTTGTCGTCTTGGCGCGGGTCGAGGGGGTGCTTAGATTGCCAATATTAGGTTTCCAGCAGGCGAACGGCGTCGCCGGTGGAAATGCCTAGCCGCTCGGCCTCGTCGGGGGTGAGCACAATTGTGCTGCTATCTGCCGGGCCGCGGCCTATCCAGCTCGCGGTAAAGTTCAGCATCTGGGTAGACGCCGCCAGCCAGCGGCTAACGCTCTCTTGTGGCGCGTTAGAGGAGACTTCCACCTGATAAAGCTGCGAGTTGCGAATCGCCCGCACGTCATCGATGTAGGCCTCCACCGTGGGGCCACCATCGAAGATGTCGATGTAGCCTTCCCAGCGCAGCCCCTCTTTTTTGAGCATCTCCAGCGCTGGCCGGGTGTGACGGTGCACCTGCCCGATACACGCCCGCGCCTCTTCCGACATGAAGGTGGTGTAGATCGGGAACTTGGGCATCAGCTCGCCGATAAAGCTCTTCTGGCCCAGGCCGGTCAAGCGGTCGGCTTCGTTGAAATCCATGGGGAAGAAGTGTTTCCCCAGGCTTTCCCAAAAGGGGCTAACGTTGTTCTCATCGAACACGCCACGCATCTCGGCCAGCACTTTCTGCGGAAAGCGGTCGCGGAACTGGGCAATGAACAGCCAGCGCGCTTTGGAGAGCAGCGCCCCGTTACGCAGGTGCTTGTTGGCCTCGCCGCGATACTCCGGACGCAGAAACAGCGAACACACTTCGGCGTCGCCGGTGTGGTCGGAGCTTAAGAACAGCGTGTCGATGGTGCGATGCAGATCGAGCTGTACAGACGAGTGCGCCAGCGTGCCAAGCCGGTAGTTGTAGAACGGCACTTCACGCCCTACCTGGCCTTCGATGGCGCAGCAGCCTGCTAGCTCGCCGTTGGTTTCATCTTCCAGCACGAAGAAGTAGAGACGGTCATCCACCGGCGTACGCTCTTCGAACGCTCGGGCGGCGGACTCAATCTTACCGGCCAAAAACTCGCGGTTATCCGGCAGCGAGGTAAAGCCAACACCGGCCTGCTGCGCAAGCGCCTGGAGCCCATCCAGATCATTACGGGCAATGGGTCGAATGCGCATTACATCTCTCCTTCATCAAGCGCATCGATGGCGCTTGGCAGGGTTAACGGTGCCGCCAGCACCGCCCGCCCCTCTTCTACACCCAAACGCTCCGCGTGCTGCGGGGAGAGCATCAGCTGTCCCGTAGGCGATAGCGCGTAGCGCGCGACGATACAGCGGAAATCGCTCAGCGTTTGATTGGCAATCATCGCCGGTTCGGCATCCGGCAGCGCGTGCTCGGGGCGTATCCGCACCGGGTGCCAGGCCGCGCGACGGAATGTTTCCAGACGCTCGCGTTCGGTTTTGACGATGGGGCCCGCATCGAAAATATCCACATGCCGGGAGCGCACGAAGCCCTCGGCCAGCATTTCGGCCAGCGCCTCTTCGTGTGCCGGGTGCTCGCGGCCAATCGCGGCGCGGGCCTGGGGCGTGAGTAGCGGTAAGTAGAGCGGAAACTGCGGCATCACTTCAGCAATAAAGCTTTTGGAGCGCACGCCCGCCATGTGATTCATCTCTTGAAAGCTGCGGGCAAAGAAGTGGCGGCCCACGCTTTCCCAAAAGGGGGACTCGTTCTGGCTATCCAAATAGCCAGGGAAAGCCACCGCTAATATCCGCGAGAAACGCTCCGGGTACTGGGCGATAAACATCAGCCGCGCCCGGCGCAGCAGGCTCTCCGCACTGGTGCCTTTGTAGCGCGGGTTGAGCGAAAGCGCGCAAAGCAGCGTGGCATCCGAAGCCTCATGAGAAAGCGCCAGCGTTTGCACTTCACGGCGAACGTTAAGCTGCTGAGAGGCGTGAATCAGCGTCTCTTGGCGGTAGGTGTAGTAGGCCTCGGCGGCCCCCGCCTGGGCACGGATGGTGGCCGTGCCCAGCACGTCGTTGCGGCTATCGTCCGCCAACACGAACATATAGTGCTCGTTACCGGGGAACTCGATATCACTCGCAAACGCTTCCTGGGAGCGCATAATGCGCTCCTCAAGGCGTTCACGGTTGGCGGGCAGGTTGGTAAGCCGAGGCACCGCATGTTCTGCCAGTTGCTCTAAGGCGGGAAGGTCAGCCAGCGTGACCGGACGGATTACCAACATGTTTAACGCCCCCTCTTGTATGGCTTGCGGCCTGCTCATGCGCTAGCAACAAGTCGCTCGATGGCACGTTCCAGGCGCGCCATGCCTTCAGCAATGTCTGCTTCCGGAATCACCAGCGACGGCGCCATACGCAGCACGTTGGGCCCCGCGATGAGCGCCATCACGCCCTCTTCAATCGCCAGCGGCAGAATATCCTTGGCGCGGCCTTCGAAGGCGTCCGACATCTGGGCACCCATCAGCATGCCCATGCCACGGATCTCTTTGAAAACGCCGTGCTTGCGGTTGATGGTTTCCAGGTGCTCGCGGAACAGGTCGTGGCGATGTTTGACACCTTGCAGCACCTCCGGCGTATCGATGAACTCGACCGCCGCTAGCGCTACCGCTGAGGCCAACGCGTTGCCGCCGTAGGTAGAGCCGTGGGTACCGATGGCAAGCGATTTGGCGATAGCGTCGGTGGTCAGCGTGGCACCAATCGGGAAGCCGCCGCCCAGCGACTTAGCGCTGGTGAGAATGTCTGGCGTGATGCCGAAGTTCTTGTAGGCGTAGAGCTCGCCGCTGCGGCCAACGCCGGTTTGCACTTCATCGAAAATTAGCAGTGCGTTGTGCTCGTCACACAGATCGCGTAGGCCCTGCAGGAATTCCTGAGTCGCGGGAACGATGCCGCCCTCGCCCTGCATCGGCTCAACCATGATGGCGCAGGTGTCGTCGCCCACGAGCTTACGCACGCTCTCCAGGTCGTTGAAGTTAGCGTGCAGAATGCCGCCCGGTACCGGGCCAAAGCCTTGGGAGTACTTGGGCTGGCCGCCTACGCTGACGGTAAAGAACGTACGGCCGTGGAACGACTGGTAGAACGAGATGATTTTATCTTTGTGCTCGCCGTGGTGGTCCACCGCCCAGCGGCGGGCCAGCTTCAGCGCAGCTTCGTTGGCTTCACCACCGGAAGAGCATAAAAAGACCTTATCGGCGAAGGTGCGCTCGGTCAGGGTTTTGGCCAGTTTGAGCGCCGGTTCGTTGGTGAATACGTTGGAGAGATGCCAAAGCTTTTCGCCCTGCTCTTTCAGCGCATTGACCAGCACCGGATGGCAGTGACCCAGGGAGTTCACCGCAATACCGCCAGCGAAATCGATGTACTCGCGGCCTTCTTGGTCCCACAAGCGGCTGCCTTCACCACGTACCGGAATAATCTGCTGCGGCGCGTAGTTAGGCGTCATGTAGTGGTCGAAATCTTGACGGCTCGGGGTGTGGCTCATGGGACAGTACCTCCAGTGGAGTAAGCGATAGAATCAGTATACGGGGGGCGATGGACGCCCTGCTTTCAGTATTGGGACGGTAAATTATGAAAAGCTGCGCTTAACCTAGCCGCTCTTCTCGCGGGGTAATACCAAAGTGGTTGCGGTAAGCGGTGGAAAAATGCGCGCCAGAGGAGAATCCCGTCATCAGGGCAATATCACCCACCGGGCGGTCGCTCTCTCTTAGCTGCTTTCGGGCATCTTGCAGGCGTAAATCTAAGTAGTAGCGGCTGGGCACCGCCTGCAAGTACTTCTTAAATAAGCGCTCTAGCTGACGCCGGGAAATCCCTAAATGCTCGGCCAGTTCCAGCGTTGAGAGCGGCTCTTCAATATTGGCTTCCATAAGAGTGACCGCATCTACCAGGCTTTGGGGCGCGTGGCCCAAACGGTTGCGCAGCGGCACGTGCTGGCGCTCATCGGCCAGGCGAATACGGTCGCAAACGAACTGTTCAGAGACCTGCTCGGCCAGGCGCGGGCCGTGATGCTTGCCAATCAGCGTGAGCATCATATCCATGGCGGCGGTGCCGCCCGCGCAGGTCAGGCGGTCGCGATCAATCTCGAAGAGCTGCTGGGAGAGCGTGACCTGGGGGTAGGCTTGGGCAAACGCATCGAAGCGCTGCCAAGGCAAGGTAGCGCGGTAGCCTTCCAGCAAACCACAGCGGGCCAGTACCTCGGTGCCACCGGCCAAACCGCCAAAGGCCACGCCTCGGCCCTGGTGGCTACGCAGCCATTCGTTGAGCTTTGCGGGCAGTGCGTACGGCAGCGGCGTGGGCGCGCACACCAGCAACAAATCCAGCGGGCCAAGGGGCTCACCCAACGCGTGCTGCGCGATAAGCGATAGCTGCGCGCCGCTGCGCACGGGTTCTTCATCCAGGCTGAGGGTCACGGTGTGATACAGCATCTGGCCGCTCAGCTGGTTGGCCATGTGCAGCGGCTCAATGGCGCTGGCGTGGGCCAACAGCGAAAACCCCGGCAGCAGCACAAACGCCACCCGGCGGCGATTGCTAGGGGGTGGCGTTAACGTACTGGAATGCATGTGGATTCGCTGTGCTGCCTATTGCGCTGCATGAAAACCGCCGCTGGTTGACTGGATAAGGCGTTCTATTTAAACGCTATCTTACTCAATTGCGCGATTGAAGGCAGCGCCATGACCACGCAAACAAAAACAGGACGCATAAATGCAAATTGCCGAGCCTAGGCCCGGCAATAAGAACAACAGCAAACGCCCATTTTAGCCGCCGCTATTGCCTAGCCCCAACATGACAATACCAGCGACGATAATGCCCATAATCACAATGACTAACGGCAGTATTCTATGCAGCCCGTTGGCAGATTTTTGTGCTTCAGGCTGCAGTTGAGGCTGCGAGGTCTCGAAATCCTCAGGTATGCGCTCGCTCATCACGTGCTCTTTCTCTTCTTCCGGGGTTTTGCTTTCTCGGGTATCCATATAGCACCTCATCCGGTCCGGTCGATGATCAACAGCGCGGCGGCAAGCGTTACCCGTCGCGCGTGCCTTATAGCGTCACGACATCGAATTCCACGTTCGGGTTCACATCGGCGTCGTAATCCACATCGTTACGCTCGAAGCCAAACAGCTTCAAAAACTCATGCTTGTAACCAGCATAGTCGGTAATGTCGAAGAGGTTGTCCGTCGTGACTTCCGGCCACAGGTCTTGGCAGGCTTTTTGAACGTCGTCGCGCAGTTCCCAGTCGTCCAGGCGCAGGCGACCCTGATCGTCGGTCTCCATCTCGCCGGGCTCACCGGAGTAGAGGCGCTCGCCGAACAGGCGGTTCAACTGATCGATAGTGCCTTCGTGCAGGCCCTGCTCTTTCATGATGCGGTAGACCATGGCGATATACAGCGGCATGACCGGGATCGCGGCGCTAGCCTGGGTCACCACGGACTTCAGCACGGCCACGTTGGCACCGCCGCCGCTCTCTTTCAGCTTGGTATCGATGGCTGCCGCCGCACGGTCGAGGTCTTCTTTGGCCTTACCCAGGGCACCGTGCCAATAGATCGGCCAGGTAATTTCGGTGCCGATGTAGCTAAACGCCACGCTGCGTGCACCTTTGGCCAGCACGCCCGCGTCATCCAGCGCGCTCATCCACAGTTCCCAATCTTCGCCGCCCATCACGGTGATGGTGTCGTCGATCTCTTGCTGAGTGGCCGGTTCCACTTCGGCTTCGATGATGGCGTCTTTATTGGTATCGATCGCCGTGGCGCGGTAGGTTTCGCCAATCGGCTTCAAGCTGGAGCGCTTGACTTCACCGGTATCCGGCAGCTTACGCACAGGAGACGCCAGGGAGTAGACCACAAGATCAATCTCGCCCATGTCCTGCTTGATCAGCTCGATGGCTTTTTCCCGCGCTTCGTGGGAGAACGCATCGCCATTGATAGATTTGCTGTACAGGCCTTCTTGCTTGGCAAATTTGTCGAAAGCAGCGCTGTTGTACCAGCCCGCCGTACCGGTTTTCTTCTCGCTGCTGGGCTTCTCAAAAAAGACACCCAGGGTGTCCGCGCCATAACCAAAGGCGGCGGTAATACGCGCCGCTAATCCGTAACCGCTAGAGGCGCCGATCACCAGTACTTTCTTCGGGCCCTGGCTTTTATCCAAACCACGGGCGCGGGTCGCTTCGATCTGCTCCAGAACGTTTTGCTCGCAGCCTTTCGGATGGGTGGTGGTGCAGATAAAGCCACGCACTTTCGGTTTAATGATCACATTGGACCCCTTTTCAGATGATTATCGCGTTCGGCACGGCAGTGCCGAGTTACCAATGGGGGTATTCTAGCGGTCTCGACGCGCCCTGTCCGCTCTTGAGCTTCTTCGCCATTCGCGGCAGGATAGCGGCCTGCCTACCACTTGCCGACGAGACCTTTGATGAATGCACAGCAGCTAGTCGATGAGCGAGGCGATCTGTGGCTCGCACTCGCCCCCCTCTGGCTTGACCGCGAACCCAGCGAGCGCGACTACGCCCATATGATTGAGGTGATTGAGCAGCACAAGATGTCGCTCAAAGAGCTTGAGTGGATGCTGCGCCTGGAGCTGGCACCGGTGATGTCTCGCCACCAGCTATCGGTGGCCAGTGAGTGGCGCAAGTTTGATGACTACAAGCTGATGAAGCAGTTGGTCACCCACAACCTGAAACTAACAGGCTGGCGGCGTAAAAGTTGGGCGCTGTTTTCTGGCCTGACGACCATGATGGTTCGCCATCGCTGGGAAGCACTCATGCAACGCCTGATGGTTGCACGCGGAAACGTATAGTCGCTAGCGGCATTACTCTTTATCTAGCGCAGCCTCAAGGGCTAGGCGCAGCGTCAGCCCATGATCTTTGGGGCCAAAACGGGCAATCACCTTGCCATCTCGGCCCACCAGAAACTTGGTGAAATTCCACTTCACCGCTTTGGTGCCTAACACGCCGGGGGCTTGTTGCTTGAGCTGTACAAACAGCGGATGCGCGTCAGCACCGTTGACCTTGACCTTCTCCATCAGCGGAAAGTGCACGCCAAACTGCTGCTCGCCAAACGCGCAGAATGCCTCAGCGCTTTCAGGCGATTGGCGTCCAAACTGGTTACAGGGGAAGCCCAGCACGGTAAAGCCGCGATCCCGGTAGCGCTGATAAAGGCCCTCCAGTTCTTTTAACTGCGGGGTAAAGCCGCACTGGCTGGCTACATTAACCACCAAGAGTACCTGTCCGCGCAGGGCGCGCAGATTAAAAGGCTTACCTTGGTGGGTATAACAATCCTGCTCGTAAATCGTCATCGCCAGGCCTCAACATGCCTTGATCAGCACACACCCTACCTTGCCATGACAGCCGTAATGGCACCAGAGCGGAGATTAAATGATTGGCCCCGCCACTACTCGCAACGCCAGGGCGATCAACAGCACGCCGGTGATGCGGTTAATCCAGTGGGCGTGACGCTGCAGCCACGGCAGTACCCGAGAGTGAGAGAGCCCCACCGCTACCAGCACGTACCAGCCTCCATCAATCATAATAGCCGTGGCGACGATAATCGCCTTCGCAAGCAGGCTCATTTCTGGCGTCACAAACTGGCTTAATAGCGCGACAAAAAAGATGATGAGCTTAGGATTGCCCAACGCTACCAGCACGGCCTCTTTGGCCGCTTGACGCGGCGTGGTGGCCACCGCGCCCGGTGAGAACGCTCCCCCACGCCCTGCCCGTAGCGCCTTAATACCTAGCCACGCCAAATAAGCCGCACCACACCACGTAATCACTTGAAATAACGCGGGGAAATTGGCCATCACTGCGCCCAACCCCAGCACGGTTAACAGCGCGTAAAACCCTACCCCCAACGCATGAAAAATAGCGGCCGTGATGCCCGGCACGCGGCCACCGCCTAACGTATGGCGAAGTACCAGCGCTAAGCTTGGCCCAGGCGACATAGCGCCCATCGCGCAGATAGCAGCCAGCGAAAGCCAGAGTGTTAACGGCATCTTCTCCTCCCTGAAAGGTATTGTTATCAGTGGGCCAGTATACGCCAAGGGTGGGCTTGCCAGTGGCCAATGATTGGGCGGCCGGGGGCAGCTTCTCTACTCAGCGCCGCTGAAACCGCGAAGACGCTTAAATAACGCTGTTAGCATGGTACGCTGTTGGGTAAAATTTTCCCTTTTTTGAACACGATGACGCCTGCCAAGCAGGCGGTTCATGGCTGATAAAGGACTTCGATATGGGTAGGGCGTTTCAAAACCGTAAGGAATCCATGGCCAAAACGGCCGCTGCGAAAACCAAGGTTTACAGCAAATACGGACGCGAAATTTATGTGTGTGCCAAAGCGGGCGGCACAGACCCTAACGGCAACCTGACGCTGCGCGGCCTGATGGAGCGCGCTAAGAAAGACCAGGTGCCGTCTCACGTCATCGATAAAGCCCTGGATAAAGCCAGCGGCGCAGGCGGCGAAGACTTCTCCCCGGCGCGCTACGAGGGCTTTGGCCCCGGTAATGCCATGGTGATTGTCGACTGCTTGACCGACAACCCCAACCGCACCTTTGGCGATGTGCGCGGCTGCTTTACCAAAACCAAAAGCAAAATCGGTACGCCGGGCAGCGTGAGCCACATGTTCGACCACTGCGCGATTTTCTCCTTTAACGGCAGCGATGAAGAGGCCGTACTGGAAGCACTGATGGAAGCCGACGTAGATGTCACCGACATCGAGCAAGAAGAAGGCCGCATTACGGTCTTTGCTCCCCACACCGACTACGCCAAAGCCAAGCAGGCGCTGCTGGATGCGTTCGGCGAGATCGACTTTGAAGTCGACGAAATTCAGTTTCTGCCGCAAACCACCACGCCAATCGAAGGCGATGATGTGGCCTTGTTTGAAAAATTCCTGGGCATGCTTGAAGAGTTAGACGACGTACAAAACGTCTTCCACAGCGCGGAGCTTCCCGAAGATAACGCTTAAACGACTAGCCGTTTAAGGCATCCTTCGGTACAAAGATCCACCCTTCGGCCGCTGGCATCTCTGCTGGCGGCCAAGCCACGCTCTCTTTTGCATGTTCCAAGCTCCACGCCAGCAGCGCACAGTGCCAAGCATCGTGGATATCCTGCTGCTTCGGCGTTGGCTGATGGAGCATAGCGTGCAGTGTCTCGGGCATGTGCACGCGCTGACGCAGCGCTGCAAACTCGGCCGACCGCTTGGCAGGCGACGGGTAGCCCTCGACTGCACACAGCTCCCCTGCTACTGATTGCCACTGGCCGCAAGCCGTTATGCGCGGCGCAAACCGTGCTAGAAAGTGCATGCCTTTGGTGGCTTGGCTGCCAATCATATCTTTAATCGGCGAAAGCGGCGTGACCCCTCGGGCGAATAGCCAGCGCTCAGTTTCACGGTACAGGTAAGGGTTATCCTGGGAGCGGCCCAATAAATCCACCGCCTCGCCACGGGCAAGTGCCAGAAGCGCCTTAGGGAGCGCCAGCGGCGTATCAATCGCCATCGCCACTCGTTCTTTGCCACTGGACACATATTGGCACAGCGCCAGCAGCCTGTTGATCACATCACGGCTGGAGGTAGCATCATTTAACGTGACGCGCAGGTTTCCCCGCCACGGCGTTCCTATCACATTGAGCGCATCATCCAGTACCACCAGCGCATCGCGGCTGGCAGGGTTGTTGTCGCAGTTCCAGCCGCCCACGTCCCATCCGATATAGAGTGTGGTTGGTGTTGTCATCAGCTAGCGGCACCTCGTGCGTCTAGGGCGGCATCCGGTGGTAGCAGTGCTGGTGTAATGCCAGCAGCGCTCAGCACCGCCTTGCCGCGCACCGTTAAGTCGGTGATGAACAGAAACTGCTGGCGGGGGTCGACGGGGTAAGCGCGAATACGGTAATGCGTGCCCCAGGGCTTCTCCTCTGCCACCACAATAATCGGCTTATCAAACTTTAAGTAAGCACTGGTCAGCGCTACATCGCGTAGCGCTTTGCGCACCCAACCGGCCTCATGCTCTGGATGAAGGTAAAAACTCGCCACGCACTGCAGGCTAGTGCCACCGTTATTGGCGTTATAGATCGCGGAGTCCCACAGTTTTAAATGCGGCACCGCCACCATATCATCATCCGGCGTTTGGACTTCCACGGTCCGCATCCCCACGTGCTTCACTTCGCCGTAAGTGCCTTCAATATTCACCCAGTCGCCGGGCCGGTACGGCAGCTCAACGGCAGACACTACCCCAGCAATCAGGCTGCTGACATAGTCTTTCAACGCAAAGCCAATGGCTAAGCCAATCGCCCCCAGCAGCGTCACCATATTGCGCAGCGATGGCTCAATAATGATCGGTACGGCAATGGCGAGCGCGGCAATCAAAATGATCAGCCGGGTGAGTGGCACCAGGGCAAAGACCCGAAAGCGCACTTGGCCGTGTAGCCGATTCGCCACCCAGTTGAGGCCTCGCTGGCTGACAATAATCAGTAGACTTGTGCTGACCAAGATAAGGCCGAGCGTTATCAACGCTTGGCTATCCATTTCGTTAAACAGCTTGGCGTACTGCCCTTGGTCTTCCATCAGTGCTCCTAGAGCGGGTCAACGAGATAGTTACGCGACTCAAGCAGCTGCCGCACGCTGGCATAGCTAAGCGGCGACACCTGCCAGCGCCCTTGCTGGCTGCTAAGAATGCCGCGCCGCGCCAGGGCAAAGCGTGCATTTAACGCTTCGTGGTCAGAAAAGGGCAGCACATGTTTTAACGCATGATCTTCCAGCCCGCCGTGAATCAGCAGCGTATGCAGCAGTAACGTGGCTAGATCGCCGGTATCTGTGGGTAGTTCGGCTTCAGCCAACGCGTCCAGTAGCCACAGTTCTTGAGTAGTGTCGCTTTGCTCTTTATCGCTAGGTTTATGGCCATGGTTATCGCTGCTGGCCGTATCTTCTGCTGGCTCACGCAGCCGCTCGCGCCAGTAGTGCCAAGCAATCCCTAAGTGCCCTCGGCAGTGTGCCGCCAAACGCTGTAGCTCTTTATAAGCCGCCTTTTGATCACTCCCGCTGGTCAGAATCGATTTGCCCGTGCGGGTACTGTATACCGTCGGACACTCTCCAGCGGACTGGGAAAAATAGTGCGCCAACTGTTCGCCTTCCACTCCTTGAAGGGTAAATACCGGCACGCCTTCCAGCCCCACCGCATGCTGTAAGTAGGCGTAGGCCCAGCTGTCGCAGCCCACCACGCTCTGCCCTAAACGCCCGCTTAACGCGCGTTCAATCAGGTGACGAATACCTTGTAGACCTTGGGTATGGCGTAAAAAATGACGTTCAAGCGCGGGAATTGCCCAGCGTTTCGTCTGAGTAGCGTTGTCCACCCACGCCAAACTTCCCTCCACCAGCTCTTTCAGCGTGGGGGCGGTCAGGCAGTGTATATCCTGCTGCGCAGCCCAATGGCTGACCACCGCACTGTGCCCGCCGTGGGGCGGCGAGATAAACAGCACTAAAGGTGCGTCGTCGTAGGGCTTCAGCGCCTGCTCCAGGCAAGCAGCGGCGGGTCGCCAATCAATTGAGGGCGCCAAATGCGCTAGTTTGATTTCAGGCAGCGCGCGCAGCTCGCTTTCCTGCTTCGCTTGGCGCTCGGAGGCCTCTTTTCCTGTCATCCAGGTGGTCGCTGCTCGCCAGCTACGACGCCACTGGCTCGCTTGAGTGCGCTCTGGCGTTTGAAAGTCGTCTAACGCCACCACGTCCCATGGCGGTAAAGCCGCGTTTGTTGAGCTCTGCGCCATATCCCGCCTCAAATTCGTTAACTATATTAAGGTTAGCATGCCTTATGCTGGTACCTCGGGGCTAGCCGAACTTATCGACTAGAATAAAGTCGTTATACCAAAGCAACTCACCTTTGAGCGATGCGCAGGAGGCAACGATGAGCGTGGTGAATGTCACTATGGCTGAACTACACGAGAAGCTTGCAAAGTGCATTGCTGGCGAACGAGTGCTCGTTGACCATGAAGGTAATCGGTTTAGCGGGCGCATTCAGCATGTTGGGGTCATGGGGGTGAAAATCATTCCCGAAACCGTGATTAAAAACAGTACCAGCGACCCAGGAGATATGGATGGCGTCACGGTGCCTTACGACGACATCTGGGAGTTGGAAGTGAAAGGAGTCGTTTTCAGCCGCCAAGGAGAGTAGCAGCGCTCCCCCGCTTTCCATAAAAAAGCGCGCCTGCTCCTTGGCAGACGCGCCTTGTTAACTCTTATACTCAGCGCTTAACTCTCATTAATACGTCAGGCAGATTTTACCAAAGTGCTTGCCGGACTCTTGATGGCGAAACGCCTCTGCGATCTCATTAAGCTCAAACTCGCGGTCAATCACCGGCTTCATGTTCGTCGCTTCGATAGCACTAATCATGTCCATTTGGTGACGACGACTCCCTACGATCAGCCCCTGTAGCTTGGCCTGTTTGGCCATCAGCTTGGCCGTGGGGATCTCACCTTCACGGCCGGTGAGCACACCAATCAGCGAGATATGCCCACCAATCTTCACTGCATCAATGGATTGCGGCAGCGTGCCTGGGCCACCTACTTCGACCACGTGATCCACACCTTCACCATTGGTGAGTGCTTGCACGGCTTTGCCCCAGTCGGGGGTTTCACGGTAGTTGATGGTGTGCTCCGCGCCTAGCGCGCGCAGGCGTTCCAGCTTCTCATTAGACGAAGAGGTCGCGATCACCCGAGCGCCCATCATCTTGGCAAACTGCAGGGCGAAGATAGACACACCACCGGTGCCGAGTACCAGCACGGTATCGCCGGCCTTCAAGCCGCCATCTACGACCAATGCACGCCAGGCGGTTAGGCCTGCGGTGGTCAGCGTGGCGGATTCGGCATGGCTGTAGCCTTGCGGCTGGCGAGTAAACCACTCAGCCGGGCGAATCACCTGCTCGCGGGCATAGCCATCGACGCCATCGCCGGGGGTGGTGGTGAAGTCGCCTACGCGCGCCGGGCCTTCCAGCCAGTATGGGAAGAAAGTCGAGACGACCGCATCGCCCACGGCAAACTCTTCCACACCTTCGCCAACGGCTTCCACCACGCCCGCACCATCGGACATCGGGATGCGCTTATCGTCGGTGGGAATCATCCCCGCCACGACCGCGTAGTCGTGAAAGTTCAGTGAGCTGGCGTGCAGGCGCACTTTGATCTCGCCGGGGCCTGGCTCCCCTGGGGCTGCCACGTCGACAACGTTCAATTTATCTAAACCGCCGGGTTGTTGAAGCTCAATCGCTTGCATCACTCTCTCCTGTTAACGCGCCCTTGTAGGCGACCGGTCTAGTTTCAAATGGGGGCGTTGTTATCAGGATCAAGGTCGTTGCCTAAAAAGCCGCCCGACTGACGCTGCCATAGGCCTGCGTAGATACCGTTTCGGGCCAGCAATTCCTGATGGGTGCCGCTCTCTACCATGCGCCCTTCATCCACCACAATCAAACGGTCCAGCATGGCAATGGTAGAGAGCCGATGGGCGATGGCAATCACGGTTTTACCCTCCATTAACGCGTCCAGCTGCTCTTGAATCGCCGCTTCGACCTCGGAATCCAGCGCTGAGGTGGCTTCATCCAACACCAGAATCGGCGCGTCTTTGAGCAGCACCCGGGCGATGGCAATACGCTGGCGCTGGCCGCCTGAGAGCTTGACGCCCCGCTCACCCACATGAGCATCCAGGCCACGCCGCCCTTTGGGGTCGACTAGGTCGTTGATGAAGGTATCAGCATGGGCACGACATACCGCCTGCCAGACATCCTCATCGCTAGCGTGCGGGCTGCCGTAGCGGATGTTATCTCGCAGCGAACGGTGCAGCAGTGAGGTGTCTTGGGTCACCATACCGATCTGGTGGCGCAGCGAGGTCTGGGTGACCTCAGCAATGTTTTGTCCGTCGATCAGAATGCGCCCGCCCTGCAGGTCGTAAAAGCGCAGCAACAGGTTCGCCAGGGTCGATTTCCCCGCCCCGGAGCGGCCAATCAGGCCGATCTTTTCACCGGGCTTGATGGTCAGATTCAGCCCATCAAACACATTTTTGCTCTCCCCTTTTGCCTGGGCATACTGGAAGCGCAGCGTATCGAAGACGATCTCGCCGTTGGGCACGGACAGCGCTTTGGCGCTGGGAGCGTCTTTCACCGTTGGCTCCTGGGCGATGGTGTTCATGCCATCCTGCACCGTGCCGATGTTTTCAAACAGCCCGGCCACTTCCCATAAAATCCAGTCGGACATAAAACGGATCCGCATCACCAGCGCAATGGCGATGGCCAGCACGCCCAGAGAGATCGCCTCCATGTACCATGCCGCAATGGCCATGCCTGCCGTGCCGACCAGCAGCAGCGTGTTGAGAAACGTCAGGCAGACGCTCATCACCGTAACCAAGCGCATCTGGCGATGCACCGTCACCATAAAGCCTTCCATAGCATCTTTGGCGTAACGCTCTTCGCGCTGAGTATCGGCAAACAGCTTGATAGTCTGGATATTGCTGTAGCTATCCACCACGCGGCCGGTCATTTGCGCGCGAGCATCCGCCTGGGCCATAGAGACATCCCGCAGGCGCGGCACAAAAAAGCGCATGATGCCTAAATAGCCGATCAGCCAAAGGCCTAGCGGCAGCAGCAGCCACGGATCAGCGCGGCCCAACAGAATGGCCGCCCCGGTAAAATAGACGATGGCGTACACCATCAGATCCATCACTTTCGTGACGGTTTCACGCACCGCCAGCGCGGTTTGCATCACTTTTTGCGATACCCGCCCGGCAAACTCATCTTGATAGAACGCTAGGCTCTGGCTGAGCATATGGCGATGAGAGAGCCAGCGGCCAATCATCGGGTAGTTGCCAAAAATGCTCTGGTGAGTGACCAGCGACTGCACCAGCACCAGTAACGGCAGGCCCACCACCACTAACAAACCAAGGCCCGCCAGCCACAGGCCGTGGTTGGCCCAGAAATCGGCGCGCTCGACGCCACCCAGCCAATCCACCAAATCGCCCATGTAGCTAAAGAACACCACCTCTGCGGCGGATACCACCGCCGTAATCAGCGACATCACTAGCAGCCACGGCCACACCGGGCGCGAAAAGTGCCAGATAAACGGCAACAGCCCTTTGGGCGGTGTGGTGACCTCACCCTCTGGATAGGGATTGACGCGCTCCTCAAAGAAACGGAACAGAGGCGAGAGCAGACGTGACAGCATGGAGAGTCCTTACATGACGCGATAAAAGGGAGTACAGCGTAGGAATGTTTGCGTAATGATCGCGATGTCAGGCGTCAGGATGATGACGCATTAACCAGCGGGCCCAGAAGGGAGCAACAATCATCAGGGTGACCATCCGCAGCAGGTGGTGAAACGCCACAAACACTGGGTCAATGTTGAGCGCGACGGCGAGTATCGCCATTTCACCAATACCGCCGGGGGCTAAAGCGAGCAAGGCAACATCGCGCCCTACCCCCACCGTTTGGTGGATCAATTCGGCAAAAACAGCCAACACGACGAGGGCCAGC
Organism: Halomonas sp. SIMBA_159; assembly: GCF_046536035.1. NCBI lineage: Bacteria > Pseudomonadati > Pseudomonadota > Gammaproteobacteria > Oceanospirillales > Halomonadaceae > Halomonas > Halomonas sp. SIMBA_159. The sequence continues at coordinate 101,392 of NZ_JAWJBT010000003.1, forward strand.
AGCGTCGCAATGCCTGACTGCCATAAGTAGCGGCCCAACAGCCGCCGCGTCATGCCTTGAAAGCGCGAACCAATGGCGCTGCCCAGCACCCAGAGCATCAGGTTCATGCCCCAGCTTGGCAGGGCGAGGCTGGCGATATCTAACCCGGAGAGTAGCGCGGTGGCTAACAAGGGAGCGAGCAGCGCGGGGCTTGGCAGGCGCAGCCATTTACCTAGCGGCAGCAACAGCGGAATAGCAAGCAGCAGCCAGCCATCGGTGAGTGCTGACTCTGCCGGGCCCAACGTGCCTTCTCCACCTTCGAATGCCCAGAAAAGCGGCGGTAGAAAAAGGATCACAAGCACGATACGCAGCGACTGGGCAATGGCAATGCGCTGCGGGTCGCCGCCGCATCGTTCACCCAGTAGGATCATCGCGGTCATGGCGCCCGGCGAGGCGCCAAACCAGGCGCTGACAGGGTCGAAGCCGCAGCGGCGATACCAGGCAGACGCCACGGCGGTTGACGCCGCGACCCCCGCCAACAGCAGCATGGCCGAAACGGGCCAGTCGAGCACCCGGTGGGCCAGCTCAGGTGTGACTTGGCTGCCGAGCACCATGCCCATCACCGCGAGAAACACGCTGCGCAGCGATTCAGGCACTTCAACCTTCACGCCTTTGGCAGACACCAGCAGGTTCGCCACCAAGGGGCCAAGCATCCAGGCCAGCGGCAGCCCCGTAATGTGAAACAGCACACCGCCTGCTGCGCCAACACTGAGCGATAAGACAAGCGCTTTGGCTCTCCCTGCACTGAAACGGCTGCCCTTCACACTCCCCTCCGGTGATCTTTCGGCTATGCGATATGGCAGAGTCGTTTCATCCAACTACTTACTCTGCTAAGCGTTGCCTCAGTTTATCACTATTGGGGTTAATCCTCGTCGTCGTCATCACGCATTCGCGCTTGGCGCTCGGCCTCTTCTTCTTTGGCGTCGTCGATGACTTCCATCAGCTCATCCACGTTGGCAATGTGGCTATCAAACTCGAAGTGGCCGGTGAGTTTGCTATCGGGGTGCAGCTCACCCGCTTCATAGAGCGCCCACATCTCCTTGCCGTAGTGGGTGGTGAGTAGCTCAGGCGCAAAGCGGCCAAAATAATCGCGCATATTGTCGACATCGCGCTCCAGCATCGCGGCGGCACTGTTATTACCGGCGGCATCCACCGCTTGGGGCAGGTCAATGATGACCGGGCCATCGGCATCCACTAAGACGTTAAATTCCGATAGGTCACCGTGAATCAGACCCGCACAGAGCATTTTCACCACGTCTTGAATCACTTTGGCGTAATAGCTAAGTGCCTGCTCTTTGGTCAGGGTGACATCGTCTAAACGCGGTGCCACATCGCCTTCAGCGTCGGTGATCATCTCCATCAGCAGCACGCCATCCACAAAGCCGTAAGGCTTTGGCACACGTACATCGGCAGCGGCTAAGCGGTACAACGCATCCACCTCGGCGGTGAGCCACGCCTGCTCCTGCTCTTTCTGGCCGTAGCGGGTTTTCTTGGCCATGGCCCTCGCTCGGCGGCTGTTACGCTCTTTACGCCCTTCCTGGTATTGCACCGCCTGCTTGAAACTGCGCTGTTTGGCTTCCTTGAACACTTTGGCACAGCGTGTGTCGCCGCCGCAGCGCACCACATACACCTGCGCTTCCTTGCCGCTCATCAACTGCATCAGCACCTCATCGATCAGGCCGTCATCGACCAAGGGCTGTAATCGTTTGGGTGTTTTCATAGCTTGCTGCGAAGGCTCCTATCTCATGCCAGACATCTACATGGCGAACGCGCGAGTCGCGAATACGCTGACGACCAAGTGATACACATCAGCATTGTTTTGAATACGTCGTTAATACCGAATGCGGCGCACTCGAAAAGCGCGCCCTTTTAGCTTATCCCGCTCAAGCTTTGCTTGGGCTTTTTGCACCGTTTCTCGCTCTACGGCCACGTAAGCACTGCGCGCGAGAACTTTGATTTTGCCCACCTGATCACCGCGCAAACCGCCTTCACTGGTTAAAGCCCCTAGAATATCGCCGGGGCGGAGCTTGTCCTTTTTGCCGCCGGCTAGTTGCAGGGTCGCCATAGGTGGCTCAAACGGAGCACTATTAGTGGCCTTTGGCAGCGCTTCGGTTGTCAGCGTTTCATTCAGAAGCTCTGCTAGACGCTCCAGGCGGTAACTCTCTTGAGGAGTGACCAGCGTGCAGGCAATACCGCTGGCCCCCGCACGTCCGGTACGCCCAACGCGGTGTACGTGTACCTCTAGCTCGCGGGCTATTTGGTAGTTAAACACAGCGTCTAGCTGAGCGATATCCAGGCCACGGGCGGCAACATCGGTGGCCACCAAAATGGACGCGCTTTGGTTGGCGAACAGCACCAATAGCCGGTCACGATCTTTTTGCTCAAGATCACCGTGGATGGCCACCGCGCTAAAGCCCGCGTCGACCAAGCTATCGGCCACGGCTTGGGTTTCTCGCTTGGTGTTACAAAACACCACGCTGGTGGTGGGCCGTGTCGCGAGCAACAGCTGCTTTAGCGCAGCAAAGCGGGCGTCATCGTTGGCCACATCGTAAAAGTGTTGCTCAATGGTCGTCGCGTCGTGGGTCTCTTCGACTTTAACGCTGACCGGGTCGCGCATGACGCCACGCGTCATGATCGCCAACCCACCTGAGGCTTCCTCATCAGGAAAGGTGGCGCTGAACAGCAGGGTTTGTCGGTCGGCAGGCGTATCGGAAATAATATCGTCAATGGTGGCCTGAAAACCCATATCCAGCATGCGGTCCGCTTCATCCAACACCAGCGTGGAGAGTGAGCCGAGCGTGAGCGAGCCTTTGCGCAGATGTTCATCCACCCGGCCCGGCGTGCCCACCACAATGTGCGCGCCATGTTCCAACGATGCGAGCTGTGGGCCAAAAGGCGCACCACCGCACAGTGTGAGCACTTTCACGTTGGGCATCCCGCGGGCGAGACGGCGCAGCTCTTCCGCCACTTGATCCGCCAGTTCACGGGTGGGGCACAGTACTAGACCCTGTACGCTAAACGCCTCAACGCGTAATTGAGAGAGTAGCGCCAAGCCAAAGGCGGCGGTTTTCCCCGAGCCGGTTTTCGCTTGAGCCATGACATCGCGGCCTGCCAACATAGGCGGCAGGCTCTGCGCCTGTACCGGCGTCATTTCGTGGTAGCCAAGGGAGTCTAGGGTAGTGATTAGCGCAGGTGACAGCGCCAGGGATGCAAACGAGGTGTCGGACACAAAAAATTCCTGAAGGGGCCATTAGACCCAGCAAACCGATAATGTGAAGCACCATACCAGAAAGTGCCATCCCCTGCCTTGCTGGCCTTCGCTTCCTCTCTCGCCTCCCTTCTATGCCGACAGCTCAGCAAAGTGCCCTTGGCTCAAGGTCGCTAAATCGCTTGGCGAGAGTTCAATTTCAAGCCCTCGCCTGCCCGCGCTGATATACAGCGTTGACCACCCCTGTGCCGAGGCATCAATAAAGGTGGGCAAACGCTTTTTCTGACCCAGCGGGCTAACGCCACCCAGTACATAGCCGGTCGTGCGCTCAACAATCTCCGGGGGGGCCATCGCCGCCTTTTTAGCACCTGCGGCTTTGGCAATGTGTTTCAACCCTAACTGGCAGCTTACCGGCACAATGCCGACTGCTAACTGCTTGCCGTCTAGGCTCACCACCAACGTTTTAAACACCTGCTCAGCGGTCACACCCAGCTTTTCAGCCGCCTCTAACCCGTAAGAGGGGGCTGAAGCATCGTGATGATACTCATGGAGTTGAAAGGCAATGCCCGCGTGCCTTGCGCTATTAATCGCTGGTGTCATGGCGTTCTCTTAAGTTAAAAGCGCTAACCCGTCTGGAAACAATACTACCCACTGCTAGGCTTAATAGCGTGAGCACCTAAGGGAAGTCAACTGACAGGAGTCGTTAAATGAAAGCTACCTCCAAAGCCCAGCAAAAAGCCGCTGGCGCGGCCCTTTCCGCCAAGCGTGGCGAGACCAAGCCGAGCGAGCTGTATGACGCCTCGAAAGAGATGTACGACTCGATGAGCGAAGAGGAGTTGGAAGAAATAGCGGGTACCCAGCGTAAGGGCAAACCGCAAAAGAAAGAGGACGATTGAGCGGAGCTGCGCCAGCGGGTTGCGCTGGCGCAGCTTGCGTGAGCCTATTTCAGCCAATTATTGGCAAGGCACCACGCGGCGCAGCGTATCTTTTGCCCACAGCGTTTGGCCATCCGGCGTGCGGCCATGTTCGTTCCAGCGCTCGGTAGTTTCCAGGCAGAACGAACCGGCATTTTCAGTACGCGGGTCGGCATTGGCGGGGCGCTCTCCGCCGATACGCATGACGTCCGGATTTTCAGTGGTGTAGCGTGGGGCAATGGTAGAACTTGCGCAGCCAGCCACCAAAGCGGTGACCAGCAGCACGGGCAAACAGCGGCGCAGTGGCATGTTTTTGCAACCCTCAAAAGTGCAGTGTTAAGCCGACACCAATTGTCGGTAGCGCTGAATATCACCACACCTTCGATAGCGTCAACATTTTTTCGATGAGAACGTTAGGTGACCAGCGTAATACTCGTCACCGGGCGGAGATTGCGCAGCTTACAGTGCTGCTCTACGCTCTCGACAATCTCTTCGGCGTCATCCATCTGCTGCTTATCCAGCTGAATATCGACCATTAAGAAGCTGCCCACCTGGGCTAGGCGCACATCGTCGTCGGCGATATCAAAATCAGCGACTTCTTGCACTACCTCACGACGAACGCTACCCAGTGGCTCGCCAAACATCAGCTCACGCAGCGCCCCTTTCACCATTCGAATGGGCATGGGTAGAAAATAGCCCGCAATCAACAGCACCATGACCGGGTCGGCAAAACGTGCCAAGTGTGCCCAAGGGGAAAGCGTCAGCCCCCAGGTAAGGGCAAAGCCCAGCATGACGGCGGCGCTTAGCCATGTGTCCATTTGCCACTGGCGAAGCTCGGCAGCTAATAGCGATGACCGCGCCACCTTTGCGTAGCGATCAAGCCACCACCAAGTGAGCAAACAGCCGGTCACGTTGACCACGCCAAACATCAGCGCTAGGTCCAGCGTGACTAAACGCCCGCCCTGAGCAAGGCTCCAAAGTGCCGATACCAGCGAAAACAGACAGACCAGCGCGATCACCACGCCTTTGAGCAGCACGGCTAGCGGTTCTACCGTTAGCCGCCCAAAGGGGTAGTGATCATCCGCGGGTTTACGGGCCTGTTGAAGTGCATACAGCGACAGCGATGCCAGCACTAAACTTAATAGCGAATAGCCACTATCGAAGAGTATCGTAATTGAGCCACTAGCAAGGCCTAGGGCAAGCCCGGTAAAGGCAAATAGGCTGGCAGAAATGGCGGAAAATCTAAGCGCTCGGCGCTCGGCGACAAAGGGGGTCACGCGGGTTGCTCCAATAAGAGGATGGTAAACGCAGGCCATCATAGTGAGTACACTAGCACTTCACCAATCGCTCAGCGCCAACTATATTGGCGCTCAAAGAGTCTTCACAAGGTGGTTTTCATGCGCGCAGAACAGGTGCAGGCGTTTATTGATGTCACAGAACACGGCTCGTTTGCCGCTGCTGCACGGCATACAGGAATCAAGCGCAGCACGCTAAGCGCCGCCGTCAATGCGCTGGAAGATAGCCTGGGCGTGGCGCTGTTTGAGCGCTCGGGCAATAGCCTGCAGCTAACGGCGGTGGGGGAAAGCGTACTCCCCGACTGCTACCGCCTGCTAACCAGCGCCAGCCGTATTAATAAACATTGCCAGCAGCACTTACAGGGGGTTGAGAGCCAGCTCTGCATCGCTCGAGACGATGCTCTGCCCGAAGCGTTTTGGCGGCAGGTTATGCACGACTTAAAGCAGCGTTATCCGCTGACGGCTATTTCGGTGTACCTGCTGCCACCCCAGGAGCACGCCCAGTTTGTGCTGCGTCAAACCGTGGATATTGCCTTTGGGCTTTATACCGCCGAAGGCGCTGCGGTGAACGCCAGTAACCTTGCCCCCGTGAGCATGAGCCTGGTGGCCGCTCCTGATCATCCGCTTAGCCGCCTGCCCAATGTCACTAAGGATGATCTGGCCCAATATACCCAGGTATGCCTGACCTTCGATCAGGGCGACAAACTTGTGAGCGAGGCGCTGTTCTCGACCAACTACTTGGGCCTGACCATGTTTGAGGTGATTCGCGATGCGGTAATCAACGGTACGGGGTGGGCGCTACTGCCCTATCCACTGGTGAAAGACGCCTTAACCACTCACACGCTGTGTGCACTCAACCACGACCTGCTGCTTGAAAGCCACTATTACCGCTACGTTGAAGGTGAGAGCCTGGGCGTAGTGGCCACTGTATTACTAACAAACGTCACGCGCTTTTTAGGCACCACTCGCTAGTACACCTTGTCCCCTCATTAGCAACGTTGAAATTAAGAGGTGGCGAAAATCACGAATGCATCCCACGCTGTTAGAAATCCCCAAACGTGACATCAGGAACCCAGAAATCAACGGACAGAAAACAACGAAGAAGGAGCATTAAGGACACGCTAGAGAACCGACACAGGCAAGTGTCATCTAAGCGTAAAGTGCATCTGCCAGTGTCGATGTTGCCGTCAACCAAGGAGTAGTTTCCGCGATGGTAAGACTCGATAAGAAAGCGACTAGGCTGTATGTCCTAGACACGAATGTCCTGATCCACGACCCCGCCGCGCTTTATCATTTTGATGAGCACGATGTGGTTATCCCCATGACCGTGCTTGAAGAGCTGGATAAGCACAAAAACGGCATCCGCGAAATCGCCCGTACGGCGCGGCAAATCAGCCGCACGCTTTCCGACCTCACCAGCCAGGTCACCTTCGATGAAATTCAAAAAGGTATCCCCATTCCCCGCATCAGCGGAGAATCCGGCCGCCTACACTTTTTGTGCTACAACGACTTAAAGCCTTTCGACTCGCTAGACGATAGCCCCGACAACCGAATCCTGGCAGAAACCTGCCGCCTGCGTGACGAACGTCCAGATGCCTCGGTCATTCTGATCACGAAAGACATTAACCTCAGGGTAAAAGCCGCCGCACTAAAAGTGCCGGTGGAAGACTACCTGAATGATCGCGCCTTCTCCGATAGCGATGCGATGATTGAAGGTGCCCAGGTGTACGCCTCGGCCGGGCAGGATGGCGCATCGTTATGGGAGGCACTCAACGTAGAGGTGACCGTTGAGCGCGTCGGCCACCATACCTTCTACCAACTCAGCGGCAATATGCCCCGCCACTGGCATGTGGGCATGCTGGTCTCTGATAGCGAGAATGGCGCTGAGTTCGAAGCCATTGTGCGCGAGCTTTCGCCCTCATCAGCACGGCTTCAGCTACTCACCAACTACCGTCACCACGCTGGCGTTTGGGGCGTCCACGCCCACGATAGCCGCCAAAACTTTACGCTCAACCTGTTAATGGACCCCGAGATTGATCTCGTCACCATTGCCGGTAACGCAGGCACCGGCAAAACGTTTATGACCCTGGCGGCGGCTTTCCAGCAGACCCTGGACGCCAAACGCTTTGAGCGTATTGTCTTCACCCGCGCGCCCATCCCCATGGGGGAGGATATTGGCTTCCTACCGGGTACCGAAGAGGAGAAAATGTCGCCGTGGATGGGGGCCTTCCACGACAATATGGATAACTTGCTGCGTAACGAGGAGGGCGAATCCAGCTGGGATAACGGAGCCACGCGGCAGCTGATTGGCTCGCGGGTACAAATTCGCTCACCGAGCTTTATGCGCGGGCGCACCTTGAACGACACCTTTTTGATCATCGATGAGGCGCAAAACTTCACCCCTAAACAGCTTAAATCGCTGGTGACCCGCGCCGGGCGTAACACCAAGATTGTCTGCTTGGGCAACGTCGGGCAGATCGACACACCCTACCTCACCGCCAACACCTGCGGCATGGCCGCCGTAGTCGAACGCTTTAGAGATTGGCCCCACGCCGGGCATATTACCCTGAAAAGCGTCGAGCGCTCTCGTCTGGCACTGGCTGCCGAAGAGCTTTTGTAGCGCTGTATTAACTCCTACCGTTAATGTTCACCGCCCAGCTAGCTGGGCGGTGGCACCTTTGGCCTCTTAATCGGACGACGGTTGCTTTCTCGGGGTGTTGTCACTATTCCAAGGGTTTTCGACGCCAATGGTATCGGCAGCAAAGGCTTCGCGCTCGCCTAGAGGACGCGCCGCACCCACGGTGGTGTCATGACAGGTTTGGCGCTCCATTTCGCTATTAAGCTCCGCACCAAACAGCACGACAAATGCTGACAACCAAAACCACAGCATCAGCGCCACCACCGCGCCCAAAGAGCCGTACAGTTCGCTAAAGGTCGAAAAATAGCGTACGTAGAGCGAAAGACCACCGGAGCCCAGCAGCCACATTAATGTCGCCAACAGCGTGCCGTAACTCAGCCAGCGCCACTGCGGTGAGCGCCGATAGGGAGCAAAGCGATAGAGCAGCGCAATCAGCAAGCTCATCAACACCAACAGCGCAGGCCAGCGTAGCCACTGCAGCACTCGATCCAACGGTGGATCAATCAGCAATCGATCCACCACCACTGGCACGACGGCAATGAAACCAAGGGAAACAAGCGTCATAACGATCAGACCAAAGGTCAGCGAGACGAGCACCAACGCCCGATACAGCAGCGAGCGCTTCTCTTGCTCGCCATAAACGGCGTTTAAGCCGATCACTAATACTGACACCCCTTTCGAGGCGATAAACATGGCAATCAACAACCCTGCCAAGGCGGTCATCACATTGCCAGACTCGGTACTCTCCACCACCTCTTGCGCCTGCTGATCAATCAAATTGGCAGCATCCGGCGGCATAAAGCGGCTAATGGTATAGAGCTGTCGCCCGGCCTCTACCGGGTCAAATAGCAGCCCCCACAGAGAAATCACCGCCGCAATGGTCGGAAACAGCGCCAGCAGTGCATAAAACGCCACGCCAGCTGCAAACATGGTAATTCTATCCCGGCGTGCCGCACGTACCACCCGCCACGCAATATCGTGCCAGCCTCGTTTAGGGATATCGGTAGGCGCGTTGGCTGCTCGACCTCGGCGATGGCTCTCCATTTAGCCTAACCGCTCGCTCAGCCACTTACCGATATCGTTAACCTGCTGCGGGCAGAGCGCATGTGCCATCGGGTACTGCCGATAGTTAACGCTGTAACCCATCGCTTTTAAACGCTCTACACCGCTGCGGCCCAAGGTTTCAGGCACGATGGGGTCGAAGTTACCGTGATGAACTTCAATCGGCACCTGACGGTTCGCCTCGGCAGGCTCGATGCTATCGGCGGTGGCAAAGTAGGTCGACATCGCCAGCAGCCCGCCTAGCGGCTGCGGGAACGAGAGAGCAGCCTGATACGCCACCGCACCGCCTTGGGAGAAGCCAGCCACGATGATCCGCTGGCTATCGATACCCTGATCGATCTGTTCTTGAATCAGCGCCTGAATACGCTCGGCGGATTTCATCAGTTGAACCTCATCGACCCGGCGGCCCAAATCCATCGCCAGAATGTCGTACCAGGCGGGCATTACCATGCCACCGTTGATGGTGACCGGCAGACGCGGTGCATGGGGCATGATGAAACGCACGTTGGCGCTTTCTGGCAGTGCTAAGGCGGGCACTAAGGGTTCAAAATCATGCCCATCGGCACCTAGGCCATGAATAATAAACACACACGCATCGGCGGGTTGACCATTTTTTGGCTCAATAATCAGTTCGCCTGGGGCTGTCATGGGTTATTTCCTTACTGATATTAAAAGCGTCACCCTAGCGTAAAGCAGCGCGAGGAGCGAGACATTAACCGCTTAAAACGGCCACACCAATGGAATCAGCGTGACCGCAATCACACCGGTCAGTACGTTTAAACCACCACCAACACGTAAAAAATCACTGACTCGATAGCCACCAGGACCATGCACCATCAAGTTGGTTTGGTAGCCGATTGGGGTCAGAAAACTGGCCGAGGCAGCAAACATCACGGCCACCACAAACGGCATAGGACTCACGCCGAGACTTTCAGCAGCCGCCATGACCACCGGAAAAATAATCACCGCCGCGGCGTTGTTGGTCACCAGCTCCGTGAGTAGCGCCACCACGCAGTAGGTGCCAATCAGCAGCAGCCACGGGCTGCCCGCCACCCACGACAGCACGCTGCCTGCCATGGCACCCGCTGCACCTGACGACTGTAACGCTGCCCCCACCCCAAACGAGGCGGCAATGGTTAATAACACCTGAGTATCTAAGCCCCGCTTAGCTGCGCCCACTGTGCAGCAGCCGGTCAGCAGGGCCATGGCCGCACCCAGCATGGCGGCATTAAGCATGCTCAGAACACCAAACGCAGCCAGCAGCACCGCACCTAGCAAAATCCCCCAAGCCAGCGGGGCCTTCTCATGAATGGGCCGTGCAGAGCCGTTTAGCTCACTGATTAGTAAGAAATCTTTAGACTGACGATGGCGCTCGATAAACGGCGGGCGCGCCTCTAATAGCAATACATCGGCAGGCTGCAGGCGCACTTGGCCGAGGTTCCCCGTCACGCGCTCGCCGCCGCGGCAAATCGCCAGCACGGCGGCGCCGTATAGGGTTCTAAATCGACCGTCACGAATCCGCTGACCAATAAACTGGCACTGATTGGAGACCACCGCCTCAACCAAACGGCGCTCTTTGAACTCTTTCTCCAGGCTAGAAGCGCCATCCCGAGAAGGGATCAGCCCACGGATCTGCTGAAGCTCTACAGCGGCATCCGAGGTGCCCACGAACACTAAACGATCCCCGCCTTTGAGCTGCTCCCCTGGCCCAACCACGCTGACCACGTTACCGGCGCGCTCAATCTCGACAAGGAACAGCTCCTGCAAATGGCGCAGCCCCGCCTCTTCGACCGTCCGGTCAACCAGCACCCCTGCCGGGTCTACTTCCATTTCAATAGTGAACTCGCGAGGGTTGGCAAAGGCTTTAGCCGTGCCGCCACGGGCGGGTAATAAACGTGGGGCAAGGAAAATAAGATAAGCCAAGCCCGCTACCGCGACCGGAATACCTACCCACGCCAGGTCGAATAACCCCATGGCCAAATCAGGGTAGCGCTCGATCAGTAGCCCATGCACTACCAAATTAGTGCTGGTACCAAATAGCGTAATAGTACCGCCTAAAATAGAAGCGAAGCTCAGCGGCATGAGTAAGCGCTGCGGAGAAAGCCGGATTCGGCGACTCCAACTCATAACGGCAGGAATATACGTCGCCACCACCGGCGTGTTATTGAGAAAGCCGCTGAGCGATGCCACAGGTAACAATAGACGTGTCAGCGCGCCGCGCTCACTCGATGGCCGCCCCAATACGTAGCGAATGATCAGATCGATGCCGCCGGTTTCACGAATACTGGCCACCAGCACGTACATAAACGCCACAGTAAACAGGCCGCTATTGGAAAACCCACCCAGCGCCTGCTGTGGGTCAATCACGCCAAGCGTCATCAGCACCACCACCGCGCCCATCAAAATAATATCGGGGCCCAGGCGAGAGAGCGCCATCAGCGGAAAAATCGTCAGCACGACCCCTACTGCAATCCAAGCATCCAGCGACATAACCCTGCGTCCTTCATAGCGAGTCTTAATAACCGTCAAAATAAGAAAATACTGAAGGCATTGTGCCGCCTGCCAGATATTCTAAAAAGTTATTTTTAGAAACACAGTCAGAACAAAAAAGAATATGTGCGTGAGGTGTGAGGTGTGAGGTGTGAGGTGTGAGGCGTGAGGTGTGAGGTGTGAGGTGTGAGGTGTGAGGTGTGAGGTGTGAGTCAGATAATAATGCACAAACAAAAAACCCCGCTCAAGGCGGGGTTTTTCTAGCTCACTAACATCAAGTGTTAGCGGCGAACATCAAGCTGGAATTAACCCAGAACTTTGATGTTGGAAGCCTGAAGGCCTTTTTTACCCTGAGTGACGTCGAAGGAAACCTTCTGGCCGTCTTGCAGAGTTTTGAAGCCGTCGGCTTGAATTTCGGAGAAGTGCGCGAACAGGTCGTCGCCATTGTCGTCCGGAGAAATGAAGCCGAAGCCTTTAGTGTCGTTAAACCACTTAACGGTACCAGTTGCCATGATCGAAATCCTCGATAAAGCTTAATGTAGAGCCGGGTAATACCCGAGTTGCAGTGGGTAGAACAAGAAACTTTCACCAGACTCAACGCTAGAGCGTTTCGATACTGCTGACAACGTTCGACTTGCTAACCAACTGCATTCAGCATGCGCTTAACCAAGCCGCACGTCAACACTATGATGAAAAAAAATGTCAATGCAATGAATTTTCTTTAAAAATCCATCCAGCGGCTTTTTCGGCGATCATTAACGTGGGCGAATTGGTGTTTCCACTGGTGATGGTAGGCATCACGCCCGCGTCGGCTATTCGCAGTCCGGCCACTCCGCGCACCCGCAATTTTTCATCGACTACTGCCATTGGGTCATCACTTTTCCCCATCCGCGTGGTGCCGACCGGGTGAAAAATCGTTGTGCCAATATCCCCCGCTAGCCGCGTTAGCTCGTCATCGGTTTGATACTCGACGCCCGGCTTCACTTCTTCAGGCGAATATTTAGCGAAGGCAGGCTGTTCGGCGATACGTCGAGTCACCCTCAGCGAATCAGCCGCCACCTTGCGATCCTCCGACGTGCTGAGATAGTTCGGCGAAATCGCCGGTGCCTGACGCGGGTCAGCGCTTTTCAAACGCACCGTTCCTCGGCTGGTAGGGTTCAAGTTGCATACGCTCGCCGTAATGGCCGGATACGGATGCAGCGGCTGCCCAAAGGCCTCTAGGCTGAGCGGCTGAACGTGATACTGAATATTGGGGTACGGCTGATCGTCAGAACTGCGGGTAAACGCGCCAAGCTGCGAAGGCGCCATGCTCATCGGCCCGGTGCGCTTGGTCACATACTCCCAGCCAATCCCCGCCTTGCCCCACAGCGTACTGGCAATAGCGTTGAGCGTTTTGGCATTACTGACACGATACACCGAGCGAATCTGGAGATGATCTTGCAGGTTTTCACCTACCCCAGGCAGGTCGTGCACCACTTCAATGCCGTGCTCACGCAGATGCTCAGCAGGCCCAATACCCGACAGCTGCAAAAGGTGGGGCGAGCCAATGGCCCCCGCACACAGCACCACCTCTTTGTTTACCTGCACGCGCTGGGTTTTACCGCTGCGCACCACCTCTACCCCCGTACAACGAAGTGCTTGCTTATGATCAAAGCAGAGCCGATTCACCTGGGTCGAGTGCCAAAGCGTCAGGTTGTCCCGCTTTAGCGCGCTACGCAAAAACGCCTTAGCGGTATTCCAGCGCCAGCCGTCACGTTGGTTTACCTCAAAATAGGCAACCCCTTCATTACTCCCCCGGTTGAAGTCTTCGGTGCGGGGAATACCCGCCTGCACCGCTGCTTCGGCAAAGTCATCCAGCACTTCCCATTTCAGGCGCTGCTTCTCAACTCGCCACTCGCCGCCATGGCCATGAAAAGCGCGGTGAGTCTCATCACCGTCGCTACCTTCATCCAGCCGGTAGTGGTTTTCGTGTTTGATAAAGTCGGGCAGGCAGTTCTCCCAACGCCACTCTTCGCTACCGGTAACCTCCGCCCAGTGGTCGTAATCCCGCGCTTGGCCGCGCATGTAGATCATGCCGTTGATGCTAGAACAGCCTCCCAGGGTTTTCCCCCGAGGGTAGATCAGCGAGCGGCCATTAAGCCCTTTGTCCGGCTCGGTACGAAACAGCCAGTCGGTGCGCGGATTATTAATGCAATAAAGGTAGCCCACCGGAATATGAATCCAGTGGTAGTTATCCCGACCGCCCGCCTCAATCAGTAGCACCCGATTATTGGGGTCGGCGCTCAGCCGATTGGCCATCAGGCACCCTGCTGTGCCTGCGCCAATCACGATATAATCAAATGCTTCTGCGGTGGGATGAGTGGTTGTATTTGTTGGCATGGGCTTGGCTCCCGTAACGGTCAGGCGCTACTTCGCCGTCGGCATCACAAACTCTGCACCCGCGTCGATGGAGTCTGACCAGCGCTGCATGATCGACTTCTGTTTGGTGTAGAAGCGCACGCCCTCTTCGCCATACGCGTGAGTATCGCCAAACAGCGAGCGCTTCCAGCCGCCAAAACCGTGCCACGCCATAGGCACTGGAATCGGTACGTTGATGCCGACCATACCCACCTGAATACGGCGGCCAAATTCGCGGGCAACGCTGCCGCTTTCGGTAAAGCAGCTCACGCCGTTACCAAATTCATGGTCGTTGATCAGTTGGATAGCGGTCGCAACGTCCGGCACGCGCACGCACACCAGCACCGGGCCAAAGATCTCCTCTTTATAGATAGTCATCTCCGGCGTGACGTGGTCGAACAGCGTGCCGCCCATCCAGAAGCCGTCTGCACAGCTCTCGCCCGCTTGGGTGCTATCAAACCCACGGCCATCGACGATAAGCTGCGCGCCTTCCGCCACGCCCTTTTCGATGTAGCCGGTAATCCGCTGGTGCGCCTGGCGGGTCACGATGGGCCCCATTTCCGCATCCAGCTGCATGCCATCTTTGACTTTCAGCGCCTTGGCACGCTCGGTGAGCATCGGCACCACTTTATCGGCCACATCGCCGACCAGTACAGCCACGCTAATCGCCATGCAGCGCTCGCCCGCACTGCCGTAAGCTGCACCAATTAACGCATCCACCGCTTTATCCAGATGGGCATCCGGCATCACGACCATATGGTTTTTCGCGCCACCCAGTGCCTGCACGCGCTTACCGTGCTTAGCACCGCGCTCGTAAATCGAGTTGGCAATCGGCGTGGAGCCGACAAACGACAGCGCTTTAACATGAGGGTGATCAATCAGTGCCTCAACGGAGTCTTTATCGCCCTGCACCACGTTGAAAACGCCATCGGGCAGGCCTGCCTGCGTTAACAGATCCGCGATCATCAGCGAGGCGCTAGGGTCCAACGGGCTAGGTTTGAGGATAAAGGTATTACCGGCGGCAATGGCGATGGGGAACATCCACATGGGTACCATCGCCGGGAAGTTGAACGGCGTAATACCGGCGACCACGCCCAGCGGCTGGCGCACGGTCCAGTTATCGATGCCGGTGCTAACCTGCTCGGTGTAATCACCCTTTAATAGCTGGGGAATGCCGCAGGCAAACTCGACAATATCAATACCTCGTGCCACTTCGCCCTGGGCATCGGTAAATACCTTGCCGTGCTCTTTGGTGATTGCTTCCGCCAGGGCATCTTTATGGGCGTTTAGCAGCTCCAGAAATTTGAACATGACCCGAGCGCGGCGGATGGGCGGCGTATCGGCCCAGGCAGGGAATGCCGCCTGGGCGGCTTGCACGGCGGTGTCTACATCGGCGGCCGAAGCCAGGGCAACGCGACCGGTGACCTGCCCTGTGGCAGGGTTGAAGACATCCTGGGCGCTGCCGGAAGTGCCTTCGCTGCGTTGGCCGTTAATAAAGTGATGGATGGCGTTGGTTGTCATTGTCGCTACCTTTATAACAAAAGCTTAAGTGATCGGAGAATGACCACTAGACTACCCCGCCCAACAGGCCAAGCAATTGAGTAATTTTTAACCTAGATATAAGCTTCGCTAATAACATAACAATGAAGGTTTACCACTATGCAGGAGTACGCCACGCTGCGGGCCTTTGTGGCCGTTGCTCACACCGGCAGCGTCTCAAGGGCGGCCGAGCAGCTCCATCTGACCCAGCCCGCGGTTAGCCTAAAGTTGAAGCAGCTACAGCAGCATCTGGGCTTAACGCTGTTTACCCGCCGCCCGCAAGGGTTAACGCTGACTGCCGATGGTTACGCCCTGCTGCCTGCCGCTGAAAATGCCCTGGCCAGCGCCCTGGCCTTTGAGCAGAGCGCCAGCGCGTTACACAGCACGCTGCGCGGCAAGCTGCGTATTGGCACCATTGTTGACCCAGAATTTATTCGCTTGGGCGATTTTCTCAGCCGCTTGATGGCCCGCGCGCCACAGCTGGAAACCGAGCTTCACCACGGCATGAGCGGCAGCGTATTGGGCAACGTGGAGCAAGGGGAGTTGGATGTGGGCTTTTTTCTCGCCCCGCCCGGCGAAGGCACCGGCAATCCTGCGCTCGCATGGCGAGAGTTAACCCACTTTCACTACCACGTGGTGGCACCGCCGGGCTGGGAAGCCAAACTCGCCGACACCCGCTGGGAGGCGCTTGCGCAACTGCCCTGGATTGTGACCCCTACCGTGTCAGCGCACTCCCGGCTACTCAAGCGAGCGCTGGCTGATAGCGGCGCGACCCCGAACCGTGTCGCCCAGGTCGACCAAGAGGCGTGTATGCTGGATTTAGTCAGAGCTGGCGTGGGCCTGAGCCTAGCGCGAGACGCGCTGGCCATGGCCGAGCGGCAGGAGAGCGGCTTGGCGGTGGCGGACAACGTTCGCCTGCCCTGCGCATTAAGCCTGATCTGGCGCAGCGACCGCGCTACCGAGCCCACGATTAAAGCCGCACTAGACACCCTCGATACGGTGTGGCCGCATCGTCTAAGGTCGCTGTAAGGAAGCGGAACCTCTCGACACTAATGGACTCAATAACGAGCTTTGACTCGCCACCTCCACCGGAGTGTTTGCAATGATCCGATTTCCCCATATTCGCCCCTTAACCCTGTGCGTGATGGCCGCTGCCGGTTTTGCGAGCGCATCGCTTCAAGCGCAGTCCAATGCAGAGGCCACGTTTGCCGGCGGCTGCTTCTGGTGCATGGAGCCTCCTTACGATAAACAGGTGGGCGTGAGCGCCACTATCTCAGGCTACATGGGCGGCGAGCTTGAGAACCCCACTTACGAGCAGATCTCCCGGGGCGGCACTGGCCATATAGAAGTCGTACAAATCGAGTATGACGACAGCCAGATTAGCTATGAACAACTGTTGGAGATTTTCTGGCGCAATATAGACCCCTTCGCCGTTAACCGTCAGTTTTGCGACAGCGGTGACCAGTACCGCTCGGCCATCTTCTACAGCAACGATGAAGAGCGGGAATTAGCGGAAGCCTCAAAAGCCGAGTTGGAAGCGAGGTTTGATCAAGAGATCACGACCGACATCCTGCCCGCCAGCGAGTTTTGGACCGCAGAGGAGTACCATCAGGACTACTACCAGAAAAATCCGCTGCGCTACCAGTTCTACCGCCTGAGCTGTGGCCGGGATGACCGTTTAGAAGAAGTATGGGGCGAAGAAGCGGGCGGCCCTACTTTCGAGTAATCTCACCCCGTTAGCCTCAAAACGCTAAGGCGATTAATTCGCCTTGGCGTTTTTTTAGGGAACGATTTTCTACACGCCTTGCCCCAACGGTAGTGTTATTAAATGGCTAACTATTCATTTGGGCAAAACGCCATTTTTCTACTAAGGTAGAAAGTCAGCATTAATAGACCAGTCGGCTAAAGGACTGCTCTACTTGATTGAACGCCCCGTTGATCTAAAGATAGGAGATCTTATGAGCAACACCATTACGACAGTGAACCCGACCACCGGCGAAACGCTTGAGACCTACACGCTGATGGATGAAAGCCAGGCCAAGCAGGTAGTCGAAGCTAGTCATGAGGCGTTTTTAGATTGGCGGCTCAAGCCGCTAGAGCACCGCGCCAAGGTGGTGAAAGCGATTGGCGAAGCAATGAACGCGCATAAAGAAGAGCTTGCCGACCTGATGGTCAAAGAGATGGGTAAGCTGCCCTCGCAAGCGCGCCAGGAAGTGGATCTCTGCGTCGGCATTTGTGACTACACCGCCGAACATGGCCCCACCAAGCTGGCGGATGAAGAGCGCAAACCCGGTAACGGCGAGCGCGGCATTGTTACCTATTCTCCCATGGGCGTGATTTACGGCATTCAGCCGTGGAACTTCCCTGCTTACCAAGTGGTGCGCTACTCCATCGCCAATATTATGGCGGGCAACAGCGTGCTGCTAAAACATGCTGAAAACGTGACGGGCAGCGGCCTGCTGCTTGAAAAAATCTACCGCGAAGCGGGCCTGCCGGAAAACGTTTTCCGCACGCTGCTGATTTCACACGATGTATCCGACACCGTCATCGCCCATAAAGCCGTGCGTGGCGTGACCTTGACCGGCAGCGACGGCGCTGGCCGCAAAGTGGCCGCTAAAGCCGCCGAGCATCTGAAAAAGACCGTACTGGAGCTAGGCTCCAACGATGCTTACTTGGTGTTGGACGATGCCGACCTGGACGTTGCGGTAGACACCTGCGTGACCGGTCGCGTGTTTAACGGCGGCCAAACCTGTGTGGCAGCAAAACGCTTTGTGGTCACCGAAAAGAACTACGAAGCGTTTAAAGAGCGCTACGTGGCACGCATGAAAGACTTAAAAGCGGGCGACCCGACCAAAGAAGATAGCGACCTAGGCCCGATGGCCCGTGTCGATCTTCGCGACGGCCTTCACGAGCAGGTGGAAGAGAGCGTGCGTAAAGGCGCGAAAATCCTCTGCGGCGGCGAAAAACCAGAAGGTAAAGGGGCATTCTACCCGGTGACCGTGCTGGATAACGTCGCCCCCGGCCAGCCCGCCTACGACGACGAGCTGTTTGGCCCGGTTGCCGCGCTGATTCGTGCCAAAGATGATGAAGACGCCATGCGCATCGCCAACGACAGCCGCTACGGCTTGGGCGGCGGCATCATCTCCAAAGACGTGAAGCGCGCCACCGAGCTTGCCAGCAAGTATTTCGATACCGGCATGGTGTTTATCAACGGCTTTGGTGTGGCAACGCCTGAAATGCCGTTTGGCGGCGTGAAAGATTCCGGCTATGGCCGTGAGCACGGCGGCTTTGGTATGCACGAGTTCGTCAACGCTAAATCGGTGATTGTGGTGCAAAGCTAACATCGCTAAGCCCATCGGCTCACGATGGGCTAACCCATAAAAATGCCGCAGTGTCGTTTCACGACCTGCGGCGTTTTTATGGGTGGCGTACTTTAAAAATGGCGCTAGGCGATTTGCCGTTGCCGACGCTGCCATAGCGTCACCAACAGGGCGACCACCAGCCAGCTTACCAGCGCGGCAATCACGTCATCCAACACAATGCCCAACCCACCGTTAACGTATTCTGCTAAATGAATAGGCGGCGGTTTTAAGGCATCAAAAAAGCGGTACACGCCAAACGCCAAGGCCAGAACCAACGGATGGCGGGCGGCTTTTAGCCCCAACACTACCAGCGGAAAAGCGACGTACTCATCGGCGACAATGCTACCGTGATCCAAACCATCGTAGTGCCATGCCGCTACATGGCACACCGGTACGGCGGCCACCACAAGGAGCGCCATAATGGCAGCCTGCTGCCCGGTCGGTCGACCCAAGAGCCACCACGCCAGCGGCAAGCCAATCAATGAACCAAAGGTACCTGGCGCGACGGGCGCTAGCCCCAGCCCAAAGCCGGTGGCTAGCCAAACATTAAACGTATCGAGCATTAGCCAGCCTGCTGTGCCTGATGCTCAAGCTCCGCCGCCATCTCTGGCGTTAGGTTTAGCGCGCTGGCCAGTTGATCCAACCATGCACGCTCCATGGGGTTTTGGTCGTCAATCACTGCCACGCTGATCAGATACATCTCGCGAGCTGCCTGGGGGGAATCCGCTTCACGGGCCAGTGCCTGGGCATCCAGCGGCGCTTTTAACTGCTGTTCCACCCAGCGGTGCATCTCCTGATCTGCGCCTAGGGCATCGATCTGATCGGTGATTAGCGCCTGCTCCTGCTCATCGATATGACCATCGGCGCGGGCGGCCATGATCATCGCCTGCAGCAGCTCCAGGCTGCGGCGCTCTTGATACTCACCGCTTAACACCTCGACACGCTCGCCTTCTGATGAGGATTGGGTCGCTGCTCCTTTCTTTTCCTGAGAGCTTTGCCATGCTTTCCACGCCAGCATGCCCACACCCGCAATCGCGCCATATTTCAACGCTTTACCGCCCATGCTACGGCCACGTTTGGAACCCACCAGCATGCCCATGGCACCACCGCCCAGCAGGCTTTTCACATCAAAACCGCTGGAACCGCTGCTTTGACGCGTACCTTGGCTGCTGTTACCGCCTAAATGGCGGGAGAGCCCATCAATCACGCCTTTGACATCCATGCCGCCGCTGCTGCCTTTGCTACCACTGGCCTGGCTCATCAGCTGCTGTAGAATTTTGCTTGCGTTCATCCTTGCACTCCTCAATAAACATTCATTCGACGGGTCGAACGCGGGTTGTTTAACCCTTGTTATAACGCATGCTACATGAATGCAGCATGAATTAACCCCGCGCTAGCGCTTAGCTCAGCGCCCCTTTCACCGCGACCGAACTGCCATGACGGCTAGCGCTCACCTCAATACGAACCGGCATCTGCTCTTTGAGTTCGCTGACGTGGGAAATAATCCCAATCATGCGGCCGCTCATTTGCAGCTCGCTCAGCATGGCGATGGCTTGATCCAGAGCGTCTTGGTCCAGGCTGCCAAAGCCTTCATCAATAAATAGCGTATCGAGCTGAATACCGCCCGCGTAGGCCTGCACCACATCGGAAAGCCCCAGCGCCAGCGACAGCGCCGCCATAAACGACTCCCCACCAGAGAGCGTGGCCACCGGGCGATTTTTGCCGGTGTAGGTATCAGCCACGTCTAGCTCTAGTCCAGACGCTTTATTGCCTTTGGAGGGGTCTTCCCGGCGCACCAACTGGTAGCGCCCGCGGCTCATGCGCACCAAACGTTCGGACGCTTGAATCAACACGTCGTCCAGCAGTACGCCCAGTACAAAGCGCTGCAGGCTGATGCGATGGCCGGTGCGGCCGTTGGCGACTTCGCTGAGCGTGCCCCACAGCTGGTATTGGGCTTCAAGCTCCGCCTGGGAGGCGTGGGCAGCCGCCAGCTTTTGGTGAATGTTTTGCAGCGTGGTTAATCGTCCATCCAGTTGCCGCCAGGTCTCTAGCTGGCTGTTTTCTTGAGTCTGTGCACTTTCAGCCAGGGCATTCAGTGCAGCAACATCCGGCGGCGTTTTTTCCGCCAGCTGGGTTTGGTAATTCTCTAGCGCGCCCTCAAGCTCGGCCAAGCGGCGTTGATACGCCTCCACCCGATGCGTCAGCTCGTGCCGCTGGGCGTCATTCAGTTGGGCGGCCTGATATTCCGCCTCATCACCAAAGGGGCTAGCCTGCAGCGCGGCCTGCCACTCGGCGTGAGCCTGTTGAAGCGACTGCTCGCTACGCTCGACCCGCTCGTTCGCCCCGCGTAACTGCTCTTCCGCCCGCGCCAGTTGGGTCTGGCTAGTCGAAAGTGCTTGTTGAGCGCTCTCCCAGGCTTTTTCAAGCTGGGCGATGTGTTGTTCCAGCTCAGCCAGGGTTTGGCGCATTGCCTCGGGATGACGGGCATCTTCCGGCAGCGACTGGCTCAGCTGATCACGCTGACTCTCTAGGCGTAACGCGCGCTCTTTTGCCTTTTCCACCTCAGGACGTTGGGCTTTAAGCTGCTTATCCAGCGTGCCCCACTCACGTCGCAGCGACTCCCGGGCAGCGGTTTGCTGGCGAATCTCAGCCTCAACCTGCTCCCGGCGCTGTACCTGATGGCGCAGGTTTTCATAGGCCTGTTGTAATGCAAGCAGCGGCTGGCTAGCCCACTCCCCCAACTGCTGGGTAAGCCGCTGAGCCTGCTCGGTGTGGCTGTCGATGTGTTGAGTGAGCTGATGGTGGTGACGCTCTGCACGTTGCAGTGCCTGGCGCGCCTGTTCTTGCGCCGCTCTAGCGTCTTCCACCTGTGCCTGGGTGACCAACTCGGCGCGATTCATCGCTGGGGCGGGATGCTCCAGGCTGCCACACACCGGGCAGGGGGCATTCTGCTCAAGGGTCAGCGCTAACAGCGCGGCCTGACCCTGGTGCCAGCGCATCTCCTGCTCAGTGGCGTAGCGTTCGGCACGCTCGGTCTCGACCTGCTGTTGGCTGAGCGCGTTTGTTGCCTGCTGCTGTTGCGTGGTTAACGCCTGGCGCCGCTGGGTGAGTTCATCCAGCTCTTGGCGCAGGGCCAGCAGGTGGTGATGGCGGCTTAGCTCAGCGGGGGCGCTGGCCAGCTGCTGAAATTCAGCCTGTAAGTGCTCTAGTTGAACGCCGCTGGCCTCGCCCTGTTGGCGGATGCCGTCTAGCTTTTGCTCATCGCGTTTAAGCGCCTCATCGGCTTGTTGCCAGGCAGTCTGAGACGTTTGAAAGTGCCGCTGCAGCTCACTGAGCTGCTGGCTCTTTTGGATAAACTCTCCCAATTGACGGTGCCGCTCCCTTAGTTCAGGGAGCTCTGCCTGCCGCTGGCGCGTCGATTCTAACGCCTGCTGCGCCTGTTCAGCGCTAGTGCGCTGCGTCGTTAACGCGGCATGCGCCTGGTGCTGTTCCGCCTGAGCGGTGGCCAACGTCTGCTGCGCTTGGTCTAAAGCGGCTTTTTGGGGGCGCAGCGCTTGGGCATGGGCACTTTGTGCTAACCGCGACTGGCTGTTTTCGACCTCGCCGCGCTGCTCAAGATGGCGAGCTTTATCGGCAGCCAGTGCGTCCCGCGCCTCAAATTGGCGCTGCAGCGCCAGGGCTTCATCGCGCTGCTGTTCGGCGCGGCGGCGTTGCTGCTGTGCCGTTTCAAAGCGCTCACGCGATTGGCCTACCTGAGGGGTAAGCGCCTCCAACTCTTGCGCTAATGCTGCCTCGCTCTCAAGCTCCCCCCCGGCAAGAATGCCATTGATATGCTGGCGATGATCGCTCACCGCCCGCTCGATTTGATTGGCCTGCGTGCGCAGGCGCTCTTCGATACGCTGAAACACCTGGGTTTGGAACAGCTGGGAGAAAATGACTTCACGATCTTTGGAGCCTGCCAGCAGCAGTTCGCGGAACTTACCC
Organism: Halomonas sp. SIMBA_159; assembly: GCF_046536035.1. Classification (NCBI taxonomy): domain Bacteria; kingdom Pseudomonadati; phylum Pseudomonadota; class Gammaproteobacteria; order Oceanospirillales; family Halomonadaceae; genus Halomonas; species Halomonas sp. SIMBA_159. Next base: position 124,320 of record NZ_JAWJBT010000003.1, read on the forward strand.
TGGGGGAGCACCATGACCTGACGAAACTGATTGGCGTCTAGGCCTATTAGCGTTTGCAGCTCCGCCGTGGCGTCGGTGACCTTACGCGCCACTAGGCACTCGTCCTCCTCGCCTTCTGGAGTGAGTCGCCACAGCTGGGCTTCTGCGGTTTGTGTCGTTGTGCCTTCGCCGCTGGCTTTGGGACGCTCCTGCAGAGGCACTCGGCGCACCCGATACATGGCATCACGCAGGCGAAACGTCAGGCTGACTTCGGTGAGCAGAGAGGCTTCCGCTTGGTCGCAGCGCATTTGAACGGCGTCCCGCTCGTTGCCGGTGGTTTGGCCGTACAAGGCAAAACAAATCGCATCAAGGATTGAGCTTTTGCCCGCGCCGGTGGGGCCGTTAATCAGAAACAGGGGGCTTCTGCCCAGCGCGGTGAAGTCGATAGTTTCGCTACCGGCAAAAGGGCCAAAGGCCTGCATGGTGAGCGTTAATGGCGTCATGCTTGGCCCTCCTGCTCGCGGCTCAGGGTGGTGATCAGCTCGCCCATGGCACGGGCTTGCTCATCACTCATTGGCTCGCCGCTGGTTTGAGTGAAAAAGTCGCTGAACATATCCAGCGCGCTGAACGCGAGCCGCTCGCGGTCTAGCTGTTGGCGGCCTTTGGCTTCTAACATCCCCGGCTTTTCTAGGTGCAGCACGTTGGGGTACACCGCTCGCAGTTTGCCCATGGGGTCGAGAATGGCGTGACGGTCGGTGAGGCGCACCAGCAGGTAATCATCGGCGTGGGGGTCATTGGCTCCTTGGGCCAGCAGCTGCGCCAGCTCACCTTCCAACACGCGCACATCCCGGCGGGGCAGCAGCGGATGGTGGACGATCTGAGTCACACCTTCGCGCCCCACCTCTACCAGGGTGACACCTTTGCGCTGGGTGGCTTCGGAGAAGCTGTACTTCAGCAGCGAGCCGCTATAGCGAATATGCTCGCCACCGCGAATTTGAGGGCCGTGCAGATGGCCCAGCGCCACGTAGTCAAAACCTTGCATGGGCTCCCAAGCCACGCTTTCGGCACCGCCTAGGGTGAGCGGGCGCTCGGAGTCGCTGGCGGTACCGCCATCCACAAAACAGTGGCTCATCAGTAGCGTCGGGCGCCCCGGCTGGCGCTGTGCCTCAATGCGCTCCAGCAGGTATCGGTGAGCGCTGTCGAAGTCGCGCACGTCTTCGCCAAATTCGCTGCGTACATATTCTGGGTCGGCGTAGGGGATGCCGAAGATATCCACCGTGTCATCGCCAATCGTGAGCGTGACCGGCTGGTCGCAGGTGGCTAGGTCGGTGAGGATATGCAGCCCGGCCTGGCGCAAGTGACGTGCGCCAAACCCCAGCCGCTCGGCACCGTCGTGGTTACCGGAAATCATCACGACCGGTAGGCCGCGCTTCTCGCACAGCTCGCCTAAGATCTCATCCAACAGCGTGACCGCCGCTGCCGGAGGCACCGAGCGGTCGTAAATATCGCCCGCCACCAGCACGGCATCCACCTGCTCGCGGTCGATGATCTCCAGCAGCTGCTGCAACACATGACGCTGGTCTTCCAGCAGAGAAAGGTTGTGAAACAGCCGCCCCAAATGCCAATCGGCGGTATGAAGTAATCGCATGACAGGCTCGATACAAAAAGTGTGTCGCCATCATAGCAATCGCGCCTGGGATTCACCCATGAAAAAGCCCCGCACAAGGCGGGGCAATGAACACGGAACACAAGAGAGCTTAGTCTCTAAACGCGTCCGGGTAGGTGGTGAGATCAACATCCCACAGCATCGGCAGCAGGAAGTAGACCGCGGCCACAATCAGGAACATCGCAATGATGTTCAGCCAGAAGCCGTTACGCACCATCTCAATGATTTTGATTTTGCCGGTGGCGAAGATGATCGCGTTAGGCGGCGTGCCTACTGGCAGCATAAAGGCGCAGTTAGCCGCCATGGCCGCAGGCACCATCAGCACGAACGGGTGAATATTCAGCGCCAGTGCTAGCGATGCCAATACTGGCAAAATCATCGTGGCCGTGGCTGTGTTGGAGGTGATTTCGGTTAAGAACAGCACCATGCCAGTGGCCAGCAGAATCACCAGCAGGAAGTTGACGCCTTCCAGCACGCTCATTTGGCCGCCAATCCAGGAAGCCAGACCCGATGAGCCAAAGCCCGCAGCAATCGCCAAGCCGCCGCCGAACAGCAGCAAGATGCCCCACGGTACGTCTTTGGCCACATCCCAACCCAGCAGGCAGCCGCCTTTGTTGGGGGAAGGAATGAGAAACAGCGCCACGGCAGCGGTAATCGCAATCATGGTGTCGTTAATGCCAGGAATATTAATGATCTGGCCCTGCCACAGGAACGAGCGGGTAATCCAGAAAAACGCGGCGAACAGGAACACACCGAGTACCGCCTTCTCTTCGAAGGAGATCTTGCCCAGCGCTTCTTTTTCTTTGCGGATCAGCGCGCGGCCGCCCGGCAGCTTGGCGAGTTTAATCGGATAAATAAAGCGTGTGAGCATCACCCAGCCAATCACCAGCAGCGAGACAACCACTGGGAAAGCAAACATCATCCAGCTTGCGAAAGAGATCTCAATCCCAAACAGCTCGTTCACAATCGCCGCCAGGATAATGTTCGGCGGCGTGCCGATCAGCGTGCCCAAACCGCCAATGGTGCCACCGTAGCCGACGCCAAAAATCAGCGCTTTGCTGAACTTATCGATCTCTTCACTGTGGTCCCCTTCGGTTTTATTCAGCTCTTGGGTGACCTGGTAGACAATCGCGGTGCCAATGGGCAGCATCATCATGACGGCGGCGGTATTGGAGACCCACATGGACAAAAAGCCCGTAGCCGCCATAAAGCCAAACACGATGCTGTTAATGCTGGTGCCGAGCACGGAGATAATCGACAGCGCGATGCGCTTGTGCAGATCCCACTTTTCCATCGCCAAGGCGATCATAAAGCCGCCCAGGAATAGGAAAATGATCGGGTTACCGTATGCCGCCGTTACAGCGCCACTCTCTAATGCCCCGGTAATCGGCAGCAGAATGATGGGCAGCAGCGAGGTCACCGGGATAGGAATGGCCTCGGTAATCCACCACACCGCCACCCATAAGGTGGTGGCCAGCACCATGCGTCCTTCAAAGCTCAAGTCGGCTGGGTGGAAGAACATCACTACCAATGCGAACAGCAAAGGGCCCAGCACCAGGCCAACTTTCTGTGCCGTATTATAGGCAGGCGGGCGAGGTGATTGGCCGCCGTTGCCCTCGGTTGTCGCGTTATTTCGGGATGAGGAGCCACCGGCACTTGAGGTCGGCAACGCACACATCAGGAGGTTTTTGACTTGGTCGTGGGAGTGCCAAAGGTGGTCCCACAGCGTCATCGTGGCAGTTCTGCGCATTATGAAAGTACCGCTCGCAGTCAGGGTGAACGAAAGTGCTCAGGACTTAGCTGTCCCTATGGCATTGTTAACCAGCGCCGCTGGCTTTTTCGGTGCCCTTTATTCACTGCAATAGGCCATTAGTCCAGTAAATTGGCGACAATTACAACCAAAGTCTAACCACTTTAGTCGAAATAATTAGTACACACTAACATTAAGACGAACCATCTTTTACGGAGATATCATTGTGTTAGACCGCTTTACCATGCCGCTGACCCAGCGCCCGCTTCGCTATCTGGCTCACGCTTTGCACCGTCGAAAAATCACCCCGGATCAAGTCACTCTAGCGGCCTTTATCGTTGGCATCTGCGCCCTGCCGCTGCTGGCGTTTGAACATTACGGGTTGGCGTTGGCCGCGGTCGTACTCAACCGTGTAGGCGACGGGGTAGACGGTGCCCTGGCCCGCCTGAGCGGCCAGCAAAGCGACGCGGGAGGCTTTCTGGATATTGGACTCGACTTTGTCTTTTATGCGGCAGTGGTGCTCGGTTTTGCACTTGCAGACCCGATGCAAAATGCCCTACCCGCCGCGCTGCTGCTGTTTGCATTTATTGGTACCGGCACGTCGTTTTTAGCTTTTGCCATTGCCGCCAAAGCCCGCCAAGTAGAGCGCCCTAATTTTCCTAAGAAGGCCTTTTATTATTTAGAGGGCCTGACCGAAGGCACCGAGACGGTTGCCGCCCTGGTACTGTTCTGTCTGTTTCCAAAAGCGTTTCCGCTGCTGGCCAGCCTGTTTGCCGCCGCCTGCCTGATCACCACCGCCACACGGCTATGGGGCGGCTACTGGACGCTGCGCCACTAACCATTTCTGTAACCTAGCATGCGGTGCTGCAGCCTCTGCGTTTGCAGCCGTAATGTGCGATAACGAACCGACAATCTGAGTCATTGCGACCATCTTATTAGCAAGGAAGCCCTGTACTTGTTTTTAGTACCTGGGTGAGGTATTTGCAGCGAAACCAGGATGGTAGCCGTGACTCTTTTGTTCCAAACGCCCTTTTTCCAGCGTGTGCGCCGTTATAACGCCTCGGCAACACTATGGAACTCCACTGCCCCCGTGCGTGAAGAACTCTTTAGCGCTGAGCGGCTGGAACAGCACGCCAGCAGCCTTGCGCAGGCCCAAGTCGTCACTCAAACGCCCCCGAAAGTCGTCTCTTTATCCCGGCGTCTTAATGAAAACGCTAGCGTGCTGCTTTCGGCCTACCGAGCCTGCGCGGCCACCCAAGCAGAAGGGGGCGATATCGTGCCTGCGGCTGCTTGGTTACTGGATAATTATCACCTTATCGAGGCACAGATACGCGAAATTCGCGGCAATTTACCCCCTGGTTATTACCGCCAACTACCTAAGCTGGCCGATGGGCCGTTTGCGGGCTATCCCCGAGTGTTCGGTATTGCGTGGGCCTTCGTGGCCCATACCGACAGCCACTTGGAACTGACCAATCTGCGCGCTTTTCTCAATGCCTACCAACGCGAACAGCCGTTAACGATTGGCGAGCTGTGGGCGGTCGCCATTACGCTGCGCATTGTCTTGGTCGAAAATCTGCGCCGCCTGGCCGATCAAATCACCGAAGAGCAGCACGCACGAGATAAAGCCGACGCACTCGCCACTAAATGGCTGGTGGAGCAAAACACCCACGACTTTCCCTCCTTTTCACTGCAAAAAGCGCCTCTTTCCGCCTCTTTTACCGCTCAGTTGGCAAAGCGCTTACGCGGTATCAATCCCAGGACCAGCACGCTGGCCTGCTGGCTTTCTGAACAGCTGCATGCCCAAGGTGAGACCATCGACGACGTGGTGCAAAGCGCTCAACAGCGCCAAGGCGCGGCGAGCGTTACCATGCGCAATATCATCACCAGTATGCGGTTTATCGCCAGCACCGATTGGGCCGACCTGCTGGAGAGCGTCAGTTTAGTCGATGCCCTGCTGAGCCAGCATAGCCGCTTTGCCGAATACGATTTTGCCACGCGCAACCAGTATCGTAGCGCGGTCGAAGAGCTGGCCCGTGGCTCGGCCTACAGCGAACTGGAAGTCACCCATCACGCGCTTAGCGCTTGCCGTGAAGCCATCACCACCGCCACCGATTCACACGAAGCAGCACGGGTTGGCGACCCTGGCTACGTGCTAGTGGCGGCTGGGCGAGCCGCCTTAGAGAAGCACCTGCGCTTTCGCCCTGCCTGGCGCCGCCGCTTTCGCCAACGGCTGATCAATAACGGTATTCCGGGCTATGTTGCGCTTCTTTCAGCCTCCACCGCGGCACTCGTCGTGCTGGCGGGATGGCTACTCTGGCTCACCGCTTCCCCCGAGGCAGTCCCCCTACCGTGGCTGCTGCTGTTGAGCATTTTAAGCTTGCTACCGCTGATTGAGGTCGCCACGCTGATCGTCAATCGTTTTGTGATTCACAGTATTGGGGCCGAGCCTCTGCCCAGCTTGGATCTCTCTAAAGGGGTGCCCGCAGCGCTGCGAACCCTGGTGGCCGTCCCAACGCTATTAACCAACGAAGACGATTTACAAGAGCAGCTCAATCGTCTTGAGGTGCACTATTTAAGCAGCGGTGATGGCGCCATCAGCTATGTCCTGCTCTCGGATGGCGTGGACGCGCAGTGCGAATCGCTAGCCCATGAAGCCGCGCTCTTTCACATGGCCGAGCAAGGCATACAGCAGCTCAACGAACGCTACTGCCCGTCTGGTAATGAGCAGCATTTTTTTTGGCTGCACCGCCGGCGCGTTTTCAATGCGCGCGAACAGTGCTGGATGGGCTGGGAGCGTAAGCGCGGTAAACTACGTGAGCTGAACCGGCTGTTGCGCGGCGCAACCGATACCACGTTTATTGACCCGCCGTTAATGCCCAGCGGCGTGCACTATGTCATCACATTGGATGCCGATACTCGCCTGCCCAGAGGCGCTGCCAGCAAACTGATTGGCAAACTTGCTCACCCCTTGAACCAGCCGCGCTTGGACCTTCGCCAACAGCGGGTAGTAGAAGGCTATGCGATTTTGCAGCCTCGGGTGACCCAGTCACTGCCCATGTCCGGCAGTGGCTCCACCTATCAACGGTTGTGCTCTGCCCCAGGCGGCATAGAGCCCTATGCCGCGGCTATTTCCGACCTTTACCAAGACCTCGTTGGCGAAGGCTCCTATGCGGGCAAAGGGATTTACCATATCGACGCCTTTGAAGCGTCGTTAACAGGCCGCATTCCGGATAACAGCCTGCTCAGCCACGATATGTTTGAAGGGGTGTACGCCCGTGCGGGCTTGGCATCAGATATTGAGGTTATCGAGGATTTCCCCAACCGGTACGATGTGGTCGCTAAGCGGCAGCATCGCTGGGTGCGCGGTGATTGGCAGCTGCTGCCGTGGCTGCTGAACGATGCGTTGCCCCCCATCGGGCGTTTGAAAGCGCTGGGCAATCTGCGTCGTTCGCTGCTGCCGCCACTGCTGTTGGCCTGCTTAGCCGTTAGCTGGCAGTTGCCGCTGCTGATGGCCGCTACCGGCACCTTACTTGTGCTGCTGATGTTGGGCGCCCCCGTTATTCTATCGCTATGTGCGGCTTTTATTCCGCTGCAACCTAACGTGAACCTACGCCACCACTTTCAGCAGTGGGTCGCTGAGTTATGGCTCGGTTCTAAGCAAACGCTGGTGCAGCTTATTTTTCTGCCAGACCAAGCATGGCGGATGATGAGCGCCATCGGCTGTACGCTCACGCGGCTGTTTGTGACCCATCGCCATCTGCTGGAGTGGACATCCGCGGCACAAACCATGAAGCGCCCCCAGCTCAGCACGTTTGGGTTTTACCAGCACATGGCCCCCGGCACCGCCTTAGGAGTCGCCGTCGCAGGCGTAGCCCTAGGGTTCAATAGCCAAGTGTGGGCTTTGGTACTCCCGGTAGCACTGTTATGGCTGGCAGCACCTAGCATCGCTGCTTGGCTAAGCAGCTCAGCCAGTGCTGCGAATCACACACAGCCATCGGCCGAGACAGCGCAAGCGCTGAGGCTAATCGCTCGCCAAACATGGCGCTACTTTGAAACCTTTGTGAATAGCGACAACCACCACCTGCCGCCCGATAACTTTCAGGAAGCGCCTCAGCCTGTGGTTGCCCAGCGCACATCGCCTACCAATATGGGGCTGTATTTATTGGCGATTGTCGCCGCCCGGGACTTTGGCTGGATAGGCAGCCAAGAAGCACTGCGCCGGTTAACCAGCACTTTAGCCGTGATGCAGGCACTACCGCGCTACCGGGGCCACTTCTATAACTGGTATGCCACCGCCGACCTGCGTCCGCTCGACCCGCGCTACGTATCGACCGTGGATAGCGGCAACCTAGCAGGCCATCTCATTACGCTGGCCAACGCCTGCGAAACTTGGCAAGCAGAGCGGCCTAATTCCCGACAAGGCGTTGCCGACACGCTAGCACTCGCCGTTGAGGCACTAACGCGCCTTTCGCCCTCAACCGCCGGGCATGCATTGTCAGCCCTATATTCTCTTGAAAAGCAGCTCCAGCACATCGACGCGCTGTTAAGCGAGCACACCACTGCGCCGCTGCCGGTTAATGACTTACTGCCGCTCACCAGCGCGGCAGTGGCCTCCGCGCAGGCGCTGCTGACGCCTACGGCGAACGCCGATAGTGACACGGCGCTGTTCTGGGTGAACGCCGTTCATCACGCCGTGGCGCAGCATCGTGATGATCAAGCGAAGGCGGCTCTTGCCGTCAGCGATCAGCCTGTTCAGCTACACCAGTTAGCACAGCAGGCGAGACGGCTGGCGACCTCGATGGATTTCGCGTTCCTGCTGAATAGCGAACGGCAGCTGCTCTCCATTGGCTATTCATTGGATGACTACTGCCTGGATAGCAGTTGCTATGACTTATTGGCATCGGAAGCGCGGCTAGCCAGCCTGTTTGCCATTGCCAAAGGCGATGTACCCACTCGCCACTGGCTGCGCTTAGGCCGTGCGGCCACCCCGCTTGTGCGCGGCGCGGCGCTGATCTCCTGGTCAGGCTCTATGTTTGAGTATTTGATGCCGTCGTTGGTAATGCGCGCCCCGGCCGGGAGCCTGTTAGAGCAAACCAACCGCTTAGTCGTGAAGCGACAGCAAGCCTACGCTGCGCAGTTTTCAGCACCGTGGGGCATTTCCGAATCTGGGTATAACGCCCGAGATATTGAGCACACCTACCAGTACTCCAATTTTGGCGTGCCAGGGCTAGGGCTTAAACGCGGGCTGTCGGCGGATTTGGTGGTGGCTCCCTACGCCACGGGACTAGCCACAATGATCGACCCGGAAGGTGCTTACCATAACTATCTCCGGTTAGCCGAGATGGGCGCACGAGGGCACTATGGGTTTTATGAGGCTATCGACCTGACCCGCTCACGGCTTCCCACAGGAAAAGAAGGCGTGGTGGTACGCAGCTATATGGCCCACCACCAGGGCATGACCATCGTAGCGATTGCCAACACGCTGCAGCTGGGGGAAATGCGCGCCCGCTTTCACCGTGAACCGATGATCCAGGCCACCGAACTGCTGCTGCAAGAGCGCATTCCCAGAGATGTCGCGATTGCTTACCCACGGGCCGAAGAGGTGAAATCCACCGCTAGCCAAGTCACCAATGACGCACAAGCGGTGCGTCGGGTGCCCACAGCGGTTAACGGCCCGCCGGTCACGCATCTGCTCTCCAACGGCCACTACTCCGTCATGTTAACGGCCACAGGAGGAGGCTACAGCCGCTGGCACCACCTCGCGATTACCCGCTGGCAACCAGACACCACCTGCAACCCCTGGGGCAGCGCTATCTTCCTTCGCGATACCCGCCACCCAGGCATTTGGGCCGCTACTGGGCAAACCGCCGAACACCACAACAGCGCAAACGATGCCGCCAATCACGCGCTGTTTGCCGAAGATTACGCCCGCTATACCCACCGGCACGACGATATTACCAGCCACTTGGACGTGCTGGTTTCCGGGGAGGATGACAGCGAGGTGCGCCTGCTTTCATTGACCAATAACGGACGCCATAGCAGCGATATCGATGTGACCTCCTACGCGGAGCTGGTGCTGACCACGCCTGCCGCCGACAGCGCCCATCCGTGTTTTGCCAAGATGTTTGTGGTAACCGAGTACCTACCTGAGCTCAACGTCCTCATCGCCACACGGCGGCAGCGAGAGCCCAACGAAGCTCCGGTCTGGGTCGCTCACTTTGCCGTGGTAGAGGGCGATACCGTGGGCGAGCCCCAGTATGAAACGAGCCGCGATACCTTTATTGGCCGGGGGCGCAGCCTATTGAATGCCTCCGCACTTGCCGAAGGTCAGCGCCTGACGGGCACTGAGGGCAGCGTGCTTGACCCCATTTTGGCGCTACGTTACTGCCTGCGGGTCACACCAGGCAGCAGCGCTCGCATTGCCTTCTGGACAGTGGTGGCGGAAACCCGGGAGGCGCTAATGGACTTGATCGATAAGCATCATGATCGCAGCGCCTTTGAGCGGGCCAAGCTGCTGGCGTGGACACAGGCCCAGGTGCAACTTCGCCATTTAGGCATACAGCCTGACGAAGCTGCCGACTTTCAGCGCCTGGCAGCCCCGCTACTTTACCCAGATGCGCGTTTTAGAGCGCCCGCTTCAGCCATTCAACGTGGTGCGGGGCCGCAGTCACTGCTTTGGCAGCACGGTATCTCTGGCGATTTACCCATCGTTTTACTGCATATCAATTCGCTAATGGATATTGCGCAGTTGCATCAACTGCTGCGCGCTCACGAATATTGGCGCATGAAGCGATTAGAAGTCGATATTGTGGTGATTAATGAGCGGGTATCGTCGTATGTGCAGGATCTGCAGCAAGCTATTGAGGCCACCATACTAAGCAGCCAAGCTAGGCCAAGGCTGCATGAGGGGCAACCTCAAGGCGCTATTTTTGCGCTACGCGCCGACTTAACCAGCCCCACGTCTCGCGCGCAGCTTCAGTCGATTGCGCGTATTGCTCTGCTGGCCGAACGCGGCGATATCGCCACCCAGCTACTGATCACGCTGAAAGGAGCCAAGGCACAAAGCGTGACAGCGCCTCCCAAACGCTCGCTGCCTCAACCCCGCACGCTCAACGAGCCCCCGTCTGACACTATCTCTTCAGAGCTGGAGTGTTTTAACGGGCTGGGCGGTTTTGACAAGCAGGGGCGCGAGTACGTCACGCTGCTGGATAGCCACCGCACCACGCCTGCACCATGGATTAATGTCATGGCGAATCAGCGGTTTGGCTGCCAAGTCTCCGCAGAGGGTGCAGGCTATCTATGGGCAGATAGCAGCAAAGAGAACCAATTAACGCCGTGGTCCAATGACCCGGTGATCGACCCCAGTGGGGACGCAATTTACATCCGTGATGAAGAGAGCCTGGCGCTGTATAGCGCAACAGCGAGCCCCCTGCGCGATGCCGGGCGCTACGTGGCCAGACATGGCTTTGGCTACAGCCAGTTTGAGCACCGTGTGGATGGGTTAGCGATGACGCTGCTGCACTTGGTGCCTTTGGAAGATCCTTTGCGCCTCTCGCGGCTAAGGATCACCAACCACTCTAACCGCGTACGCAAGCTCTCTGTCACCGCCTATGCCGAGTGGGTACTTGGTACATCCCGTAGCGCATCAGCACCGTTTTTGATCACGGCGCAAGCGGCAGGCAGCGGCGCGCTCTTAGCCACCAATCCGTGGAATGCGGCCTTTCCCAATAGAGTCGCCTTTTTGGATATCGGTGAGCCACCTACTCATTGGACAGCCAATCGCAGTGAGTTTATCGGTTACGGTAAAAGCCTTGCAGACCCGGCGGGGCTGCGCAGTAAACAGCCTCTTTCTGGCGCGTTAGGCGCTGGTATTGACCCCTGCGCCACGCTGCAGCGCAAGTGCACGTTAGCGCCAGGAGAAACTGCTGACATCATTATGCTGCTAGGCCAAGGCGACACTACCGAACACGTTCAGGCGATGATTGCCCGCTACCGCGACGCCGATATTGATGACGAGCTAGCCGTGCTGCAACGCCACTGGGCCCAACAACTGGGTTCCGTGCAGGTCTCCACCCCTGACCGCACGATGGACATCATGCTCAACGGCTGGCTGCTGTACCAAACCATCGCCTGCCGGCTGACCGCCCGTTCGGCTTTCTACCAAGCCAGCGGCGCTTATGGTTTCCGCGACCAGTTACAGGACGGCATGGCGTTAACCTTCAGCCAGCCCGCCACCACGCGCCAGCACTTGCTGCGCGCCGCTTCGCGTCAGTTCCCCGAAGGCGATGTGCAGCACTGGTGGCTGCCCCACTCAGGGCAAGGCGTGCGCACACGAATTTCTGATGACCGCGTGTGGTTAGCCTTTGCCTGCGCCCGCTACATTGAAACTTCCCATGACCGCGATGTGCTGAATGAGCGGGTGAGTTTTCTCAGTGGGGAGCTCCTCGCGCCTCAAGAGCAGGAGCACTTCTTCCTGCCCAGCGTTTCCCAGGAAAGCGCCACGCTCTATGAACACTGCGCGCGGGGCTTGGATATCTCGCTGGCGCAGCTGGGCGAGCACGGCTTGCCGCTGATGGGCAGCGGCGATTGGAACGACGGAATGAATCGCGTGGGGGCCGAGGGGCGTGGGGAAAGCGTTTGGTTAGGCTGGCTGCTGATGAAAACGCTGGACCTGTTTATCCCTTACGCTGAGCAGCATGACGCCATGCATCCATCGCTCCCCGAGAGTGAGCGCCGGGCCAGCCGGTGGCAGCAGCAAGCCAACGCGCTGCGCACAGCGCTAGAACAGCATGCTTGGGATGGCCAATGGTACCGGCGCGCAACCTACGACGACGGTACTTGGCTGGGTAGCCAACAAAGCGACGCCTGCCAAATTGACTCGATTGCCCAATCTTGGGCGGTACTATCAGAAGCCGCCCACCCGGAGCGGGCAGCCTTGGCGATGGCATCGTTAAAGCAACAGTTGATCCGTCACGACCCGCCGTTAGCGCTGCTCTTCTGGCCGCCGTTTGATCACCCCCAGCGCGACCCCGGCTACATTAGCGGCTACCCGCCCGGCATGCGCGAAAACGGCGGACAGTATAGCCATGCCGCCATGTGGGCTATTTTAGCCTTTGCCAAGCAGGGCGAGGGAGACAACGCCCATCAACTCTTCTCGCTGCTCAACCCGATTAACCATGCGCTAACCGCCGAAGAGACTGCGCGCTACCGAGTGGAGCCCTACGTAGTGGCCGCAGACGTCTATTCGGTGCCCCCTCATGAAGGGCGCGGTGGCTGGACATGGTACACCGGTGCCGCAGGCTGGATGTACCAGGCCGGTATAGAAGGGATTCTTGGGATACGCCGCGAAGGAGATTGGCTAGTGATCGCGCCCTGCTTACCCAGTACGTGGCCTTCGTTTAGCGCTACCGTCACCTTAGGCAGCAGCGAATACCGTATTCGCGTCAGCCAGCCACAAACGACGCTGGAGGCCACTGCCACTGCGCGCTCTGCGATACTGGATGGGGTTGCACTGCCACTCTCTATCGCGCAGCCTCTGCGCGTGCCCTTAGACGGCCAATCGCATCATCTTGAGCTGCATCTACCGTCCAAGATGACCCGCACATGACACCATTGTTAACATTTTGTATAGCTTTTATGAACTCACTTTCACTTCGGCTGGTCTATGCTTGGAGTGTGAGCCAATCGTGCTAAACCAGCACGGAGAACTCCACTGCTGTTCTCTTTGAGGGGGATCACCCACATTACCCACATTTGGGGAGGTCAGATGATCCGTCAAAATATTTACAAAGGCACCCAGCCTGGTAGCCGAGAACACCTTGAGAAATATCTTATGGAACAAAAGCATAGTCGTGCAAAAGCAAGACAGCTAGACGTGGTGACCGTGGCAACCGTGTCTTTCTTCACAGGCTGCTTAGTGACCCTACTGGCAACCTTCACCTTTTAACGCCGCAATCTTAATGACCGCTTTCAACGAAATCCCCACTCGAATTGTGGGGATTTTTTTATATTTTTTGATTCATGTGAATTTTTGCAGACAGCCAAACTTGGCGATTGATTCTCACCACCCCCTGTATTACTCTCGAAAAGTACAAGGCGCGTACAAATAGCGCGTTTGGTCTTTTTTGTTGCTCTCACAGAGCAGCCGTTGGCATTCACAAGGAGTCGTGGCATGCAACTGAATCAATTGACAGATATTTCCCAAGCGGGCCTGCAATTGGCCATTCGAGAAATCAAGGAAGAGATGTTTGATACTCCGCAGTGCGACTACACCATCGCTAAACTGTTGAGCCATTGCGGCCAGTTTGAAGCGGCTGAGCGTCACATCGACGACATGCTGTTGAAATGGGGAGCGTCTCCCGACGTGGTAGCACTCACCGATCAAGCCTATGCCGACATGACCGCACTCAGCGCTCGCCAAGCGTCTAAAACACCGTTACACATTCCCCAACACGCCTCGTCAGTCGCTCAACCCAGCGCAGTTGCTTAACGTTCTGGCGCTACCCTAGTACTAGACACATTCATGCTAAAACGGCTTGCTTCCCTCCTGGGTAGCAAGCCGTTTTTGTGATCAGTCCAAATTATCCAATGTGACCACGATGTCTTGGGTGGAGACATCGACGTTCCAGAAGGTATAGCTATCGTCGTCTTCATCGACCAAACGGATATCGAAGTAGGGGCTTGAGTAGCCAGTTAGCGTAACGCGCTGCGTGTCCCCGTCCATCAGCACATCACTTCCCAATACATCCTCTTCCCAGCTTTTTGAGTCCTCCGGGCTCACGTACATGTAATAAATGGTATAGCCGGTACGGTTAGTGATATCCACGTAGTAGTCGGCGGCCATGACCAACGACGAGCTACACAACATCAGCACTGCAGCTAACAACACTTTAATACGCATGGAACGTTCCTTTTTCTTTTTTTTAACAGGCGGGAGGTGGCATAAGTGCCGCGCTGCGGTAATGCCCCGCAGCCAACAAAGTATAATCTGGCACTGAGGCCAGAGATAGCGGGTCACGTTTTTTTACATGCACGCCCAAGATGCGCCCGCAACTGGTAGAATGCTGCCCCTTTCAGGCGTGTGGTGGCTAACCGCCTCACCGCATCCCTCCTCCTACTACCTGAGAGTCGCGCAATGATTGCCACCGCTAATGCCGTGTTCCGGCCGCTGTTACGGCTAGGACTGATCCCTCAAATCATCATAGGGATTGTCGCCGGGGTGCTGCTGGCACTTTTCACCCCTGAGATTGCCAGTAACGTTGCGCTACTCGGCCAGCTTTTTATCGCCGCCCTACAAGCCGTAGCCCCTATTTTAGTGTTTGTGCTGGTGGCAGCGGCCATTGCCGCCCACCAAGCAGGCCAACCCACACGTATCCGCTCCGTGCTGGTTCTCTATGTAGTGGGCACGCTGATGGCGGCCTTCATTGCCGTAGCCGCAAGCTTTGCACTACCTACGGAGCTTGCGCTGGATGCAGGCCAAGTAGACGGCAACCCACCTAGCGATATTCTTAGCGTGCTGCGTGATCTGCTGCTCAACGCGGTCGCCAACCCCGTGACGGCCCTGATGGAAGCCAACTTCATTGCCATTCTGGCCTGGGCAATTGGCTTGGGTCTAACGCTGCGTCAGGCCAGCGACACTACCCGCCAAGCGCTTAGCGATTTATCGGCGGCGGTTACGCGTATTGTCACGCTAGTGATTCGCTTAGCCCCATTAGGTATTTTCGGCTTGGTGGCCGGTACGCTGGCGGAGTCTGGCGTCCAGGCACTGCTGAACTACGCTCAGCTATTGGGGGTGATCGTTGGCTGTATGCTATTTGTGGCGCTGGTGAGTAACCCGCTGCTGGTCTATTTAGCCACTCGCCAAAATCCTTATCCGCTGGTATTCGCCTGCCTACGGGGCAGCGCCATTACGGCGTTTTTCACCCGCAGCTCGGCGGCCAATATTCCGGTGAACCTGGAGCTGTGCCGCCAATTGGACCTGGATGCCGATACCTACGCGATCTCCATTCCGCTGGGCGCCACCATCAATATGTGCGGCGCGGCGATCACGATTACCGTGATCACCCTGGCCACCACGCATACGCTGGGCATTAGCGTCGACTTCCCCACTGCGCTGCTGCTCTGCGTGGTGTCGGCCCTCGCGGCCTGCGGCGTTTCTGGCGTGGCGGGCGGTTCATTAATGCTGATTCCCATGGCCGCTAGCCTGTTCAGCATTCCCACCGAAGTCGCCATGCAGGCGGTTGCCATTGGCTTTGTGATTAGCGTGATACAAGACTCCACCGAAACAGCACTCAACTCCTCCACCGACGTGCTGTTTACCGCCGCTGCCTGCCGAGCGCGCAAGCCTACCTAATCACTTCTTTACTGCTTGTCGATTGACAGTCCGTTGTTCCTTATATAGAACGTTCTATAAAAGGAACAACGGGCAATCACCATGGACGAGCACTCTCTTGTTACGTTAGGCCAACACCTCCAAACGCTTCGTAAAGCCCAGGGCTTCTCGCTGTCGCAGCTTGCCAGCGCGGCAGGCATCGCGAAATCCAACCTATGCCGCTTAGAACAGGGCAACGGTAACCCCACGCTGGACACCATTTGGCGGCTGGCCGTCCAACTCAATGTTCCGTTTGGCACCCTGGTGGCACCGATTAGCGTACCGCTCGGTGAGGATGGCGTGCAGGTACAGTTGATCGACCAGGGTAAGGGCGTGCCACAGGTGGATGCCTACTGGATGCGCTGCGCGCCCAATACGCTGCGCCACGCCGAGGCCCATACACCGGGCACGCGGGAAACGCTGACGCTCATTAGCGGATGGCTAGAAGTAGGCCCAGAGGGTGCTACTACGACGCTCACCGCCGGCGAAAGCGTCACGTTTCAGGCCGACCAGCCGCACCTGTACCGTACGCACACCGATGAAGCCACCCTGCTACTCACCGTCACCTACGGCCAAGAAGGGACCCCACCATGAGCCAGCCAGCCGATCACACGGAGCACGCCAACCACTCACCGCTGCGCTCTGCCTTACAGGGCGTGCGTGAAGCAATTCCGCTGTTAGGCGGCTATATTCCGGTCGCGCTCTCGTTTGGTTTGGTAGCGACCCAGGCCGGTTTTACCACTTGGGAAGCGGCCGCCATTTCAGCGCTGATCTACGCGGGTGCCTCGCAGTTTCTGTTCGTGGGCATGATTGCCGCTGGTGCGCCGCTATGGCTGGTGGTGGCCATGACGCTACTCATCAACGTGCGCCACGTGGTGTATGGCCCCAATTTGGCCGCGCTGCTGCCCCGAAGCCGCCACTGGCCCTGGCTGATGCACGGCCTGACCGATCAAGTCTTTGCCTTGGCGCTCACACGGCTCCCCCAGCTACCGGAAGTGAAGCGGTTTAGCTGGTTTGTAGGCGCCTCGCTGCTGGCGTGGGGGGTGTGGATTATCGGCACGGCGGTGGGGGCGACCGGCGGCGAAGCGGTCACCGCCCGCTGGCCGCTACTGGGTGAGATTATGCCCTTCGCCCTCCCCGCGCTGTTTCTCACCATGGTGGCACCGCGCTTTACCGACAAGCGCTGGGCTGCCGCCATGCTGTGTACCATTCTTGCCGCGCTAGGGTTGAACCTGGCCGGATGGAGCAACGTGGCGATTCCCCTTGCAGCCGCCTGCGGCGCGCTGTGCTTCTATACGGTCACGTTCCAACCACGGAGGAGCCGCCCATGAGCAGCGCCATGTGGATCGCCGTCATTATCTGCGCACTCGGCACGCTGCTTATGCGAGTGGTGCCCTTTTTATGGATGCAGCGGCGGTTGGGCAGCGCAACGGGAATGAACGCCATGCCCCAATGGCTGGTGATTCTGGGCCCCATGATGATTGCCGCCGTGTTGGGCGTCTCGATTGTGCCCGTCAACCCCAGCGCTATCTCTTGGTTGGCCACCGCAATTGGCCTAAGCGTTACGCTGTTGGTGTGGCGTCGCCTGCGCTCACTGGGCTGGCCGGTGGCGGCGGGAGTGGCGGTGTTTGGGGCGGTGGAGGTGATTGCCTACATTTGATAATGCTTTGCATTAGCTTTTGCAACATGCCATGATTTTGCCTTTCTACGTTATCCCGAAGGGCATGTATGCAAACAGCACACGCTCATGGCAGCCGCGCAGGGTGGCAGGTGTTGCTTATCCTTTGCACCACCCTGCTGCCCTTCATTGCGTTAGCAAAAGAAGTAGCCACCGCCGCCGAGCGGCCTACTCAATGTGACCAACCCCGCCTGGTAACGCTCTACCAAGGAGCCACCGACAGTGCCGTAGCGCTCGGTATTACTCCCGTTGGCGTGGTTGACGCTTGGCTTGAAAAACCCACCTACCGCTACTTGCGCGATGCGCTTGCCAATGTTGAGCACGTGGGGCTGGAAACCCAGCCGAACCTCGAGAAAGTCGCTTGGCTGAACCCGGATGTGATTATCGCCAGTCACTTTCGGCACGAACGCGTCGCCCCTCTGCTAAGTGCCATGTCGACCAGCGTGCTAGCCGACACCGTCTTCGATTTCAAAACGACGTTAGCTCTGGTGGCAGACGCCAGCGGGCGCGAACAGCAAGCCCAAGCGCTGCTGGAGCGTTGGGAAGCCCGCGTGGCCGACTTTCGCCAGCAGATCGCTCATCAGCTAGGGGAGCAATGGCCGCAAAAAGTCGCCGTCGTGCGCTTTAAAAGCGACCATGTGCGGATCTATACCAGCGGGTTTGCCGGTTCGATTTTAGCTGAACTGGGCTTCGAGCAACCCGAAACGCTGACCTCTCAAGGCTGGGGCATGAAGCTTACCAGCACGGAGAACATCCCTGTGCTCGAGGCTGATGTCATCTTTGTACTGCTGGAGCCAGATGACCCAGCCATTGCGGCCAACTACCAACACTGGGCGTCCCACCCTTTGTGGCAACAGCTAACGGCTGTGCAACGGGGCCAAGTATTTGAAGCCGACCCCGTGAGTTGGATGATGGGCGGCGGAATTTTGGCGGCCAACGCCATGCTGGATGACCTTTACCGCTACTATCAGCTCACCTCGGCCGCCGATGAACGCTTGCCACACTGCGCTTTATGCTCTCAGGAGCAGCCCACATGCTGAACAGCACCAGCGCTAAGTTGTCGGGGTTAATCACGGGCACTCTAGTGACGCTGCTAGCGTTTATCAGTAGCGTGATGCTTGGCACCACGCCCCTAGAGTGGTCGGCGCTATGGCGTATGCTGATGGCTTACGACCCCGCTAATGTGGCGCATATCATTCTATATACCGAGCGCCTGCCACGTGCCGTGGTGGCGGCGCTTGTGGGTGCTAGCTTGGCCATGGCGGGCGCACTGATGCAGACCATGACTCGCAACCCGCTCGCCTCGCCGGGTATTTTAGGCATTAACGCGGGGGCTATGTTTTTCGTCGTGGTGGCGGTATCGCTGTTGCCGCTTCATACACCTGCCCATTATGTGGTTGCCGCCCTACTCGGCGCGCTAGTGGCCGCGAGTTTAGTGGCGCTACTGAGTCGCGGGCGCTATGGCGAAAATTCGCCACTGCGGGTGGTGCTGGCAGGGGTCGCGGTGACCGCGATGTTTGTCTCCTTCAGCCAAGGGCTCTTGGTGGTCGACCAGCAAAGCTTTGAAAGCGTGCTTTATTGGCTGGCAGGCTCTGTGGCGGGGCGCGACCTTGACCTAGTACTGCCGCTGCTACCGCTGTTTGGCGGTGCCATGTTGCTTAGCGCTCTCTTGGTACGTCACGCCAATGCGCTGTTATTAGGTGATGACATGGTGACAAGCCTAGGCATGCGCGCGGGCAGCATCAAACTGCTTCTGGGGCTCGTGGTGATTGTATTGGCAGGCAGCTCAGTGGCGCTTGCTGGCATGATTGGGTTTATCGGGTTAATCGTGCCCCATATGGCCCGCCGCCTCTTTGGCATTGACCATCGTTGGCTGCTTCCTGGCTGTGCCGTCTTGGGCGCTTGCTTGCTTCTGCTGGCCGATACGGCATCGCGTTTTTTAATTCCTCCCCAGGAAGTGCCGGTCGGCGTAATGACAGCGCTTATGGGGACGCCTTTCTTTATTTACCTCGCACGACGCAACATGGCTCGCCAATGACACTCGCAGCGCTCTCTCATTCCGGTGCGCGCGACGCGCTTGGCACACGTTTTCGTCTCACATTGGTGTGCTTGAGTGCGGTGCTTGTGCTAAGCGCAGCTCTGTCGCTCTGCTTGGGAAGTTTTCCTACTCCACCACTGCAAGTCGGGCATTCGCTCATTCACCCAGCGGATAGCGAACTGACGTTCATTATTTGGCAGCTTCGGCTACCGCGTATTGTGCTAGCGATCCTGGTAGGGGCGGCGCTGGCAATGGCGGGCGCCATTCTGCAAAGCATCGTGCGTAACCCGCTTGCCTCGCCGGATGTTATTGGCATTACCAGCGGCGCGGCGCTGGCCGCCGTTCTCTTTATCGCGTTGCTCAGTTCGCACGTTAGCATCGGCTGGCTACCGGTGGCGGCCATGCTCGGAGCCTTATTCGCCGCTCTGCTTGTGGTCAGCTTGGCATGGCAGCATGGTATTAGCCCTGCACGCTTGGTGCTGGTGGGCATTGGGCTGGCCGCCGCAATGGGCGCGGGCACTACGCTGCTGATCGTGATGAGTGACGACTCCGCCGCCATGAGCGCCTATACCTGGCTGACCGGCAGCCTATACGCCGCCCAATGGGTCGACGTGGCCAGCCTGCTGCCGTGGCTACTGTTAGCGACGCCGGTGAGTTTTCTGCTAACGCGCCACGCCGATACAATGGCGTTGGGCGACAGCGTAGCCCAAGGGTTAGGCGTGCCGTTACTGCGTAGCCGAATCGTGCTGCTTGCCTGTAGCGTGGTGTTGGCCGGTGCTGCAGTGGCCGTGGCGGGAGGACTCAGCTTTGTGGGCCTAATGGCACCGCACCTAGCGGCGCGATGGATGGGCCGACACTTAGCGCGACTACTGCCTGCCTCCGCGCTGGTCGGTGCATTGATCGTGCTTTATGCCGACCTGCTGGGCCGCGTTGCCTTTCTGCCTAACGACCTGCCTGCCGGTATTTTTGTCGCGGGCATTGGCGCGCCCTTCTTTGTTTATCTCTTGTATCGGGCGCGCCAGCGTTAAGCCTTAAAAATCCAGCTGATACCCCACTGTGAACGTGCGCCCACGGCCGGTGAAGTAGTACTCATCGCTGATGCGAGCGGCTTGAGAGTAGTAGGTGAGGTAGTCTTCGTCGGTCAGGTTCTCAATACCCAGCGATAGCTGCCCCGTAGGGAGCTGGTAGGCCAGCGAGGCATCCACCAAACCGTAGCCATTAAAGTCGAGCGCCGGGTTATCGACGCTGCGGTCAAAGTAATAGCTACCCTGTAGGCGCGTCGAGAGACGGTCGTTCCATACGGCGCTCCAGCCCAGCTTGAGCGTGTCGGGCGCGATGTTGATCCCGGTGAGCTTGGTATCCACGCTGCCATCGCCGTCTTGGTCTGACTTGCCTTGGGTATGGGCGTAGGAGAGCGACAGATCATGGTTGTCATTGACCTGCATGTTGCCGGTCACTTCCACCCCTTGGATTTCGGTTTTCTCCCGGCTGCCCACCCACGTACCGTTCTGTTCGGCCAAACGCTGACCAAAGTCAGAGTTCGACTCGTAGTAGCTCACTTCCAGGCCGTAACGCTCCCAGTCGAAACGCGCGCCAATTTCACGGTTATCGGTCACGATGGGCTGCAGTTGAAGCAGCGTATCCACATCCTGGCCCGGTTCGCCGATGCCACGCAGCACGCGGCCGACATCGGGCATACCGAAACCTTCGGAGTAGCTGGCGTACAGCTGGGCCCACTCGGTGGCTTGAAAGGTTAAACCCACGTTATAGAGCGTTTCGTCAAAACTGGGGTTGCCACCGCCAACGGCCACGTCGTCCTGGGTCACGTTATTACGGTCAATGGTCTGGTAAGCATCCACTTCTAGCTCTGCATGCTCATGGCGAACACCGGCATGCAGCGTCAGTGGGTCGGCGATTTTGAACTGCCCCTGCAAGAACGGCGCAATGTTGCTGTAGCGGCTTTCCGGCACGTAGGTGCGCCCGGTCTCTACCAGCATTTGGCGGGTTTCATCCTCGAGGATGTCTAACCCCACCGTCACGCCGAGCCGGTCATCCAGCATGCCCTGGCGGTTCAGGGTGAACTTGGCGCCCTGCTTATCCGATTCGTTACGGGTTTGGTCGAACTGGGTATTGCCGTTGCCATCTAGGTAAGGGAAGAACGGCGTGGTGGCAAAGCGCGCCCGGAAGCGCTGGCGATACACCTGGGCATCGACCGCATTGCCGTACCAATCCGCGTGGGAGTACGCCAAGCGGGCGGTGGTGACTTCATTAAAGCCCGGCGCGCCGTCGGGTGTGCCACGTTCGGCGCTGGTCGGGATTCCCGCCTCGCGGTCGCCCACCACGGGCACGTAATTGTCGCCCTCTTCCAGATCAAAATGATTGAGCGACACCTCGATATTCTGGTTGTCGTCGATCCAGTAGCCTAACTTGCCGAACAGATCGTAACTTTCAGAGTTCTGCAGCTCGCCGGGGTAGGCAATGCCCACGCGACGGTCGCCGCCATCGTAAAATACGCCCCGCTCTTGGCGCGTGGCAGCGGCTACAAAATCCCAATCGCCCTGCTGGCCGCTAATGCGATAGTTGAGCTTGTTACCCAAGCCTTCCGAGTGCAGGTCGTCGTCAACGGTGAAGCTAATGCCCGCGCTTTGGTTAATACCGCCCCCTTCAGCCCGGCGGGTAACGAAGTTAATCAAACCGCCGGTGGCCCCCAAACCATGCTCAGCGCTGGCCCCATGAATCACTTCAATCCGCTCTACCATGGAAAGGTCAATGGTATAGCTATCGCGAGAGCTATCGCGCAGCGGATTGGACTGAGGCACGCCATCGATCAGGAACAGCGCATCGCGTCCACGCATCGTTTCACCCGCATTGGAAAGCTTCTGGCGGCTGGGTGAAAAAGAGGGAATCAAGTTGCTCAAGACCTGGCCAGGGTCGTCGGTAATGGCCAGCTGCTGCTCAATCTGCTCACGGGTAATCACCGTCACTCGCTGCGGCGTTTGCCCCTCTTCACTGCGGCTACGCGTCGCCGTCACGACCATCGTAGGCGATGACTCGCTGAGCGACTGCCCCACCTCAGTTGCCTCTTGCTGGGCATTAGCCTGAGTGGCTGCCACTAAACTTGCTAACGTCACCGTTGGCCAGAAAGCGGCTTTTTTCATCTGTGTCATGCTGACTCCCCTGCGTGATGTGAATGCCCCCTTGGCATTAGCTACCACTTAAATGCTAACGCATATCTAAATGATAATGATTATATTATGCATAAATGAATAGAGAGGTCTATCACTTCGAACGAACGGTTCGAACTAACGAAATGACTGGGAACGAGGTGGCAGCAAGAACAATGTTGAAAATGAGAATATTTTATCTTAGGGTGCTGACTGCCTTAATCTCGTGACTGAGCTTGCCTGAGCCTACCTTATGCCCGCCTATTCCCGCCCTGCATCACGACTCACCGCTGACGCCCTGCACGCTGGCTACGACGCCAAGCGCATTTTGCAAGGGGTGGATATTGCCGTAGCGGAAGGCCAACTCACGGTGCTTCTGGGCCCCAATGGCAGCGGTAAATCGACCCTGCTAAAAACCCTGGCGCGAACGCTGACGCCTAGCGGCGGGCATGTCTATCTCGATGGCAAGGACATTCATCACAGCAACACCCGGGAGGTCGCCCAGCGGCTAGGCATTTTGCCGCAAGGCCCCATCGCCCCCGAGGGGTTGAGCGTAAAACAGCTGGTGGGGATGGGGCGCTTCCCCCACCAAGGATTTTGGAAAAAAGACCCGCAGCAAGATGCCGCCGCCATTGCGGAAGCGATGAGCTATATGCACATTACCGAGTTTGCCGACCGGGATGTGGAAGCACTCTCCGGCGGCCAGCGCCAGCGCTGTTGGATCGCGATGGTGCTCGCACAACAGACCGATTTAATTTTGCTGGATGAACCGACCACCTTTTTAGACTTGAAGGTGCAGGTAGACCTGCTTTCGCTGCTATCTCGGCTGGCCCACGACCGTGGCCGCACGCTGCTATTAGTACTGCACGACTTAAACCTAGCCGCCGCCTACGCCGACCATCTAGTGATGATGCGCGACGGCCAGATCGTCACCAGCGGCGCGCCAAACGACGTGTTCACCGCGGCCAACCTAAAGCGCGTCTTCGACCTGGATGCCCATATTCTGCGCGACCCCGCTAGCGGCAGCCCAGTATGCGTGCCCTTCACCTCGGCGACGTTACAGGCGGCTCTATGAACCATACCTTCTGCGCGGATTTAAGCCGCGAACAGCACGACCCGTTGGCCGGTAGCGCCGCCCATGCAGAGCGCAACTTACTGCTCAGCTGGCCGCGCTCAAAGTGGCTGCGCAAACTGCGCCATGCCAGCGATATGAGCGACTCATTAAAGCAAACGCTGGATACGCTGGCCGACGATGGCCTGCGCATCAACCTGATCCAACAGCCGGGCATGGAAAAGTACCAGCATCAGATCTTTCTGATGCCGGAGCGGCGTCGTTTTAGGGTAGCACGATGGGAGTTAGAGGCGTTTCTCACCGCTTTTCAAAGCGGTAGCAACCTTAGCCAGTGGGAGCAGCCACCTTTGCTCGTGGACCTCGTGCTCTGCTGCACCCACGGCACCAAAGATAAGTGCTGTGCCAAGTACGGTTATCGCACCTTCAAGGCACTCGCCAGCACGGTGGCAGAGCACCCGCTGCCGTTCGAGGTATGGGAGAGCAGCCATCTAGGCGGCTGCCGACTCGCCGCCAGCGTGATTGTACTGCCCAATGTGCGCAAATATGGGCGCATTACGCCCGAACAAGCGCTGCCCTTTTTACAGGCAGAGGCCCGCCAGCAGCGCTTTTTGCCCGGCTATCGCGGCGGCTCTCAATTAACCCCCGCGCAGCAAAGCGCTGAAATCACTGCGTTAACACACCTCAGTACAGATACCGCGCAGCCAACGCTGACCCTAATCAGCGATCACGGCGACGACAATACAAGGGAAATCCAATGGCAGTGGCAGCTCGGCCAAGAGCAGGGAGAGCTCACCGTTCACTGCCGAGCCACCACGCTATGGCGCGTGGATACCTGCGCCGATTTAGCAGAAGGCCACACGGAAAGCAGCGTATGGCACGCGTCGGTGGCTTATTAAGTCTCACTACTTCAGCATCGCGGCCCGTTTCGCATCTACCGATGTGTGAGCGATACATTCACCGTATGAATGTCGCTTTCAAACATCTGATACTGATTACGGCCACTTCGCTTTGCGTGATACATGGCGGCGTCGGCGTTATTGAGTAACTCGTGTTCGTTACTGGCATGATCGGGATACAGACTGATCCCAATACTGGCGCTGATACAATGCTCAACGTGCCCTATCAGGCAGGGTTTGGCTAACGTGGTGAGAATTTTTTCCGCAATCCTTACAGCATCTTGGGCGTGCTCAATTTCACTGAGCAGAATAACGAACTCATCGCCTCCTTGGCGGCATACCGTATCCGTCACACGGATACACTCGCTCAGACGCTCCGCCACTGCTTGTAGTAAACGATCGCCCAAGGCGTGGCCTAGGGAGTCGTTGATGCCCTTGAAGTTGTCGATATCCAGATACAGCAGCGCCACTTGATGCCGGTGGCGTTTGGCCAAGCCAATAGCGCGGGAAAGGCGCTCGGCAAACAGAAAACGATTGGGAAGAGACGTTAGCGCATCGTACTGCGCTTGGTAGGCAAACTGTGCGGAACGCGTCAACGACTGGCAGGCATCGTGAAAAACCACCACCGCGCCTACCGTAAACCCCTGATGGTTATGAATAGGAGCCGCCGAATCTTCGATTTCCAGCTGGCTGCCATCTTGACGAATCAACACGCAATTCATCGCCAAGCCGACGGTGCGATTCTCCGTCATGGCCCGCCGTGCAGGGTTTATCGCCGTGTGAAAGGTTTGGTTATTGACGAGTTTTAGGATGTGCTCCACGGGCTTTCCCCGCGCGTCGATGCTTGCCCAACCGGTAAGCTCCTCTGCCACCCGGTTCAGGTAAGTCACTCGGCCCTGCACATCAGTCGTCAAAACAGCATCGCCGATCGAGTTCAGCGTTACCTGTGCCCACTCTCTTTCGGCCTGCAGGGCGGCCTCGGCACCACGCAACCGCTCGTCGGCACTCTGCTCCCCCTCCCCTTCGGAACGCCCATTGTTGCTCTGGCAATCACCGTACAGCATGACATCGTTCTCCATGTGTAATCTGATCCGGGATGCATTTTTTTATTGTGAGTGTGGTTCAGCAGCGCAGCCATGTTGATAAAAAGTATCGATCAAAAAAATGGCGCCGCGCTCCCTGCAGCGCACAGTGCAACATCCTGTTCAGGCATCTCCGTTGCCTCACTGAAGCAACCTTAGACGCCCCTGACAGTATTGACTGTGCGTTAGCGAACATGGCAACAAAATGTGGGTAATGTTTGTTATTTATCGCGATCTTTTACCACTTTGAACAGCGTACTCTTTCATGAATCCACTACCCTATGTGCGATAGCGTACAGAGTTTTTCACCGTGCGCCCTATACTTAAGAACGGTGCGTCTGGCGACGGACGACATACAAAGTGGCCGATTAAAAAACACTTAAAAAAGCGCCTCACATCGTTCAATTTCACCAGACGCTGCGCGAAAGCTAGGAATAAGGGAGATATTCAATGCTTCAAACGCGTCATTTTCAGCAAAATGCCTTGCTTGGCCTACTGCCTGAAAAAGAGCTCGAACACCTGTTGCCACACCTTGAAGAAGTATCGCTGACCCTGGGCCAATCGCTGTCTGAATCTGGCCGACACATGAGCCACGTCTACTTCCCGTTAGACGCTATCGTGTCGCTTCTGTGCGTCATGGAGAACGGCGACTCAACAGAAATTGCCGTGGTAGGCCACGAAGGCCTGGTGGGGGTTTCTCAGTTTATGGGGGGAGAAACCACGTTAACTAGCGCCATCGTGCAAAGCGCTGGGCAAGCCTATCGCCTCAAAAGCCACCTGCTCAAGCGTGAGTTTGACCGAGCAGGCGCCATGCAACGCTTACTGCTGCGCTATACCCAAGCATTAATCACACAGATGGCGCAAACGGCCGTTTGCAACCGCCACCATAGCTTGGATCAACAGCTGTGTCGGTGGCTACTCCTCAGCCTAGACCGTCTGCCCGGTAATGAGCTGATTATGACGCAAGAGCTGATTGCCAACATGCTGGGCGTGCGCCGCGAAGGGGTGACAGAATCTGCCGGAAAACTGCAAAAGGCGGGGCTGATCTCCTACAACCGAGGCCACATTACGGTGCTAGACAGGCCAGGGCTAGAAGCCCGTGTCTGTGAGTGTTACGCGGGGGTCAAAAACGAATACGACCGACTGCTCAAACATTCAGACGTAACCGTAGCGTGCTAACCAGCCGTAGATCCCCAAGCACTATAAGATAACTGCGAGTTGTGTACGCTAGCGTGCCGACGGGTGATTTACCAAATGGTAATATTCAGATGGGTTATCCATCACTGGAACCCCATCTGCAGCCGACATCAAAATGAGAATTACCATCATTGTGCCGTTTGCCAGGTTCATTTGACCGGAGAGGCGCATGATTTCTATTTCCCACGCGATCAATACCAACCGACTGCTGGCTGACCTGCCAAGCGCCGAACAGACTGCTTTAGCCGCCTGCTGTGAAGTGGTGCCGCTCGCCTTTGGCGAAGTTATCTATCAGCCGACCGACACGGTGACGTACGCCTATTTCCCTATCGATAGCTTCGTCTCCAATATCGTCATTCTTAACAACGATAGCCGCCTCGAAGTGACCATGGCAGGCCTTGAAGGCATGCTCGGTATTCCCCTGGTGCTGGGCTTCAACAAAGCGCCGCTGCTGGCCGTGGTGCAAGGTGCAGGCATTGCCCTGCGGATCCCTGCGGCACAGTTTCAAGCATTGCTACCCAACAGCCCAACGCTGCACCAGCGGCTCATACGCTATCTGTATATTGTGATGAATCAGCTGGCCAATTCAGCGGCCTGCATCCACTTTCACCGCATTGAAGAGCGGCTCGCCCGCTGGCTGCTGATGACGCAAGACCGCGCTCAAAGCGACCATTTAAAACTTACCCATGAATTTCTTGCCATGATGTTAGGCGTTCGACGGGCAGGCATTACCCTCGCCGCCCTTGCCCTGCAGCAACGCGGATTGATTAGCTACCACCGTGGCGACATCATCATTCTAGACCGCAGCGGATTAGTGGCCGCCGCCTGCCAGTGCTATACCCAGGATTGCGCGCTGTACGCCAATGCCATGGCCACCCCCTAACCGGCCCACAACGACAACGCCCGGCTTAAAGCCGGGCGTTGTTCGTTAGTGCTTGGCGATTGGCGATTACTTACCAGCGGTATTTCACGCTGCCGATGATGCTGCGAGATTCGCCGTAGTAACACCAATACTCACAGCTGGCGACATACTCTTCATCAGTTAAGTTATTGACGTTTACCTGCGCCTGCCAACCATCGGCAAACTCATAACCGACCATAGCATCCGCCACCATATAGCTATCGACAGAGGTGTTGTCAGCGACGCTCGTATCCACCGTACTGCCCACGTAGCGTACGCCAGCACCCAAGCTCACTCCCTGTAATGCTCCGCCAGTAAAGGCGTAATCCAGCCACGTAGATGCTTGATGCCGCGGAATCAATGGCGCACGCCGATCACCTTCCAAGCGCGAATCCGTGTAGGTGTAGGCCGCCGTCACTTTTAACTCATCGGTGAGGTAACCAACGCCTTCCAGCTCAAACCCTTGAGAAGTACGCTCCCCTTCCTGAACCTGGAACCCAGCAGGAGAGCTGACTAGCGTATTGTTCTCTTTCAGGTCGAACACAGCGGCAGTAACGTAGCCATCCCAGCCAAACGGTGCGATTTTGACACCGGCTTCCCACTGCTCGCCTTCACGAGGCTCATATAGATCGCCCGCGTCGTCCACACGCCCCACCGGATCGAACGACTCGGTATAGCTAATGTATGGATTGATCCCTTGGTCGCTCAAGTACATCGCGCCGCCCGACCAAGAGACTTGGTCATCATCGGAGCGCTGCGTGACACCTGAGGTCAGGTTGCTATTTTCGGTCTCGGCCTGGTCAACGCGCACACCGCCAAGCAGTACCCAGCGGTCATCAATACGCAGTTGGTTTTGAGCATACAACCCGGTTTGCTCTTTATCGATTTCACGACTCAATAAGTCATCCGCACCCACTGGGGTAAAGTTACCGTAGGTGGGATTAAACACATCAATAGGGTCACCAAACGGGAACGGGTCCGCTTCCTGCCCACTTACGCCCAGATTCTGATAATCGATACCCAACAACAACGTGTTTTCGGTGCGGTCTGTATACCAGTTACCCACCATGCGGTTATCAACCGTCCAGCTATCAATCGAGCCATCGCGATACACGTGCCCGCGCGTTGCACGCCGTGCATCAGACATAAAGAACGCATAGGTGCTGCGTAGCTCCAAATCCAGCTCGCTGTAGCGTAAATCTTGTTCAAAACGCCAAGTGTCGTTGAGGTCATGACGTAGCTCATAACCTAGCGCCCACTGAGTACGGTTATCACGATCGTAACCTGGCTCGCTGAGGTTGGTTTGCGGATCAACGCGACCAAACGGCGTATCTTGCACGGTGCCATAGGACAGCTTGAAAGGGTTAACCGGCACGCCATCATCTTTCTGCACGCTAGCTAAAAAAGTAACGGTCGTATCGTCACTCATATCAACGGCGAGGCTAGGCGCGAAGTAATAGCGCTCGTTATCGGTGTTGTTCAAATCACCATCACGCTCTTTGTACAGGCCTACCAACCGATAGCGAACGTCGCCAGACTCACCCAACGGACCGCTTGTGTCGACCCCCATTTGGCGATGATTGCGGTTCCCTAATTGGAAGTTAACCTCGCCCTGCGGCGTTTCCGTAGGACGCTTGCTCACCGCATTAATCAAACCGCCGGGAGGCGCCTCACCGTACAGAATCGAGGAAGGCCCTTTAAAGACTTCGACTTGCTCCAGGCCATACGGCTCAGGCAGCCACTGGTAAAAACCTTCACGGTAAATGCGCAACCCATCTTGGTAGGTAGATTGGTCAAAACCACGCACCTTGAACCAGTCCGTATTGTTATCACTGCCAAAGTGGCCTGACAGCACACCAGCACGATAGCGGAAGGTTTCATCCAACTGCTGCACATTACGGGTTTCCAACTCTTCCCGATCAACGCTAGAGACCGGGCGCGGCGTCTCCACCAGCGGAGTATCGACTTTCAACGCGGTCGCGGTGACCACCGTGGTACCGGTATTGATGGTGTCTTCTTGGGCAAGCGCGGCCAACGGCGCAACGCTCAGCATTCCACCAAGCGACACCACCAACGAACGACGAACGGCCGCAGGCAACGGCGCGACGGAAAACGGCAGGGTTTTACGGAGCATAAGGAAGTCTCAACGGGCATGAGGAAAAATATCGTTATAGTAAAGCGAATGATACGGATTTTTATTCACAACAACAATCACTCTGGTGTGGCAAGGGTCTAGGCGGGAACGGCGTGTTCGAGGGGAATCATCGGTGGAAAAGCCCACAGAAAGACATGGGGTTTTAAGAAATAAAGGATATGGCGAAGGAGCCGTTTATTGACGTTGGTCAGCGGCTTGAAGGATGGTGATATAGGAGGAGGGTCTAGGAAATGGTGGGCCCAGTAGGACTTGAACCTACGACCAAGGGATTATGAGTTGGCTACTATAACAATAAGCTACTGACACATAAAGGAAAGTAGCCGTAATTTAGAAAAAGGAACAGTTGTTTAGGATCAGTAGTTTAGCGTAACTAGAGAATAGCATGCAAAGCTAGTGTGTGTACCTTTATTGTACCGCTTGTGCTGTGACAAGCCACTTAATGATGCCAGAACCAAACATTTTCAGCATTTTTCATATAAGCAAGCAATTTCTCATTACTCTACGAGTAAAATATTAAAAAAACGGGCAGGCAAGCCTGCCCACCTCATTCAAAAATCTGTATCTATATTTATATCCTGTTCAAGATTAATCCCATATTCGACATCATTTCCTAGATTTTTCACAACAGAGTCAAATAGAAGCCCCCCAGCGCCCTCTTTTCTAAAAGTCAGCACAAACGATACTTCTAACCCTTCTAGCTCATGATGAGATGCCATGCCATATTGATACAAGTCTCTTGCATATATTCTTGCGTATATTCTTGCCGTACTTGGCTTAATTTTCTTTGTTAGCAGACTTCTTTGATGCCTAACCGGATTCCATTTTAAATCTTCTTTTTGTTTAGCACTTAAATGAGTAGCAGGAGCTTTTTTAATAAGGTTTTCAATTTTACCACTAGTTGTTTCAGCTTGTAAGGCAACTTCCAAACGGGTAGAGAAATAATGACGCCCTAACTCCTCTGACTTTTTAGGATTAAGTATAGCAGTAAATACTGCTTCGCCAGACAACCGATTATCTATATCTAACATTTCATCTGGAATTGGGATATCATTCCAATAATGTGAAAAACCAGCTTTCAATATTGAAGTCCAAGCAAGCGTTACAGTATTATTTGCACAAACCCAGGGAAGATGCTCTTCACTCCAAGGAGTGCCGTAACCTAAAGAGTCATCATGATTCTCTATCTCAGCTTTATTAATCAACAGAGCCTTAACTAAATCTGGAGTTGGCTTTTTTAGTTTTTTAAAGGTATGAGCAGCAAGTGAAGAGATCAATGGAGCACTGTAACTTGTACCTTTTTCAGCAACCCCTCCAATCACCCTTAACTCAGAAAACCAAGACAAATCAGGTTTTAACATTCCTGATGGCCCAGGGCCTCTCAAACTTACATTGCAAGGTTCGTCAGGGAGGCCATTTTTAGCTTGCCTACCGCTTATTGTTAAAGCTGCTTCACAGTCGGCAGGTGGACAGAGTTTTCCCTCGCCATTACTTGGCGACACATTACCTATTGAAATAATGGGTAAAATATTGTGCTCTCGTGCTATTTTACTAATTCTATGACCCAGAAGGCTAACATCATCTGCATATGGAGTTGGACCTTCTTCGTTAAAAGAAAGATTCCAGACAGATGCATGATCGTTACTACTCTTAGCTACAGCAATTAGATATCTAATAAACTGCTCAAGCGTTGGCTGTGAAGGCACTCCAACCTTTGTAATTGCTTGTGCAGCAACAAACTTACAATCTAGCACTGGCAACTTTAAGTTATTGTTCCAAGCATAACCATGCACAACAAGAGAGGCGATCTGGTTCCCATGCTTTTGATCGGCCTCATGATCTGGAACAAGTGGGGGAATCTTTATAGATTCATGAATCTTATAACTCTTAGCAGAATGCCCCCCATCAATTATAACTACTGTCGGCAAATTTTCATTTTTAATATCACCTGGCACAGGCTCTTGTCCTGAACCAGGCGCCACTTTATTGGTTTTTAACGGCAATGCTCTTTCTACACGATAGATTGCCCCTGAGCTTACAATATTTAAAAAAGCTTCATTACTTTTAATTTTCACAGAAACAGATGCTCTTCCATGTTTCACATATTCAGAAAGAGCATCATCAATACCAAAATCTTTATCTTCATCTTTAGCAAACTCTATATCATATTTTTTATCACCAAAAGAAATATCTTCCTGATTATAAAAGGCTAATACCTCTTTTGCGACCTGATCTCTAGCTTCTTGACTATTGAATGGCACCAGCCATAAATTGAATAAATGTTCATCACTTCCGTCATCCGACCAAAATTTAGAAAGCTCACGACCTCTAAGCACATCTGCGCTCGAAAATGGCTTTATGCTCTCAACCCTTGAGATGTCTACCTTTTCTTTTATACTGGCGCTTGTTCTAATTTTTTTAGCAATTTTTTTAAAGGCTTCTACCTCAACTTCTAACATGTAGCCATCATATGAAGGAGCTACAATTTTACAACCAATATTCTCATTAAAAAGATCCGCAGGAGTATAAGAAGGTGCATTAGAGTCTTCAAACATTCTTACAATAAGGTGAGATTTCCCTGCACGCGAAACTACCTTACTATTTCCAATTTTATCTAATGACTTTGCAAGCGACTTTCGTTGCTTTTCAAGCCTTGCACCCACTATATTGCTTGCGCTTTTTCCTCCCCCAGTTATACTTTTAGGCTTTGGCTCTCTAAGAAATGTTAAAATTGGATTAACGTAATCTCTTTTATTATTATCAATCATTTTTAGCTCCCTTTAAGTAATTTGAAACAGCTTGCCTGCTCACAAAAAGCAGTTTCCCTATATCAGACTGAGATACTCTGTATTTAGAATAAAGCTCTATCGAAAGGGATTTTTTCTCATGTGCATTTAGATCCCCGTTTTTTGGAATTAATATTCTACTTGAAGAACTTTTGATCACAGCCTCCACTAAACGAGGCAGATTTATTTCTTTGTCAGAAAGAATACTTCTTCTCCTTGATGCATAAGAAATATTTTCTATATCAGCTCCTGTCAGCTGATCAGATATAGCTGCAAGGCTATTTGTCACCTGCGCATCACCTTCATCAGAATATAAGAAAAAATTCCACATCACTTGGCGTAAATCAATATCTGGATAATTAAACTCAATCGAGTACGGAAATCGTCTCCATATCGCAGGATCTAACAACCTGGGGTGATTGGTTGCTGCAATAACAATAGATTTATCATCAAGACTATCTAGACTTTGAATGAGGGTATTTACGACTCTCTTTAGCTCTCCAACTTCGTACTTATCATCTCTTAACTTGGCAACTGCATCAACTTCATCAAGAAACAACACCCCCCCCTTACTAGATACAAAATCAAAAACGTTGCGTATATTTTTAGCTGTATCTCCAAGTAAAGATGAAACCATCGAATCAAGCCTGACAGTATAAATAGGTTTATTCAGCCTTGCCGCAATATGACCAGCTATCAACGTTTTACCGGTTCCAGGCGGCCCAGAAAGCATAAGATTAAAACGCCCTGAAAGCCCGTGTTTAATCAACTTGTCAGCATGTAAAACATCTTCTGAAAAGCTTTCAAAAACATTCCTTTCTGCTTCATTTAAAAAAAGAGGTGTTTCAGGGAAAGATGTTTCCTCTACTAATTCCATTCTTGACTTTGGATCAGTAGGTAGTTTTTCCATATACCCCGAGCTGCGAAGTGGAACTCCTTTTCTACGAACCAATGACTTTATTTGCCTAGCTGTGTCCGGGTCTTCAATGTGTATTTCTTGGGCGATTTTATTAGCAGCCCTTCTTACTTCAGAGTAATTAGCATCTAGAGATGCCTCAATCAGGCCAAGAATACTGACATTAATTAAGCTCATAAAAGGCCTCAAAAGACATATTTGTCAAAAAAATTATATGCATTGTCATAAAAAAACACAAAATTGTCAATCATAAAACCACTCTTGTCACATCTGAATTATTTATAGGAAAAATTTTAAGCCTTTGTTTTATATTGTTTTAATTATAGCCAGTCAGCCGCATACCCTTGATGCATCTTTTTTCAGGGCTCAGAAAAATCATTGAAAATATTGTCAACTTGCTAATTTATCTTCATACCCGAATCACTGTACGGATTCCGCAGCTCCTAGCTCAGGATAGCGTCGAGCCACCAGGCGAGTAAGTTACAGGTAATTGCTATGCTGACGCTTGCGGCGGTATAGCAATTACACATCCTGCCCGCTTGATCAACCGCACGGTGCCGCTCTGTACCGCATCGAAAGCATAAGTTAGCTGAATTTTGCGATTCAATAGAATATTTATCAATAAACACGTCCTGCCTAATATCATTTTTGAATAGTTACAGTTCCAGTGCGGTTATAGTGCGGCTGAATGCGGTTGCAGTGCGCTTATAGTGCGATATTAGCCCCAACTTTCTCATACAAACAGCAACTTACGATATGTCGTAAGTGTTTGGAATGTATTGCACAAGTATCATTTCATAGTGTGATCAGAGGAGATTACCTATGGAACTTATTGAAGAACTTCGTAAAGCCAAACTAAAAAAGCCACCAGCTAACGGCAAAGTGGCTTTCTTGAGAAACATTGACCAGATCAAAGCCGCTTTAGATCAGGGCTACACGGCTGTAGATGTTTGGCGAGTCATGCATGACCGGGGAGAAGTAAAAGTTAAATATAACCAGTTTGCGCTATACGTCAGGAGATTTATTAGGGAGGCGAAACAATGAAAAAGAGAATCGGCACAGCCATCTTGGCCGCAGCTATTTCTGTATCACTGCCCGTTTACTCTGGCGGTGGTGGATTAACCGGCGGGGCAACAGAAATAACCCAACTTTTAAATAACGCAGAACTTCTGGATATTGCAATTAGCGAAGCGCAAAACCTAGCTTATCAAATTCGCCAGTATGAAATTATGTATGAAAACATGCGTAATCTGCCCAACCACATCAAACAACAAGCGTTGGCGGATCTCCAGGCGCTTGCCAGCATCGTCACCACTGGCCGGGCTGTAGCATATAGTTCTGGGCAGATCGACGAGGACTATCAGCGAGAGTATCGCGACTTCGAATACTACGCTCAACGCCAGCAAGGCAACCATGATGCATTGGCAGAGCGCTACAGAGATTGGTCTCAATCTAATCATGACAGCGTGCGTGGGGCACTACGTGCGGCTGGTCTCCAGGCCCAGCAATTTGACCGGGAAGATTCAGCGCTTCGCACCATTGAAGCGCAAATGGAAAGCGCGTCCGGTACCAAGCAGCTTCTCCAAGCTGGGGGCTCTATCGCTGCCATGCAGGTGGAACAGCTCCAGAAGCTCCGGCAACTACAAATGGCTCAGATGCAGCTACAGGCTAGCCATGTAGGTGGCCAGGTCGACCGACAGGCAGAGGATGACTCCGCTTGGCATCGTGCCGTTACGCCCCGTGATAACAACCCAGATACCCAGCAGCCCATCCAGGCCAATGATCTGTTTTGAGGAGTGAGACATGAATACCAATACCACAACTCTGATTGTCATTGCTGGCTTGGTGGCGACTATCGCAACCGCAGCGGCCCTGTTGCAGAACGATAAGGCGGAAGAAGATGCCGCTTGGGAACGTGCCACCGCTCCACGTGAGAGCGAACCATCTTCTCAGCGGCCAATCACCAGCGATGATCTGTTCAGTTCAGAAGTCGGGGAGGATGAGCAATGAGACCTTGGCTATATCCGTTGCTCTATGCTGGCCTGGTGCTGCTCAGCGGGCCAGTCACCGCTGCGGATGGCGATATAGTCCGCGACCTTCAGGAGGGATTTCGAGACTCTGTAGCCTTGTGGTACGCCCCGTTGCAGCAGGTAGCTACCTGGCTACTGCTATCGCTGGCCGTGATTTCCTATACCTGGTCAGCAAGTCAAATGGTGCTGCGAAATGCTGACCTGGGCGAGTTCGTGGCAGAGTTCGTCAGGCTGGTGATTTTCACTGGATTTTTCCTGTTTCTGATCCAAGGTGGTCAACAATTGGCAGAAACCATGATCAAGGGCTGGGTCTGGATCGGCGGACAAGCTACCGGTACTAGCTTGAGCCTTAGCGTGCCGGAGATCCTGGAGCGGGGATTTACCCTTGGGGGCGATGTTATTTCGGCAGGCAGTGGCTTGAGCCGGATCGCTTACACCATCCTGGCGCTGCCTGTTGTCATCCTGTACACGCTGATTGCTGCTTATGCCTTCTTTGTGCTGGCTGAAATGTACGTGGTCACGGCAGCAGGCATTGTTCTGCTGGGCTTTGGCGGTTCGCAGTGGACGGCGGATTACGCCAAAAAGTACATCACCTACACCATCAGCATCGGTGCCAAGCTCTATGTCATGTTCTTGGTCATCGGCGCGGGTGAGCAATTTATCCACCAGTGGGCTGTGAATCAGGATCATGAGTCGTTCCGGGCCATCCTCGCCATCATTGGGGTGCTGTTGATGATGGCCATTCTGGTGAAGATGATTCCTGACGCGGTTCAGGGAATCATCAACGGGGCTTCTCTCGGCAGTGCAACGCCGTCTGTAGGCGGCATGGCAAGGGCTGCCGGGTCTGTCGCGGTAGGGGCTGCTGTA
Source organism: Halomonas sp. SIMBA_159 (assembly GCF_046536035.1). Taxonomy (NCBI): domain Bacteria; kingdom Pseudomonadati; phylum Pseudomonadota; class Gammaproteobacteria; order Oceanospirillales; family Halomonadaceae; genus Halomonas; species Halomonas sp. SIMBA_159. The sequence continues at coordinate 160,864 of NZ_JAWJBT010000003.1, forward strand.
GGCGCTGCGGGTGGCGCTATGGCCATGCGTGAAGCTTCCAAGCTGGCTGGTGAACAGCTCGGTGGCAGTGGCGCGCTCGCTTCGGCAGTAGCTCCAGGCGGTGGTAGCTCTACAGGTGCTGGAAATGGGCCGCTCCCCATGCCGGGCTCTGCCTCGTCATCGAGCGGTGCCGCTGCGGGCATGGGCCACGCTGGAAAGACTATGAAGAACCTGACAAAGGCGGCAGGTGAAACCTTGGGCGGTAAGATTATGGGTGACTACAACGCCAGTCACGGCTCGTTCGGCGGCTCTATGGCTCAGAAACTCCGGGCTGAACGACTCGGCATGTCGGAAGGCGGTGGCGATTCAGCCCATATGGGTGGCCAGCAGAACAGCGGCCAGACCGGTGCCATGAGCGGCACTATCCGAGGCGCTTCGTCTACTGACGGCGACAGTACGCATAATCAGACCCCCCAAGCCACGCATAATCGCTCCCCCTTTGAACCGGCAAGTAGCGAGCATGACGGCTCACAGCAGCCCTACATGTCACCCGCACGGAGACTGAACGATGAACAGTGAACGCCCGCAAGCCCCTGTTTGGTATCTAATAGCCTGGTTGGGAATAGTGCTGTTGCTGGTTGGCTTCGCTGTCATCGGCTCATGGATAGCCTGGCTGATGTTGCCGGTATGCTACCCCTTCATCATGAAAGCCGTCTCATGGCGGCCAGAGCCTCAAGATCGCCGCAGCAACCTTGATGCCTGATCGTGGTTATTGAGGCTATCTGTCGCGCAGGGGCGGTACGCATAATCGGACCCCCCTACGCATAATCAGCCCCCCCTCGCCAAACTGGCATATTCCAACCATGTTGGGCGCTACCCGGCGTTTTAACTACAAAAAGGGGCGGCGATATCAGCCGTGGTGTCGAAACCAGCCGGGTTATCCCATCCATAATAATAAGAAGAATAATATTCTGATTATTATTATGGTCACTGGCATTCTTTTGATGCCGCCTTGCAACGGCCTCAAGAGCTAACCCAAGTAGCGTCAGGGTTTGGCACAGGCGCTGGGTGACGGTCTTCCTTTTTGGCGTTCAAATATCGGCCTCCGGCCGATTGATCAAGCCCCTTGTGCTTGATCAGTTAAGGTGTAGCCACCCGCATCCAGCGGGTGGTTACACCGCCTGGATATCCTGATATATCCTGAATATCCTGCTAAAACCGTAAAGAATCGGGCCGCTGTGGCACGCTTCCAGGCCGGTGTGACACGCCATCGGGCCGGTGTGGCACGCTATCGGGCCGCTGTGACACGCTTTACCCTGTCGCTGGCATCTACCTCAATGCCGATTTCTACCAATCTGTCTGAATCCTCCTTAATGCGCCGTCGGAAGTTGCGGAGCGTGGTACTGCTCGCAGCAACACCGCAAACAGCGCGGATCAGTGTGTCCAGAAACCAACCGCCGACTGGGTTGTGTTTGTGGGTAAGCACATGCCGGGCAACTGCCTGGCTGATTCCATGTTGTAGTCTGGCAATCGGTGCAGGCGAGTAGTACAACGACAAGTCCTTTTCCATCAGCATCACCAAAGCAACACCCAGCCGGACACGCCACAAGTGTCGTTCGCCGCCTGTGAGCGGGTCGCGGCGGGTCATAGATGATGGGATCACATGGTCAATCAAGCCGCCAATGATACTGTCACTGCTCCGCTCCAGCTCCGGCGTCACAATTTCCACCGTGGCAGCTCGCAGATCGATCAGTAGCTTTTTGATGCGACCATGGCTGTACTGGTGATCTGATAGCATTCGACGCAACTTTGCCGGGTCAACTAGTAGCTCGACGCCTCCGTCAGAGATTTCACGACGCCGTTCGGCAACATACAGCATGGACTCAACGATATCTGCATGGCGCTGCCCAAGCCTTCCGGTTACACGGCATCGACCAAAGCCCGTTTCCATCCACTGTCCTGCACGCTCTTGGGGGCGCTGGCTAGGTTGATAGATCATTACTCGGGCCTGCAATGCCGTGCTGGTCGGAGCAACGCGGTTACCAGTCATCATCGCTGTTTCTGCCAATGGACTTCAGCTTTACTGGCGAGGGACGTTTCTGCCGCTCAAGTACAGCAGGTTTTAGGATGCCGCCTTCGTGACGCCTGAACCAACATTCCTGGAAAGGCGCGCCGTAGTTTGCTTTGCTGACGCCAAAGCGGACGAAGTACCCACGCTGTCCTCTATCAACGCCCCATTCATCGGCTTCAGCTTGCGTCATGCCAGAGAGGTAGGATTGCCACCGGATATTATCGACCAGTACGGATGAGCCACGGCTAGCCTGCTGTTGGTCGCTGGTGCCCATCACTGCGGCACCTTTATTCGAATGGTGCAAAAACACGATTGAACAGCCAGTATCAGCAGCTATGGCCTCCATGCGGCCAATGACCTGAGCCATAGGCCCGCTGGCGTTTTCTTCCTCGATGTGGAAGCGGCGCAGGGTATCCAAAATCATCAGGCGACTACCCTCGGCAGCCCGTTTAAGCCCATCAAACCAGTCGGGGGCTATGATATTGGGGCACCGACCAATCAGTGGTTCAATCAGCAGGCGTTCAGTCACAACTTGCCGCTGCTCCGGCGTAAAGTGCGCGCCCAGCGCATGTACTCGGTGATAAATAGCAGTGGGTGGGTCTTCGGCTGGCAGGTAAACCACTTGGCCGGTGGGCATATCACCCACTTCCAGCAGATCGGGGCCACCGGCAATCTGAGCAGCCAATTGCAGAGCAAGCATAGATTTACCTGCCCCGCCAGGTGATACAAGCGCACCGACGGTGCCCGTCACCATATTGGGCAAAACATAATCAAGCGGTGGCGGTTCATTTTCAAAAGCCCACATCAGATCAATCGCCATGCCTCACCCCCTATCACCGCAGAGCCGATCACTGTCCAGCAACTCGGCAATTTGTGAAGTGCGAAAATAGACACGCCGACCAATTTTCAGCTTTGCCTGGTTGAGTTCAGTTGCCCAGGGGTTATTTGAGCGCAGGCTGATGCGCAGGCCGTCTGGTGAACGGTCGAGAACATTGGCCAACTGAGGAAGGCTCAGCAGGGGGCCAAAACGGTCGAGAAGGGAGTCCTCGATAGTCATTGTGTAATCCTCCGTAATTGATACTTGCCTTACGAAGGTTATGAATATCGGGCTAGCTTGTATACTTACGATATATCGTAAGATATTGAAAAATAAGACTTAACCGCACTATAAGCGCACTGTAACCGCATTCAATCGCACTATAAGCGCACTCTATAAGCTCAGCTCATTTTTGGCGTACTCAATATTCTAAAATATTCTAAATGACAGAGAATTATTCACTCTCATTGCGTGGAAGTTTTGGGGATGCTGCTTGGCGCGGTTTTTATTGCGGGCAGGATGTGTAAACGGTCCACCGCTAGCAAGCTGGCAGAGTCCGTTTACAAGTAACTTACTCGCCCTTTTGGGCTCGACGATGTTGGTATTCGGGTGGAATAGACTTTACAAGTCTATTGTTGTTACGCCTTCGAGCGTCGCTGCTCAATGGCATCGAGCTGGTCTACCAGATCTTCGGCGCGTAGGTGGGTGTAGCGCCGCAGCATTTGCATGGACTTGTGGCCGCTAATTGCTGCTACCTGCTGATCACTTAAACCAGCTTCGACTAGCCTGCTCACAGCCTCATGGCGAAGGTCGTGAAAGCGGAAGTCATCCAGACCAGCTTGCTTCTTCGCCTGGTTCCATAGTTTGGTGTAAGCATAGGGACCCCGCTTTCCATCCTGGCCAGGCTCACCGAAGAACACTAGATCACAGTCGAGCGGGCGTACCGGGTTATTCAGCGCTTGCTTGAACGCTTCGGTTGCCGCTTGAGTCAGCGGCACCAGGCGAGCTTCGTTGTTTTTGGTGTCTGTAAGGCGTACCACGCGGCGTTTAACGTCTACCTGATTGCGAGTGAGGGTTAGGATCTCTGAAGAACGCATACCCGTTTCCAGGGCTACTCTGGCGATCCAAGCGAGCATTGGGTTGCTATGCTGCCGCAGAACAGCGAACAGCCGCTTTTCCTCGTCAGAACTCAGGCGGCGGTTACGCCCTTCTCCTGGGCTAGGCTTGCGAATGTTCTGGACGGGATTATAGGTAAGTCCCAGCCCCCACTCCTGTATGGCAACGGTGTAAAGGTGTCCAAGTAAGGCAAGCTCCAGGCGCACGGTATTAGGGCTGATAAGCTGCCCACGGCGTCCTAGCGTGTTGAGTCGTTTATCACGGTAGTTGGCAATCAACTCCGTAGTCAGCGCTGCGAGGGAATACTTACCCAAATGCTCAATAAGCGTCGTCGCTTTTTGGCGTTCACTTTTTTGAGTACTGGGTTTCTTAGTAGGCGTTATATCGGCTAGGTAGCGCTGCAAGGCTGCTTCAAGCGTCATGCGCTCTGAGGCACTACGTTGGATATAAACACCGCGCACCATTTCATCTTCAGTGCGGCGTGCCCAATCTTGGGCGTCACGTTTGGTGCGGAAGGTCTTTGCGATGGTTGGCCAACCCGACTTGCGGATGACGGCTTTCCAGGTTGCAGAAGGGGTCTTGACAATAGTGGCCACAAAAAATCTCCAGGGTCTGAAAGATCGGCACTGTACCGAAACTGTACCCTTGGACTAGGGGACTCACCAGAGACAATTGCTAAGTTACTGATTTTAATGGTGGGCCCAGTAGGACTTGAACCTACGACCAAGGGATTATGAGTCCCCTGCTCTAACCAACTGAGCTATAGGCCCGAAAAGAGTGCATATAATAGCGAATGTGGGGGGGCGAGGCTACCCCTTGGTGCGCTATCTTACGGCGTGATCGGCATTTTTTCGGCACTAATGACCGGCGCTGGGGTCTGGTGGTGAATGCTTCTATGGAGAATCGCTTTGAAAGCTTTGATGGCTCTTTTCCCGCTGCTGTTAGCGTTGCCGGTGCAGGCGGATTGGCAGCTTGATCCTGGCCAATCCCAGGTGCAGGCGTCGATTACCCAACTGGATGGCGAGGCCCCGCAAACTCATCACCATCAGGTGAATAATTTGCAGGGCGATATTGCTGCCGATGGCACGCTGCGCCTGCCACTGCGCTTGAGCCAAACCGACCTGCTCAACCGCTTTGGGGAGCTGCCGCCGTGGGTGGGCTTGCTGGCGAATACCACGCTGGTGACGCTGGTGGCGCAAATGCCGCCGGAGCGGTTAGACGGCTTGGATATTGGCGAGTCGATGGTAGAAACCCTCACCTTTCGGGTGCAAACCGATCTGATTAACCAGGAAGAGGCGGTGCCGCTGCGCTTTACCCGCGAAGGGTTAAACGAGGTGCGCGTTACCCACGCCGAACCCATGGCACTGGATGGCAACGCGCTGATGGCCAACAGCACGGTACGCACCGTGCTGTCGATGTTGGGCTACCAGCAGATTGATGAGCATGTGCCCGTCACGCTAAATGCGCTGCTGGTGAACCATTAACGTTGGCTTAGCCACTTATGAGTATTTAGTGGCTAAGCGCTTCAACATCGCCTGCCTGGGCGGCCCCGGTTTGTACCCGCCACTGGGCGGCATAGTGGCCGTCAGCGTCTAGCAGGCTGGCGTGGGTGCCGCGCTCGGCCACTTGGCCTTTCTCGATCACTACAATCTCATCGGCGTGCACAATGGTGGAGAGCCGGTGGGCAATCATAATTACCGTGCGGCCGTGGGCGATGCTTTTTAGCGAGCGCTGAATGGCCGCTTCGGTTTCGTTATCCACCGCGCTGGTGGCTTCATCCAACACCAGAATCGGCGGGTCTTTTAACAGCGCCCGGGCCAGTGAAAGCCGCTGGCGTTGGCCGCCAGAAAGTCGCACGCCCCGCTCGCCCACCGGCGTATCCAGCCCTTGGGGCAGCGTTTCGATAAAGCTCCAGGCTTCGGCAGTTTTGGCGGCGTCGATAATCGCGGCATCTTCGGCATCCGGCTGGCCGTAGGCAATGTTGTCGCGAATACTGCCTTCAAACAGATACACGTCCTGGCTGACTAAGCCAATCGCTTGGCGAAGTGAGTGCATGCTTACGTCGGTGATGGGCTGGCCATCTACCAGCACACGGCCACTGGCGGGGTCGTAAAAGCGCAGCAGCAGTTTGATCAGCGTCGATTTACCGGAGCCGGTGGCCCCCACCAGCGCCAGCGTATTGCCAGCGGGCACGTGTAAGTCCACGCCGTTCACACCCACTTGGCTGGTTTCATATTGAAAGCTCACCGCCTCGAAACGCACGTCGCCTTTTACCGGGGCAGCCAACGGCGTGGTGCTGTCGTCCTTTACGGTAATCGGCACTTCGAGCAAATCCAGAATCCGTTTGGTGCTGGCCATAGCGCGCTCGAACAGGTCGATCACCTGGGCAAGGCCGGTGAGCGGCCACAGCAGGCGCTGGGTTAGGAACACCAGCACGCCGTAAGCGCCCACGTTGAGGCTGCCGTTCAGCGCCATCATGCCACCGACGGTAAAGGTAGCGAGAAAGCCCGCCAGAATCGCCATGCGGATGACCGGAATAAACGCAGAACTGACTTTAATCGCGCGGCGGTTGGCTTCTACATAGGCTTCGCTGGCATCCCGCAGCCGCTCGGCTTCCCGCGCTTCGCTGGTGAAGCTTTTAATTGTGGCGATGCCGCTGAGGTTGTTGGAGAGACGGCTGGCAAGGTCGCCTACTTTTTCGCGCACGTCGCTGTACAGCGGCCCGGCTTTGCGCTGGAAGAAAAACGCGCCCCAAATGATCAGCGGAATGGGCGTAAACGCCAGCAGCGCGATCAGCGGAGAAAGCACGAAGAACACCGCGCCTACGGCCACCACTGTGACCACTACTTGAATCAGCGCGTTGGCTCCGCCGTCCAGAAAGCGCTCTAGCTGGTTGACGTCATCGTTCATGGTGGCCACTAGCTGGCCGGAGCTTTTCGATTCAAAAAACGCCATGTCGAGGCGCTGGGCGTGCTCATAGGTATCTTGGCGCATATCCGCTTGCAGCCGCTGGGCTAGGTTGCGCCAGAGAATTTGGAACAGGTACTCAAACAGCGACTCCCCCGCCCAAATAAAGAAGGTGAGCACCGCCAAAATGGTGATCTGCTCTTGAGGCGATTCAAATCCCAGCCGCGCCACAAAGCTGTTTTCCTGGTTCACTACCACATCGATCGCCACGCCAATCAGAATTTCCGGGGCGATATCGAACAGCTTGTTGATAATCGAGCAAATCGTGGCGGTAATAATCTGCCGCCGATAGCCTTTGGCGTAGCGCAGCAGGCGCATTAAGGCGTGAAAGCTTTGATTGACGGACGCTTTGTCAGCGCGGGTCGGGGAAGAAGCCACATCAATTCCTTTTACGTTGTTATCTAGGGTGGTTAACCTTCAACACGTTACGCGGGTTGGCTCGCCCGCCGCACGTTGGCGAGCAAAGGGCTGCCGGTATCGGGATCGAGCAGCAGCGTGCACTCCACCTGATACAGCTCCCGCACCAGTGCAGGCGTGACCACCTCAGCGGGCGCGCCCTGGGCAACAATCTGCCCGTCGCGCATGGCAATCAGGTGGTCGGCGTAACGGCAGGCGCTGGCTAGGTCGTGCAGCACCATCACCACGGTGCGGCCCTGGCAGGCCAGGTCGCGCACCAGCTCGAATACCTCTATTTGGTGGCCTAAGTCTAACGCGGAGGTGGGCTCGTCGAGTAGTAAAAGCGGCGTTTGCTGAGCGATGGTCATGGCGATCCAGGCGCGCTGGCGTTGGCCGCCGGAAAGCGCTTCCAGCGGCCGGTCGGCAAGCGCCTCAAGCCCGGCAGCGGCAAGCGCATGTTGCACCACCTGCTGATCTTCCGCCGACCACTGGCGCAGCCAGCCCTGGTGGGGCTGGCGGCCAAAGCGAATCAGTTCGGTGACGGTCAGCCCTTCCGGAGCGACCGCCTCTTGGGGCAGTAGCGCCAGCTTGGTGGCAAGTTGGCGGGCGGGCATCTGGGCGATGTCGTAGCCGTTGAGCAGCACGGCACCGCTATCGGGTTTATGCAGGCGGGCCAGCCCAGAGAGCAGCGTGGATTTACCGCAGCCGTTGGGGCCAACAATGGCGGTTACCTGCCCGCTGGGCAAGCTTATGCCGAGTTCACGAATCACTTGGCGCTGGCCGTAGCTCATGCTGATCGCATCGGTAGAAAGCGTGGGTAATGAGGTCATGGGCGGCTCCGTTGCGGGCGCATTAATATCCAGAGTAGCCAGGGGCCACCCACTACGGCGGTAACAATCCCAACGGGGATCTCGATGGGGGCAAACAGCGTGCGGCCCGCTAAATCGGCTAGCACCATCACCAGGGCTCCCGCCAGCGTGGCGGCTAGAATGGGAACATGGCGGGCGCTGGAGAGCGAACGGGCAATTTCAGGGCCGATCAGCGCCACCAAGCCCACCGGCCCCGCCACGGCAACGGCCAGCGCAGTGAGCACCACTGACAGTAACAGCACCTGCAGCCGCCGCGCTTTCACCGCAGCGCCCAAGCCACTGGCGATGGCATCCTTAAAGCGCAGCAGCGTGAGCGAGCGGGCCAGCGCCAGCGCGGCCACCAGCCCAAGCGCTAAGCCAATACCCAATAGCTGTACCGCGCTTGCCGGGCGGGCATTGAGGGAGCCAACGGTCCAGGGGTAGGCAGCGTTGGCGGTATCAATCGCTACCCGCGCCAGCATCAGCTGTGTAACCGCGCCAAAAACCGCGCCCACGCCAATGCCCGCCACAATAAAGCGGTAGCCCTGGGTGCCGCTGCCCGCCGCTAGGCCAAAGGTGAGCACGGCGGCAGTGGTCGCCCCCGCCAGTGCCATGGCAGGCGGGGCAATCCCTACGCCTAACCCAACAATCGAGGCCACCGCAAAGGCGGTGGCACCGTTATCGATGCCGATAATGCCAGGGGTCGCCAAACGGTTACGGGCCAGGGTTTGCATTAATACCCCGGCCAGCGCAAAGGCAGCCCCAGTGAAACAGGCAGCGATCAGCCGCGGCAGGCGCAGCTGCTGCACCATAAACGCGGTCATTCTATCGCCCTGCCCCAGCAAGGAGGCCAACACCGCATTGGGGGAAAGCGTCACGCTGCCCAGGCTTAAATAGAGCACGCAGGCGGCCATCAGTGCGGCACTCAACCCGATATTCACCGCCACGGCGCGCTTTTCCAGCAGCACGCTCACCCCATAACGGGGCAGCGCAACGCGCCAGTAGCCCTGCGGGGCAGCGACCGCCTGGGCGCTCGACTCTTCTTGATAAGCGGTGGATGTATGGGGCAGTGCCACACCGCTCATCGACTGTTTTGCCGTCATTTTCATAGCATCAGATAACCAAAGAGATTGCGTTAGAGCATCGGCAGGCGCTTGGCCCGCACCACCGCAATAAGCACCGGCGCGCCGCACAGCGCGGTGAGCACGCCCAAGGGCAGCTCGGAGGGGGCGACGACGACACGGGAAATAATATCGGCGGTGAGTACGATCAGCGGGCCGACGGGAAGGCAGAACCAGAGCGTGCGGCGAATATCCGGCCCGGCGATGGCCCGCGCCACAAAAGGCACTACCAGCCCCACAAACGCAATCGGCCCGGCAATGGCGGTGGCCGCGCCGACCAATAGCGCCACACAGCCCACCGCCAGCCAGCGAATCAGCCCAGGCCGGTGCCCTAAACCGCTGGCGGCCCGCTCCCCTAGCGACAGCGCGGCCAGCGGCCGGGCAATCAATACAACGCCCGCCCCTGCTACCAGCAGGCTGGGCAGCACGGCCCACAAATCGTCTAACCGCCTACCGGCCAAGCTGCCCACCACCCAAAAGCGAATCTCATCGGCGGCGCGCTGGTCGTAGAGCAGCATCAGTGCGCTGAGCGAACCGAGCAGCCCGGAAAACGCGGCACCCGCTAACACCAAGCGCACCGGGTCGCTCCCCACACCGCGCAGCCGAGCCACGCTGAGCACGCACACGCAGCCGATCAGCGCGCCTAACTGGGCCACGGGAATGCGTAAAGTGGCCGCGCTGGCCCCTAACACCAGCGCCAGGGAAACGGCAAACGCAGCGCCTGCGCTCACGCCCAACAAGCCCGGCTCGGCCAGCGGGTTGCGGGAAACCGCTTGCAGCAGCGCCCCGGCCATGCCCAGCGCTACCCCAACGGCAATGCCAATTAGCGTGCGGGGGGCGCGCAGCTCCCAGACGATAAAACGCGCTTCCGCGTGTTCACTACCGCTTAGCAGCCCCAGCACTTGGCGGGGGCCAACGCTGCCTGCGCCTACCAACAAACTAACGACGCTCACCGCCACAAGGGCGGTGAGCAGAATCAGCATCCAGCGTCGGGATGAACAGCGCCACCTGGCGCTACTCCCTGCCTTGGTAAGTAGCATCACGGCAATAACGCATTCTCGATGTCATCCAGAATCGCCTGAGCCGCCAGCGGGCCGTTGGCGCTGCTCCAGAGCTGCCCGTTTACCGGCACCACTCGTTCGTTCTGTACCACGTTCAAGCGGTTGAAGGCGGGGCTCTGTTTGGCGCTATCTAGCGCGGCTTGGCCGTCGTCATTTAGCGTGGCCAAAAACAGCCAGTCGCCGTCTACCTGAGAGAGGTTTTCAAGGCTTAATACATCGCTATGCACGCCCCGCTCACCGATCAGCTCGCCGCCTTGCACGTCCAGGCCGACGCGCTCTAACAGGCCGGTGGCAATCAGGTTTTCCGACATCACCATGGGGCCGCCGGGCATCCAGCGCACCAGATAGGCGTTGCTGCCCACGTTGGCTTCAGCTACTGCGTCTGACATAGCGTCGACCCGCTGATCGACGGCGCTGATCGCTTCCTCAATCGCCTCTTCCTGGTTCAAAGCCTGGCCGAACAGGCGCGCTTCAGCTTCCCAGTTATCGGCCGCCAGTGGTTGCGTGTGGGGCACTACGGTAGGGGCGATTTGTGACAAAAGCTGGTACTTCTCCTCCGGCAGCTGGGCCGCGGCTAAAATCAGATCCGGCTGCTGAGCCAATACCGCTTCAATATTAATTTCCCGCACGACACCCACAATCTCAGGGTGTTCTAGCTCGTTCGCACTGAGGTAGTCGGTCACGTATTCCGCCACGTTGTCGCCGCCACGGGTGGTGACCGCTCCTACCGGGGTCACGCCCGCCGCCAGCGCGGCATCCAGCGCGCCCTCATATAGGGTGACTACACGCTCCGGGTGATCAACAACCTCAACGTCGCCGTAAGCCGTCTCCAGCGTGCGCGCTTGGGCGGTGCCCACCAGCAAGCCGCCCATTACCATCCCGAGTAAACCGCGCTGCAGTAACGTGTGTCGCATGTGAGCCTCTCCTGATTAACCGTTAATCCAATAGTAACGATTCTCAAAAGCACTTGCACTCCTATTACATCGAATGCGGTGTTGCAGTTACTGCAACGTTAGGCTGCCCATATTAGCTAGCGGACTAACAACCTTTACAATCAGGCGCTCCCCACCCGGCACCGTTCCATTAATAGCAACACCATGTTCGATCAAACCACCTCGCAAGTGGGAACTTTTCTTCTTAGAATCCGCAACTCATTTGATAATCAGTTTCATTAGCAAACAAGACTCATATCAGGGGATCGCCATGCCACGCTTTACTCGCACCGCCCTCGCCAGTGCCATCGCGCTTAGCGTTACTGCCTCGGTGGCTAATGCGCAAGAATCAGCGCAACTGGATAACATTGTTGTCTCTGCCAGTGGGTTTGAGCAGGCAATGGTGGATGCTCCGGCGAGTATCTCGGTTATTTCCAGAGAAGAGCTTCAGCGCGAACGCATTACCAGCGTGGCCAATGCCCTGCGTAACGTAGAAGGGGTAGATGTCGGCGGTTCGGTGGGCAAAACCGGCGGCAGTAACATTAGTATCCGTGGCATGCCCAGCGACTACACGCTGATCCTGATTGATGGCCGCCGTCAAAATGCGGCTGGAAGCGTCACGCCTAACGGTTTTGGTGAAACCTCGACCAGCTTCTTTCCGCCCGTTTCCAGCATTGAACGCATCGAGGTGATTCGCGGGCCGATGTCGACACTGTATGGCTCTGATGCTATGGGCGGCGTGATCAACATTATTACCCGCCGAGTAGACCGCGAGTGGGTCGGCTCGGTCGGCGTCGAGAGTACCTTTAATGAAGATCGTGATTTCGGCGACCGCCGTGAAATCAACCTCTATACCAGCGGACCGCTGGTAGAGGACACGCTGGGCGTTCAACTGCGCGGGCGTTTTTATGAGCGTGATGCATCAGAGCTTATCTACACCGACGCTAACGGCAACCCGGTTGAGGTGAGCCAACGCGGCCCTAGCCCGGTAGAAGGCGATGTATACAACCTGGGCGGTAAACTGACCTGGACACCAAACGACAGCCACGACCTTTGGCTGGATGGAGAGGTGAACCGCCAGCGCTACAACAACGACGAATGCCAACTCGGCACGCTGGATGGCCGCACCCGCAGCTGTGCGCCCAACCCAGGCGTGGCAAACGGTTATGCCGACGAGCTACGTTTCGAGCGGGAACAGGTGGCTATCGGCCATACTGGGCGCTTTGCCTCTGGCACGCTGGAATCGAGCCTGATGCGTAACACCACGGAAACCACCGGCCGCACCATTCCCGGAGAAGAGGGTGTTGCTTATGAGGGCTTCCCCAGCATTATTGGCGGTGACCCACGCGAGCTAAAAACCACCAATACGGTACTGGATAGCAAGTTTATTATGCCGTTGGGTAACCACATGACCACCGTTGGCCTACAGTGGTGGGATGCGGAGTTGGATGACGGCTTGGCCAATGAGACCTTCGAGCAAACCACTTGGTCGCTCTTTGCAGAAGACGAATGGATGCTGCGGGACGATCTCGCACTGACCCTCGGCGGCCGCTACGACCATCACGACGCGTTTGGCAGCCAGTTCAGCCCCCGTAGCTATTTGGTATGGAACACCACACCGAACTGGACGCTAAAAGGCGGTGTGAGCCGTGGCTACAAAACCCCGACCCTGAATGACCTTCACGCGGGTATTAACGGGGTGACCGGCCAGGGCACGATCCTGACGATCGGCAACCCAGGCCTTGAACCGGAAACCAGCACCAGCAGCGAAATCGGCGCGCACTACGATAGCCAAACAGGCTTTACCGCCAGCGCGACGCTGTTTTACAACCAGTTCGACGATAAAATTGCTAGCGGCAACGATATCCTGATTGAAAACGATCCGCTTATCCCAGATGGCGTGTATAGCCAGGACGTGAATATCGATGAAGCGGTGACTCAAGGGGTCGAGCTCTCCACCAGCTATCAATTCACCCCCGATTGGCGCTTATCCGCTAATTACACCTACACCGATAGCGAGCAGAAAAGCGGCAATAACCGTGGCGAACCGCTGACCGATACGCCCGAACACGCGCTGAACGCCACGCTGCGTTGGCAGGCGACACCGAAGCTAGATACTTGGCTCTCTGCCGAGTACCGCAGCGAGCGTTATCGCAACCGTGAACGCGTGAGGGGTGCGCCCTCCTTCGACGATTTGGGAGATTTCAAAGCCTACTCGCTGTTTCACCTAGGCGGCAGCTATGCGTTTACCGACCAATTTAACGTCAGCGCCACCCTCTACAACCTATTTGACAAAGACTTTGTCGACTACCGTGCCTACGGCGATGGCACCAGCTTCGGCAACGTTTACGCCAATAGCGAAGAGGGTCGCCGCTTGTGGCTATCTGCTCGCTATGAGTTCTAAACAGACGCCCATGTAGTTTCTGCTTACTGTTTCAATGCTGACTTGCTGCCCCGGCTACGCGCCGGGGCTTTTTTATGACGTGCTTTTGGGTGGAACGCCCCGCAGTAGCTTCCCCCTATGGCGGCGATTCATGGTTTTAATCTATTTCAACGCATTCGCTTGGGTAGTATGAGCACACTACGTTACTTGCTCGTCTGCGCCTTGACTGCCCTTCACCTAAGTTAGGAAACAACCTGTTATGACGGTGCCTTTACTTGCCCGCCCTCTTCCCTTAGTTCCCTTAGCTCGATTAGTGCTGCTACTGGCTTTTTCACTCGTTGCTGGCACCGCGCTGGCCCAATCTGCCCCACGGGTTGAGCTGGCCAGCGTTAACCGTGAGCCGATTTATCAAGAGCTTAACCTGGTCGGCACGGTGAACTCCCTGGAGGATGCGCTGCTCTCCTCGTCGGTGGCCGGGCTGGTCGCGGCGATTAACGTAAACCCAGGCGACCGGGTTGATGCAGGCGACACGCTGGTGGCGCTGGATGATGATTTGGCACGCTTCGAGCTAGCCGGGGCGCAAGCGGCAGAAGAGGAAGCCCGGACCGCGCTTAGCGAAGCGCAGCGGCTGCTGCGGGAGGCGGAATCCGTGGGGGCTGGGCGCAACATTGCCGCTACGGAAGTGAGCGCCCGGCGCAGCGCGGTAAGTGTCGCCAACGCAGCGCTTTCTCGCCTGAACGCCGAACAGTCACGGCTCAACGCGCTGTTGGAGCGCCACACGATGACTGCACCGTTCAGCGGTGTGGTCAGCGAGCGAAGCGTCAACCTGGGCGAGTGGGTCACGCCAGGAGACAGCGTCGCCCGCTTGGTCAACCTCAACGCCCTGCGCGCCGATTTTCAGGTGCCCGAAGCGTTTTATACCGCCTTGGAGGAGAACGCTACACTCACCCTCACGGCAGGCGAGCAGAGCGCTGAAGCCCGCATCGCGACCTTAGTGCCGGTCAGCGCCTCTAGCGCGCGGACGTTTTTGCTGCGTGCCGAGGTGCCCGAGGCGCTGCCGCTCTACCCTGGCAATGCGGTCGACGCCGTGGTGAAAGCCTCCACCGGGCGCGATGGCATCACCGTCTCCCGGGATGCGCTTAGCCGTTACCCAGATGGCCGAGTCACCGTATGGGTCGCCACGCCTGACGACAGCGGCACGTACCAGGTGCGCGAACAAAGGGTCGAGGTGGGCATCAACTTCGCTGAGCGCGTGGAAATTACCAGCGGGCTTTCCGGCAGCGAGCAGGTAGTGGTTCGCGGCAATGAATCCTTGGTGGAAGGCGTCAGCGTTGAAGCCGTCTCGGAGGGTGGCGAATAATGTTTGCTGCCCTGCTGCGCCAGCAAACGCTGGTGACCGTCATTGCGCTGATTTTCCTGCTGTTGGGCATCGCCGCGACGCTACGCATTCCGGTACAGATGATTCCCGATATCGAAGCGCGCACCATTACCGTGGAAACGCGCTGGGCGGGCGCGACGCCCCAGGATATCGAAAAAGAGATCCTGGTGGAGCAGGAGCAGTACCTGCGCAACGTGCCCAACCTCACCCGCATGACGGCGGTAGCGGAAAGCGGCAGCGCCGAGATCGAGCTGGAGTTTCCGTTCAGCGTGGATATGACCGCCGCGCTGATTCAGGTGAACAACGCCTTAAGCCAGGTCTCCTCCTACCCCAATAACGTCGACCAGCCCCGGGTGGTGTCGGCCGCGTTCTCCACCGATGCGTTTTTGCGTTTTCACGTCGGCACCCTGCCCGGCAACCCCAACGCGCTGGATATCCAGCTGATGAGCGACTTCATCGAAGACCGCGTGCGCCCGCGCTTGGAAGGCATTGAAGGGGTCTCGGAAGTCGGCGTAAACGGCGGCGCCCAGCGCCAGCTGCAAATTTTGGTCGACCCCGCCGCCCTGGCCCAGCGTGGTGTCTCGCTGCTGGAGCTACGCGAAGCGATTACCCAGCGCAACCGGGATATCTCCGGCGGCGAGCTGGATGCGGGCAAGCGGCGTTACCTGGTGCGCACGCTGGGCCGGTTTGATAGCGCCGAGGCGCTGGCAGAGCTGGTGGTGGCCCGCGAGGGCGATAGCATCGTGCGGCTGGCCGATGTAGCAGACGTGCGCCAAGGGCAGTCGCGGCTTAATCAGCTGTCGTTCTACAACGGCGAGGCGGGGATTGGCATGGACCTGCGCCGGGAGAGCGGCGCCAATGTCATCGACATCAAATACGCGGTGCAGGACGAACTGGCGGCGATCAACGAGACCGTTCTGCGCCCTGCCGGCATGGAGATCGTGCTGACAGCCGATGACGTGCGCTACGTAGAAGCCTCAGTGAGCAACGTGTGGAGCAACCTGCTGCTGGGGGCTGCCTTTGCAACCCTAGTGATGTACCTGTTTTTGCGCTCGGCTCGCGCCACGTTTATCGGCGTCATCGGCATTCCGTTCTGCACTATTGCCGCCTTTTTGGGGCTAATGCTGACTGGCCGCACCATCAACGTCATCTCTATGGCGGGCATTGCCTTTGCCATCGGCATGAGCGTGGATAACAGCATCGTGGTATTGGAGAACATCGAGCGCTACCGCCGCCAGGGCCTGGACCGCATCGAATCGGCGCTGCGCGGCGTGCAGGAAGTGTGGCCCGCCACGCTCGCCTCCACCGCCACCACCATTCTGGTGTTCTTACCGATTCTCTTCATCGAAGAGGAGGCCGGACAGCTCTACTCCGATGTGGCCATCGCGGTTTCGGCGGCGATATTTGCCTCCATGCTGGTGGCCGTCACGCTGGTGCCCTCGCTCTGCTCGCGGTTTAGCTTTTCGATGCATCACGCAGCTAAACCCGATGGCGTTCAAGCGCCCGGCGACGAGCGCCCTTCTCGGTTGGGCGCGCTGCTGGAGCGGCTGATTGCGACGCCGCTGCGCCGCGGGGTGATTCTAGTACTGACGCTGCTGATCAGCGGCTGGACGATCCTGGCCCTGACACCGCCAGCCGAGTACTTGCCCGAAGGTGAGGAGCCCAAAACCTTTGCACGCATGAGCCCGCCCCCTGGCTACAGCCTGCAGGAGATGGCCAGCATTGCCGAGCAGGTCGAAGCGTACTTTCTACCCCATGTGCAGGCGGAGCCGGATGCCTTTTTAGCGGGCGATACCGAGGTGCCGCCGCTGGCTTACATGAACATGCGCGTGGCACCCACGCAGCTTTTCATTGTTGCCGAAGCGGTCGACTCTTCGCATATTGAAGCATTGATGGAGGCACTCACGAACTACTACGAGCGCTTCCCCGGCATGCGCGCTTTTGCCTCGAAAGGCTCGATTATTTCCAGCAACGATGGCGGCACGCGCAGTATCAACCTGGATGTGGCGGGCCCGGACTTAGCCACGGTGTACGGCGCTGCCAATACGCTCTACCGCGAAGCCCAGGCGCAGTTTGGCAATCCGCGTATTCAAAGCCAGCCTTCGTCGCTTTCGCTCGACCAGCCCTTGATTCAAATTCGCCCCGACTGGGCCAGGGTCGCGGAGCTGGGAATTTCCGCCGAGGCGGTGGGGTTTTCGGTCTCTGCCTTGGGGGAAGGAGCGTATGTGGATGACTTCTTTTTAGACGATGAGAAGATCGATATTTACCTCTATGGCCCGCAAGCGTCGCTGCCATTAGACCAACTGCCGAACCTGCCACTGCATACTCCCGATGGCTATACGCTGCCGCTATCGGCGGTGGCGCGTATCGACGAAACCATGGATACCAGCGTGATTCGCCGGGTAGACGGCAGCCGCACGGTAACGCTGAACGTGATTCCACCTGCCAGCATTGCACTAGAGGCAGGCGTCGAGCAGGCCGAGGCGATGCTGGAGCGTCTGCGCCAGGAGGGCGTGCTGCCCTCGACGGTGGATGTTTCAATTTCCGGCGCCAGCGACCAGCTAAACGTCACCCGTGAGGCGCTTACCGGCAACTTCCTGATCGCTATCGTGATCGTTTACCTGCTGCTGGTGGCGATCTTCTCCCATTGGGGCTATCCGCTGCTGATTTTGACCTCGATACCGCTAGGCGTGGTGGGCGGCATTATGGGGCTGGCCGCCATGAATGGCGTGGGCAGCCTGCTGCCGTTAATCGGCGTGGCACCGCTCAGCCAGCCCTTCGATATGATTACCATGCTGGGCTTTTTAATCCTGATGGGCACGGTGGTGAATAACCCGATTTTGGTAGTCGACCAGGCCAGACGGCGGCTGCATGACAAAACGCTCAGCGTTCAGGAGGCCGTATCACAGGCGGTACAAACCCGCCTGCGCCCCATCGCCATCACCACGCTGACCACCCTGTGCGGGCTGTCGCCGCTGGTCTTTTTACACGGCGAAGGCACCGAGCTGTATCGCGGCGTGGGGGCGATTGTGCTGTTTGGCCTGCTGGGTGCGGCGGTGGTCACGGTGACCTTCCTGCCCGCGCTGATGATCAGCGTGCTCAAGATCACCGAGCGCCGTTCAGCCCGCTCGCGGGCATAAAAAAACGCGGCCACCCATCGGTGGCCGCGTCTGTTGCCTACTGACAAGATATTTAGAAAGCGACGTTCAGGCCCAGCCACACCCGGCGGCCGTCATCCACATAGCCATACTCGTCGTAGGTGATACGTTCATCGAACAGGTTGTAGATACCGGCGTTCACCGTGGCGCTGTCGTTGAGCTGATAGCCAATACCCGCATCCACAAAGGTGTAGGACGGTGCGACAATCGAGCTTTGCGACGGCCCGGTGGTGGGCTGGCTCTCTTCACCCCGGTAGGTCACTTTGGTCCACTGGCTAAGCCGTGCGTTAACGTCCCAATCCAGCGTGGCCGACACCTGGTGGCGGGGCAGCTGGGTCAGCGGCTCGCCAGCGTACTCCCCGCTTTTCTGTTCGGAATCGGTAAAGGTGTAGCTGGCGGTTAGCGCTAGCGTGTCGGTCAGCGGTGCGCCTAGGCTGGCCTCGACCCCTTGGGTGACTGCATCGTCGATATTGACCCGGTATGTGGGGTCACTGCCGAAATCATTCGCTCCATCGCGGCAAATATCGGTCGGGCACGCGATGCGAGTGATTTTGTCTTCAAAGTCGTTGTGGAACAGCGTGAGGCTGCCGTTCAGGCCTGCGTCGTTGCCGTACAGCAGCGCGATCTCTTTATTGAGCGAGGTTTCTGGCTCAAGGTCAGGGTTGCCGTAAATATTACCGCCACGGCTGACCTGCCCCCAGTCCGGGGTAATTTCCCGCAGGTTAGGCGAGCGGTAGCCGGTGGACACGCCGCCTTTCAGGGTCCATTCAGGTGTCATGTTCCATACGCTGTAAAGGCGCGGGCTGAGGTGGCTGCCATAGTTGTCGTCATCGTCCAGGCGCAGCCCGCCGGTCAGCGCCCAGGCGTCTGTCAGCATCCACTCATCTTCCACAAACAGGGCCCACTGGCTGTTTTCGATGGTGTTCCGGTCAGAGATCTGATTAGTCGTGGCGTCTTCCAGCGCTTCCTCTTCCCAGCTCGCGCCGACGGTGAGCATGTGCATGCCTAAGGGAATCACTGCGCTGGTTTTCGCGGTGGTGTTGGTAATCTCGATATCCCGCGACTGGTTTTCGCTGCGCTCACGCTGCACAAAGGTTTCGCTGGTGCCCCAGTCGAAGCGACCGCTATGGGTCACGGCCACGTGGGTGTTGGTGTAGTCGCCAATGCTGTCGGTGCAGCCACCGCGGCAGCCGTCCACCGGCCCGGAGCGCCCCACCAGCGAGCGGCGATCCTGCTCGGTAATGCCCGCTTCGGCGGTAAAGTCGTGGTTATCGCTAGCGGCCAAGTTCAGCCGTGCGGTGAGGCTCTGCAAGCTTTTCTCTTCGTAGCCGTACTCGATGTCGTCTTCGTCGCGCTCGGAGGTGCGGCCATAGAGCTGTAACCCCAAGCGCTCGCCCACCAGCGGCCCACTGAGGTAAAAGTTCGCTTGGCGGCTGTCGCCGGAGGCGCTGTCTTCCTGCAGCACGGTATCGAGCTGGATGTTGCCGTGCCAGCTATCCGCCACTTTGCGGGTAATCACATTGATCACCCCGCCGATGGCATCGGAGCCGTACAGCGTCGACATCGGCCCGCGCACCACCTCAATGCGCTCAATGGCTTGCAGCGGCGGCAGCCAATCCTGTTCAAAGCCCGCATCGCCGTTGGGGCGCGACTCTCGTGAGCTTTGCGGGCGGCCATCGACCAGAATCAGCGTGTACTGGGAGGGCATACCGCGAATGGAAATATCGTTGCCGCCATCGCCACGCCCGCCGCCGGTCACCACGACGCCAGGCACATCCCGCAGGGCGTCAGTGACGTTTTGATAATAGCCACGCTCCAGCTCTTCGCGGGAGATAACGCTGATGGAGGCGGGCGCACTGCTAATTTGCTGCTCAAAGCCAGAGGCCGTCACCACGATATCGTTAAGCTGGGGCGTTTCTTGAGCCACGGCTGCCCCGCAGGCGAGAGATGAGATAGCGCTGGCCAGCAGCGTACGGCGCAAACGAGAAGACATAGCGGGTTCCTTTGAGATAAAGAGCACTTGCATACAAATACGAATTATTAGCATTTATATTTTTGCATACTCTTTGCACAAAGAGGCGGGACGGTGCGTTCAAACAACCGGAACACAAATGCCAATTATTTTCATTCACAACATTAAATGGCACAATGGAGCACTCCGTTTCTCCAGTGGCCCCGACTATGTACGATTTTGATGAACTCGCCGCGTTTGCCGATGTGATGACCACCGGCAGCCTCACGCGTAGCGCACAGAAGCTCGGGCTTGCTAAATCCACGTTGAGCCGCCGCATTAGTCAGCTAGAAGCCCGGCTGAACCAGCCGCTGCTGCGACGCCAGGCGAACCGCTTGATTCCCACCGAAGCGGGTTTACTGTTTCATCATTACTGCACCGAGCTGCTGGCCATGGCCGCCCACAGCCAAGAGGCTCTAGCCGAGCTGCGCGAGGAGATCAGCGGCAAAGTCACGCTAGAAGTACACGGCGCGCTGGCAAGAGGTTGGATGGCCGGTGTGATGGATGCGTTTCTGACCCGCTACCCTAAGGTCGAGTTGACCCTGCACACCCGGGAAACGCCGCCGACTAAGATGCACAGCAACAGCGTGCATATCTGGCTAGGCGCTACCCATGAGTGCGGCCTGAACCAAGAGCGTTTGGGCCACCTCACTCGCGGCCTCTACGCCAACCCAAACTATCTGGCCCACGCAGGAACGCTACAGCACCCCAAAGAGCTTGATGCTCACGCTTGGATCGATTTATTAGATACCGCTTCCAGCGGTCTGCTGCTGCATCACCGTGAACACGATGACTACCTCTTTAACGCTCCCCGCTCGCGGCTGAGAGTCGACCTTACTGCGCTACATATTGACGCTATTGCCTACGGTCAGGGGATTGGGCTGCTGCCTCATTGGATGGTCGAGAAGCGTGAACGCCATCACCCCGGCGACTTGGTGAACTGCTTACCAGGTTGGGAGCCCGCCCCGCTTCCCGTCACACTGCTGTATGCCTACGGCCACCACTCCCGCCGGGTGAATGCTCTGCTGGAGTTTCTGCGCGAACAGGTGCCCGCCGAGTGGCAAGCGCAGTACGCGCCCTTGCCCGCTTAACTACCTTGACTGTGCAAGGATTTCGGCTTGCCTGTTAGCGGCCTAATTAACGACAATACGTCGCTAACCATCGCTAAGGAACGTTAATGCTCGCCGAACTGTTTGCCGTGATGGCGCCTGTACTGGCTGGTGCGGGGCTTGGTTTTTTATGGGTCCGCCTGGGGCAACCCTACCCCGTCGATTTTGTGACGCGCCTTGTTTTCAATATTGGTACGCCTGCCCTGGTGCTGGCGTCGCTCTCAGGGGCCACCATTGATGCCAGCACGTTCGGGCAGGTGATGCTGGCCGCAGCCCTGGTGATTGTGAGCATGGGAGCCGCCAGCTTTGCCGTTGCCAAGGTGCTGCGCCGAGATTGGCGAGTGCTCATCGCGCCGATGATGTACCCCAACACGGGCAATATGGGTCTGCCGGTGGTGCTTTACGCGTTTGGCAGCGCGGGCTTTGCTTACGGCATTACGGTGATGGTGACGGTTTCGCTGTTTCAGTTCACCTTGGGGGCTGTCCTAAGTAGCAGCGGTAGCCCGATAAAAACCCTGCTCAAGACCCCCACCGTGTATGCCATCGTTATCTCCATGGCGCTGCTGCTGACCGATACCCCGCTGCCCCTATGGATGGCCAACACGGTCGATCTCATGTCGGGCTTTACCGTGCCACTCATGCTCATCACCCTCGGCGTATCGCTGGCAAGTATTCAGGTCAAGAGCCTACGCTCTGGCGTCGGCTTTAGTCTGATCCGTATTCCGCTGGCTGCGGCGGCCGCGTGGTTCATCGCTGGCTGGCTAGGCCTGCCGCCGCTGGCGCAGAGCATTCTGGTGGTGCAGATGTGTATGCCGGTGGCGGTCTTCAACTACCTATTTGCCCAACGCGCCCAGCGCGAACCGGCCTATGTGGCCAGTTTAGTCTTCTGCTCAACGCTCATGGCGCTGTTCTATTTACCGGCATTGCTGGCGCTGTTGATGTAGCGGCGGGGGAACCCCCGCCCGCTTACGGCAGTCACTGCTAGACTTAGGCTTTGATCTAGCGCTAACAGAGGACACTCGATGCCAACTCGACACGCTATGCCCAATCGATATGCCGGGCCCCTGATGCCCGCCCGCCGTTCACTACGCTTACAGGCTAAACGCTGGGTGGCGCCTTCACTGGCAGGACTGCTACTGGCCAGCACTGCCCAGGCGGAGGTGGTTCAAGAGGCCCTGGAAACCGACCACTTCCCGATTACCATCGAGCGTGTGGCCGATGGTTTTGCGAACCCGTGGGCGGTAGCGTTTTTGCCCGATGGCCGTTACTTGGTCAGCGAGCGCAGCGGTGAGTTAAATCTTGTTGACGCGAATGGCCAGTCCCAGGCGCTGGAAGGCATGCCCCAGGTGAGTCAGAACGGCCAAGGCGGCCTGCTCGACGTGGTGCTGCATCCTGAATTTGGTACCGGGGACGACGATGGCGAGCACGACTGGATTTACTTCACCTGGAGCAAACCTGAGGGCAATAACAGCCGCTCGGCGCTCTCTCGCGTTAAGTGGCAGGGTGATTCGTTAGGCGACGTTGAGCACTTGTTTGAGCAGGACCGCGCTTCCTCCCCCGGCCGCCACTACGGCTCCCGCTTGGCGTGGCTTGACGACGGCACGCTGCTCATGAGCATTGGTGACCGCGGAGTGGACCCCTCCCGCGCCCAGGCAAGCGATGACCACGCAGGCTCTACCCTTCGGCTCACCGAAAACGGCGAAGCCCCTGACGATAATCCGTTTATGGATGACGACAGCACGCTGGATGAAATTTACACCCTGGGCAATCGCAATATTCAGGGCATGACGGTGCTGAGCAATGGCGAGCCCTGGGCCACCGAACACGGCCCGCGTACCGGCGATGAGCTAAACCAGATTGTGCCTGGCAATAACTACGGCTGGCCGGAGGTGAGTTTAGGCAACGACTACGGCACCAATGAGCCCATTGGCGTGGAATCAAAACCCGGCATGGAGAACCCCGTGTACCGTTTTGATGGCCGCTTTGCCCCCTCAGGCCTTGCGGAGGTAACCAGCGATGCCTTTGGAGACTGGCAAGGCAGCCTATTAGCGGGCGGTCTGGGCAGCCAAAAGTTGCTTCGCCTTACCCTTGAAGAGGGCCAAGTGGCCGATGAGGAGCTGATTTTGGAAGGCGAGATTGGCCGTATTCGCGACGTTCGCCAAGGCCCAGATGAGGCGATTTACTTGCTAACTGACGGCGGCCAAGGCAGCCTTTACCGCCTAACGCCCACCGAACGCTAACGTTAAGCCACCACCAGGAAGCACGATGCGATTACGTAACCTCATCATTTTAACGGTCATCGTGCCGCTGTTCGTGATTCTGGTGGTGTTTAGCTTGGTGGCGATTAAATCGCTGGAAGATAACGTTCGCTCCAAGCTGCAAACCGAGGTGGAAATCATTACCCGCGCGCTCAGCACCTCGCTGAGCTACGCAGTGGCACGCGACAGTGCCACGCCGTTGGAAGAGGCGCTTCAGTCGGCGTTTTCGTTTCACCGTATTTACGGGGCCTATGTCTTTGATACCCAGGGCCGCGAGGTGTATGGCCTTGGGTTGGGTAAAGACCTGTTCACTCCTGAAGAGATCCAGCAGGTCATTGAGCGCGATGACCTGCATAGCAGCTATCGACAGCAAGAGGGCTGGACCTACTACTCCGCCCTCACGCCGCTACGTACTCAGGATGGTACTGTGCAAGGCGTGCTGCAGGTGAACCGCCTCAATACCGGCATTGAGAATTACACGGGCTTTATCAGCATCGTGGCCGTGCTGGTCTTTGTGATTGGTGCTGCGGGTATTGTCTTCAGCATTTGGTGGGGATTTCGCCACTATATTGAGCAACCGCTTAATCGCCTGCTGCGCGTTATGTTGCTGGTAGAAGATGGCGACCGCAGCCAGCGGGCCACGGAAGGCGGCCCAACAGAGTACCGCCGTTTGGCCTCAGGCTTAAACGGAATGCTGGATGCCATGGCCGAAAAAGACCGCGACATTGATGCCCGCCAGCGGCGAGAAATCGAGCTGGAAAAGCGTCTGCGTAAATCGAAAAAGCTGGCTGAGCTTGGCGTGCTGGCCGCCGGGGTGGCCCATGAAATAGGCGCGCCGTTGACGGTCATCAACGGCCAAGCCCAGCGTTTGGCACGTCGGGATACGATTGGCGACGATGAGCGAGCAAGGCTTGGGCGCATCCGCGGCGAGGTAGAGCGCATCGTCGAAATTGTCCGCCAATTGATGGAATTAGGTCGACAACATAACGTGGAGAAAGGACATCAAGCCCTTGACCAGCTTATCATTAGTGCCAGCGAGCTGGTTGAGGAGGAGTTGGAACCACGAAATATCTATCTGGATATTGATCTTCCCTCCCCTACCCCCCATTTATTAGTCAATGGTCAGCAAATTGTGCAGGTGCTGACCAACTTATTACGCAACGCCGCCCAGGCTCCAAACGTTAGCCATATTCGCGTTCGCGCCCAGGCGCACAGCGACGAGCTGACCGTCTGGGTAGAAGACAACGGGCCAGGCATACCGACATCGCATCATCATCAAGTGTTCGACCCCTTTTTCACCACCAAGCCGGTGGGGCAAGGCAGCGGCTTGGGACTATCGATGGTGCACCGCATTATTAACGACCACGGCGGGACGATTGGCGTATTTGACAGCGCACTTGGCGGCGCTGGCTTTGAGATTACGCTGCCCCTTAGTGAAACCGCATCCGCTTGAGGACGACGTTTGTGACCCATCAGGAACACCTTTTACCGTTATTGGTGGTGGAAGATGACGCCGCTATACGTGAGTTATTAGAGGAAGAGCTCAACGACGCGGGCTACGACACACTGGGTGTCCCCAGCGCAGAAGAGGCCATTGCCTTACTTAGCCATACGCCGGTGGCCATGATGATTACCGATGTGCGGCTACCGGGCATGACCGGTATTCAGCTGCTTCAGCAGCTACGCCAAAGTGGCAGCGAGCTAGGCATTATTGTCATTACCGCGTTTGGCACGATTGACCAGGCGGTGGAAGCCCTAAAGCTCGGCGCAGATGATTTTTTAACTAAGCCACTTGATTTAGACGCCATCCGCGAAGCCGTCTTTCGCGTACTGGAGCGACAGCGTTTGTCCCTTTCCCATGATACAGAACTCAGTCATTTCCACGGTATTGTGGGTAAAAGCCCCGCCATGCAGTCGCTGTTTCACGATGCTTCGCGCTTAGCCAAAAGCGATGCACCGATTTTGATCCTCGGTGAGAGCGGCACGGGTAAAGAGCTGTTGGCACGCGCTATTCATCAGGAGAGCAGCCGCCAAGACGCCCCTTTTGTTCCCGTGAACTGCGCCAGCATCCCGGCTGACTTAATGGAGAGCGAGTTTTTTGGCCACGTGAAAGGCGCGTTCACCGGTGCAAACGAGGCCAGAAAGGGGCTTTTTCACAGCGCTCAGGGCGGCAGCCTGTTTCTTGATGAAATCGGTGAAATGCCCATTAACCTGCAAGCCAAGCTGTTGCGTGCGCTGCAGGAAAAAACCGTTCGCCCGGTGGGTGGCGAGCGCGAGGAACCTGTGGATGTGCGCATTATTGCCGCAACGCATCGCCATTTAGAAAAAGAGATTGAGCAGGAGAATTTTCGCAGCGACTTATTTTACCGCCTGGAAACGTTCTCGCTGCGCATTCCGCCGCTACGCGAGCGCGGCACAGATATTGAACACTTGCTGTTCGCATTGATTGATAAGCACGCAGAAGCCCAAGGCAAACAGATCGAGCAGATCGAGCCAGAAGCGCTCAATAGCCTGCTGAACTACACCTATCCTGGCAACGTGCGTGAACTAGAAAACGCCATTATGCGTGCGGTGACACTCAGCGAAGAGGGTTTGCTGCAGCATCAAGATCTGCCTGAGCGCCTGCGCGAACAGTCAAGCCAACAGAAAAGCGGCACCGATATTGCTCCCACGCTCAGTGGCGAAGTGCTACCCGGCACGCAGATTCCTGCGCCAGCACCGGCTCGCTGGCCAAGCCTGGAAGAGGTAGAAAAGCGCTATATTCGTAAGGTGCTTGAAGCGACAGGGGGTAATAAACGCCGTACTGCGGAAGTGCTGGGGATTGCACGCCGCACGCTCTACCGCCGCTTGGAAGATACCGAGGAGTAGTCAGTAATTAGGAAGAAGCAGCTAAACGCCGGACGCCGCTGCGGCGACCGGCATCCCCCGCTTACTCTGTTACGCCGCCACCGGGCGCTTCTCGTGTCGTCTGCCCATCGTTGGACATCGGTCCGGTGTCCATGGGTTCTTGAGGCTCATCAGGTTCCAGCTCCTCTGAACCTGTGGTGGGCGGTTCCGCATCACCGCAGCCCGATAGTACGCCTGCCATTAACAGTGCACTCAGCAGCAGTGCCAACCAGCGTGTATGACTGAATCGTGACATCATGTCGTTCTCCTTCCTTGTTAATAAACGAGCGGCCGCCACTATGGCGACTGCTTACCTAACCTTAGCGGCTGCCCGCCAACTTGCAAAACTCAAGCATGCTTTGAGCAAGCGCGTTTGTTAGGCAAAAAAAAGCCCCCGCGGGCGCGGGGGCGAAAAGGATGATAAACCGTGTGGAGCAGCCGCAGGGAACAGACAGCTGGGTCGGCTTACCATCGTAGGGAGCGTTGACGGCTACTGGCCGTTAGTCATTTCGTCATCTTCATCGCCATTGGCGGCATCTTCTGGGGTGGAGTCATCCGCACCCGGCATTGGGTCGGTGCCTTCACCAAAGCCTGGATTCTCTTCAGGGTCTCCTGCTGCTTGAGACTCTTCTGGCATTGGCTCTTGAGTAGCGGCTGGGTCTTCACCTAAGCCTGGGTCGCTGTTCATCGATTCTTCGGTCATCGATTCTTCAGTCATCGGTTCTTCCGCCATGGCAGGATCCGTTGCTGGATCGGCCATGGCAGCATTATCTTCAGCCTCTGGAGCGGTGGAAGTTGTGGCATCCTGCTCCATCGTCTCAGGCTGCTGTGCTGGGGGCATTTCCTCTTCACCGTTACCGCAGCCTGCAAGGGCTAGGGTACTGACGGTCGCTGCTAACATGCAGAGCGTTAAACCACGTGATCGCTTTTTCATTGGGCTAGCTTGCTTATCCATAAGGATTACCTCCGTTTTCAACTGTGCTACTTAACCAGATACCTTCACAGTTCGTGCCAACCTGGCCTAAATATTTTTTTATCTTTCTAAATCAATAACATGGTGATAAAACAAGGTTGCGATGAACTGCCATATCAGAGGCATTAGAGGGGGTGCAAAATGACACATGTGGCGTAAATTGGCCCTGCTGGCGGGAGCGTTGTGACACATCGTATTCATTTATGTATAATATTTTTTAATAAATTATCAAATATAATCTTAACTTTTACTTATGAACCGTTTTGTGTCGCTGCTTGCAGGGAAGCATAGAAGTACCGCAGGTATGCGCATTGAGTAACGACACAAGGCTGCTCATTCAATCAAAAGGCACCGCTGATGGACGAGACACGCCCTGTCAAAATTCAGGTACGCGGCTTAAGCAAGGTGTTTGGCAAACAGCCGAAAAAAGCCCTTGAGCTTCGTGACCAAGGGCTTAAGCGCCCTGAAATTCTAGAAAAAACCGGCCAAACGCTGGGCCTATCCAATATCTCTTTCGATGTCTATGAAGGTGAATTGCTGGTGATTATGGGCCTATCCGGCTCAGGTAAATCCACGCTGATTCGCTGCCTTAACCGCCTGATCGACACCACCGAAGGCGAGATCGTTATTGATGGCGAAAATATCCCGACACTGGGAGAAAAAGCGCTATTAGAGTGTCGCCGTCGCCATTTCTCGATGGTTTTCCAAAACTTCGCGCTCTTCCCACACCGCACCGTGCAGCAAAATGCCGAGTTCGGCCTGGAAATTCGCGGCGTCGAAAAATCGGAACGTCACTCCATTGCCCATAACGCGCTCAAGCAGGTGGGTTTAGAGGGGTGGGAAGATGCTTACCCTAACCAGCTCTCCGGCGGTATGCAGCAGCGTGTGGGTCTTGCCCGCGCGTTGGCCAACGATGCCAGCGTACTGCTGATGGATGAAGCGTTCTCCGCGCTTGACCCGCTCATACGTAAGGATATGCAGCAAGAGCTTCTGCAGCTGCAAAATAAAATGCAGAAGACAACCGTCTTCATTACTCACGATCTGGATGAAGCGCTCAATATCGGTGACCGGATCGTGCTGCTGAAAGACGGCGAAGTCGTGCAGATCGGTACGCCCGAAGAGATTCTCACCAAACCTGCCGATGAGTATGTGCGCCGCTTTATTGAGGGCGTGGATCGCTCGCGCATCCTCACTGCTGAAAGCGCTATGCGCCCAGTGCGCACCACCGCCAGAAGTAGCGATGGCCCGCGCACCGCACTGCACCGGATGCGCGACCACAGCATTGACTCTATTTACGTGACGGACCGTGACCGCCAATTGCTTGGCCTGCTGGAAGCCGACGCGGCTAGCCGTGCCATTGAGGCAAAAGCGGAAACCATTACTGACCACTTGACCCAAGATTTCCGCAAAGTGCCGCCAGAGGAGCCTCTGCAAAACCTCTTCGCCATGTTTAGCGAAAAGAGCTACCCGATTGCCGTTGTGGATGAGCAGCAGCGCCTTTTAGGCGTTGTGGTAAAAGGCGCGGTTTTGGATGAACTGGCACGAGCAGGAGAACAGTAATGGAGATCCCACGCATTCCTTTGGGTAGCTGGATTGAGGGCGGCCTGACTTGGCTGACCAGTGAGTATTCCATCGTCACGCGCGGCATTTCCCGCATTACCCAAACCGGTATCAATAGCCTTAACGATGGCCTGATGTGGCTGCCTGAATGGGCGCTGTTAGCTATCATCGCGCTACTGTGCTGGAAACTAGCGAGCACACGTTTAGCCATTGGTGCCGTCGCAGGCCTTGCGCTGATTTGGAACCTGGGGCTTTGGAACCCCATGATTGAGACGCTCACGCTAGTGGTGATCGCGACGCTAGTGGCTGTCGTGATCGCTTTGCCAGTGGGTATTGCGGCGGCGCTTTCTGAGCGGCTCTACCGACTGATCATGCCGATGCTGGATTTTATGCAGACCATGCCCGCGTTTGTGTACCTCATTCCTGCTATTCCGTTTTTCGGTATTGGCTCGGTCTCGGCTATTTTCGCGACAGTGATTTTCTCGATGCCGCCCGCCATTCGCTTTACCACTTTGGGTATCCGCCAAGTACCGGTGGAGTTAATTGAAGCGGCTGATGCCTATGGCGCGACCCGCGGCCAAAAACTCTTCAAGGTGCAGTTGCCACTGTCGCTGCCTACCGTGATGGCCGGTATTAACCAAACCATCATGCTAGCGCTTTCCATGGTAGTGATTGCCGCCATGATCGGTGCCGACGGCCTGGGCAGTGAAGTATGGCGCGCTATTCAACGCCTGCGCCCCGGCGATGGCTTCGAAGCGGGTATTGCCGTAGTGATCCTGGCCATGCTGCTAGACCGATTGACGCAGTCGCTGCGCAAATCGCGCCGCTCGTAATCGCCATTGGTTCTGCGTTGACCAGGGTACTTGATCGATAAGTACGCAGTGACCATGCTAAAAGTGCCGACACGCAACTCACGTTAAGCCAATACAAGCTACATATACCGCAGTGGCGACAGCCACTGCACATCAAGGGAGCAAGTGAATGAAAACTCGTACGTTGAATCACCGCATCCGTCTCGCCTCATTAGCCCTCGTGGCCGGTACTGGTATTGCCGCAGGCGGCTTAGCCCAAGCCCAAGATCAGGGCACCGTGAATCTAGCCTATGTAGAGTGGTCTTCCGAGGTTGCATCGACCAATGTGGTAGCCGCTGTTCTTGAGCAGGCAGGTTTTGAGGTAGAGCTGACTTCCCTCTCCGCTGCGGCCATGTTCCAAGCACTTTCTACTGGCGATGCTGATGCCATCGTAGCGGCTTGGCTGCCCACTACCCACGCTGACTACATGGAGCGGGTAGGCGAAAACACCGAAGATTTAGGCGTCAACCTAGACGGTACTAAGCTTGGCTTAGTGGTTCCTGAATATACCGACGTGGACTCCATTGCTGACCTGAACGATAACGCCGACAGCTTTAATGGCGAGATCATCGGTATTGACCCCGGTGCAGGCTTAATGTCGATCACCGAAGAGGTTGTGGATACCTATGACCTCGGGCTGAACCTGCGTAGCGGTAGCGGCGCCACCATGACCGCGGCTCTCGCCAGCGCGATTCAAAACGAAGAAGACATCGTTGTCACCAGCTGGACACCTCACTGGATGTTCGCGCGCTTTGATGTGAAATATCTTGAAGACCCGGAAAACGTCTACGGCGGTGCCGAGCAGATCCATACCGTGGTACGTAGCGGCCTGAAAGAAGATATGCCCGAAGCTTACGCGATTCTGGATGCGTTTGAGTGGACCCCCGAACAGATGGGTGAGGTCATGCTGATGAACCAAGAAGATGGCAGCGACCCCTACGAGAACGCTAAACAGTGGGTTGAAGACAACCAAGATGTGGTTGAGCAGTGGCTCAATAGCTAAATGCCCTGCCCAAGCGTTAAATAACAGAGGGCTTAGGCCCTCTGTTGTCGTTGTAAACGTAGTGCTTTTTCGTGGTAATGTGCGCGCGCGTTGAATAGATATTAAGCAACGTTTGCTAATGTTATTAATGTAATGCACGCCTGCTATCGTACTTGTTATTGGCCAGAGGTTTACCGCTGGTCAATAAACGTGCGTATAGCGATTTCTGTTCGACATGGAGAGACTCCTGTGGATAACCCTGACTCTAAGCGTCCCGCTGAAGAGCCGGCTTCAGAAGGCATCCCCGCCCCTGATGGCCCGGCGAATTTGATTGACACAGACTATGTGATCGGTCAGGACAACATTACTACCAATGCGATGGGGATTAACCTTGACCTACACGGCAAGGTTTTTTCCATTTCAGCGGTCGTAGTGTTGCTATTTGTTGTGCTCACCCTTGCACTGCAAGATACGATTGCGCCAGTTTACGATGCTATCTTTGGCTTCTTAACCGGTAACCTGGCGTGGTTCTTTATTCTCGCCGCTAACATTTTTGTCATCCTGTGCTTAGGGTTGATTGTCTCACCGCTGGGTAAAATCCGCATCGGCGGCGCAGATGCCAAGCCAGACTTCACCTATACCGGCTGGTTCTCCATGCTGTTTGCAGCAGGTATGGGTATTGGCTTGATGTTCTTCGGTGTCAACGAGCCGCTGACCCACTTTGGCACCTCGTTAGACGGTGGCAGCTGGGCGCCGTTAGCTGGTGCTGAAGGCGATACCGCAGGTGCTGCTGCACTGGGTATGGCCGCGACTATCTTCCACTGGGGCCTGCACCCGTGGGCGATTTATGCGGTAGTTGCCCTATCGCTGGCGCTGTTCTCGTTCAACAAAGGCCTCCCGCTTTCTATGCGTTCGGTGTTTTACCCGCTGCTGGGTGAGCGCGTATGGGGTTGGCCGGGTCACCTGATTGATATTCTGGCGGTATTCGCCACGCTGTTTGGTTTGGCCACGTCGCTTGGTCTGGGCGCTACCCAAGCAGCAGCTGGTTTGACGTACCTGTTCGGCGCGCCGGAAAGCGACATCACGATGATTCTGCTGATTATCGGCATCACCATTATTGCGATCGGTTCTATTATGGCCGGGGTTGATAAAGGTGTTCAGCTGCTGTCCAAAATCAATATCGCCATGGCCGCACTGCTGCTGTTCTTTGTGATCGCGGTTGGCCCAACCTTGCTGATCGCTACCGGCTTCTTTGAGAACCTAGTGAACTACGTGGTTCACTTACCGGCGCTTTCCAACCCGTTTGGCCGTGAAGACGCGAACTTTAGCCAAGGCTGGACCGCCTTCTACTGGGCATGGTGGATCTCCTGGTCCCCGTACGTCGGTATGTTTATCGCACGGGTGTCGCGTGGTCGTACCGTCCGTGAATTCCTGATCTCCGTGCTGATCGTACCGTCGGTGGTATCGGTACTTTGGATGACCACCTTCGGTGGCACGGCCATTGATCAGTACGTCAGCCAAGGCATTGAAGCCGTACGTGATGCAGGCGTCGATTTGCAGCTGTTTATCATGCTAGAGCAGCTGCCGCTGTCGCAAATCACCTCGTTTATCGCGATTCTGCTGGTAGTGATCTTCTTCGTGACGTCCTCGGATTCCGGCTCGCTGGTTATCGACTCCATCACCGCTGGCGGTAAAGTAGATGCACCGAAACCGCAGCGCGTGTTCTGGGCGATTATCGAAGGCGCGATTGCGATTGCTCTGCTGCTGGGCGGCGGTTTGACCGCACTGCAGACCATGGCCGTCTCGACCGGGTTCCCGTTCACCATCATTCTGCTAGTGGCCTGCTATGCCATTATCAAAGGCTTGATGAGCGAACCCAAAGCGGTCTAACCACGAGCGCTTGATGTTAGCAATACGCAAACGGGCAGCCCTAGGGCTGCCCGTTTGCGTTGTTTATTCTTTCAATAGCATTTGCCCTTTCAACACCACACAGCTTTCAGCGGCGTGTCAGGCGAGTAACGATTGGCAATTTGCGCTTGCAGCAGCTCGGCGGTGGCCAGCGCATCCACCAGGGCGTGATGCCCTTGGTAAGGGGGTAAGCCATAGCGTTCACGGCTGGCATTCAAACGAATCGATACCGGCGGGCGGCCCAGCCAGCGACGAAAGCGTGCCCAGAGGGTTTGTCGATGCAGGCGTGCTTCCAATGACATGGTATCAATCATAGGAAACAAGACCCCTTCTCCTCGCCGGGCTTTAACGGCTGCATCGAGAAAGGGACGCTCAATGTTGCGAAAGTGAACCACCACAACACGCCCTGCCAGCACCGCTAACAGCTCATCCAACACGCCGTCTAGGTCTGGCGCATCGGCCACCTCTGAGTGCGTAATGTGATGGTAAGCAATCGATGCCTCATCCAGAGGCCGGGGTGGCTTTACCACCCAGTAGCGGCGCTGAGCCATAGGAATACGCCCTAGCGTAAACGGCACCACACCAATGCTCACAATCCCGTGACGGCGCTCATCCAGCCCCGTGGTTTCCATATCCAGCGCGACCATCGGCACTTCTGATAAGGGCGTTTCAGGGTCGGGCATCGGCGTACTGAAAAAGCGCTTCAGCATCTCATCCTGGGCTCGCTCAGCGCGGGCGGCCATGTAGCCTGCCCAATCGGCCTGGGTAACTTTTGGGCGCGGTCTTATGCCGTGCATATCAGCGTCCCTGCCGTTGGGTAGGAACGGGATAGCGAAATTTCAAAAATTTCTGAGCATTGCTGAGCACTTGGAAGGCATCTTTCAGCGTATGCCGTTCGCTATCTTCCACATTTTCCGGCTCGATGTTGTTATCCGGCACGCGCTCCTCTTGCAGATCTATCATCTGATGGCGGATCCGCGACATGCACAAAAATTCCAGCGCATAGCTCAGCTTATCGCTCACCCCAGTGGCGAGCAGCTGCGTTTTACTGATGTCG
Organism: Halomonas sp. SIMBA_159; assembly: GCF_046536035.1. Lineage (NCBI taxonomy): Bacteria > Pseudomonadati > Pseudomonadota > Gammaproteobacteria > Oceanospirillales > Halomonadaceae > Halomonas > Halomonas sp. SIMBA_159. The sequence continues at coordinate 194,686 of NZ_JAWJBT010000003.1, forward strand.
TCTAAACGCTGGAAGGAGTTTTGCGCTTTCGAACCGCAGGCCAGTGCATGCACCCTGATAAGATCGACCATTGGGGCCGTACCGCGCCGCTTGAGGTTGATGGAGTTGTTGTGCTTGCCATCTTTCTCCATCACGAAGGTGCGGAAAAAGCCCAGCGGCGGCGTGCGGTTAAGCGCATTGCGCGCCATGGCCGCCAGAAATAGCGGCGACTTGGGTGCCATCTGGGCAATCAAGTCCTGCAATGTTTCTACAAAGAGGTCTTCCCCGTAGATACTGTCGAGATCGAAAAAGATCGAGCTGTGCAGCAGCTTCTCTGGCGTTGGATTAGCCATCCAGTCCTGAAAGTAGCGTTTCCATACCGCCAGCGGCTGACGCCACTGGCGGTTGGTGGCCATCACATCGCCCTTACAGTAGGTGTAGCCACAGGCGGCCAAGCCGTCGCTGACGAACGCCGCCAGGGCATGGAAGTACTCGTCGTGCTCTTCGGGAATAAAATCATCCGAGAGAATCAGCGCGTTATCCTGGTCGGTGACAATACTCTGCTCGTTGCGTGCCATAGAGCCATTAACCATATAGCAGTACGGCACCGGCGGCGGCCCGAGAGCATCTTCTGCCAGCTCCAGCAGCCGGCGAGTGAAGCTGCGCCCAATCGTGGAGAGCGCGCTGCCCACCATTTGCGAGTTAGCACCCTCCTGCACCATGCGTACGAATGCCGCTCGAACGTCCGGCGCGAGCTTGGCGAGCCCTTGAGCGCTGGATTGGTTAAAGATGTTGCTAACCAAGTAGAGCCCGCTGTGCGTTTCATAGCGGATAATATCGGATAAGTGCACCACGCCTACCGGACGCTGGCGGTAAAGCACCGGCAGGTGATGAACATTGCTACGCAGCATCGTCAGCATGGCCTCATACACCGAGGCATCCGACTGAATAGTAATCAGCCGTTCAGAAATCACCTCGCCAATGGGCGTGCTGGGCGATAGGCCCTCAGCCACCACCCGCGTGCGAAAATCACTATCGGTAAGAATGCCGCACATCTGCCAGGTTTTGCCTTCGCTATCTTGAAAGCTGTAGCGCGGATTATCGCTGCCTTCATTAATTACCAGCACCGCAGAGGCCTGGGCATCAATAATCTGTTTGGCCGCCTGCTGCACGCTGGTGGTAGATTCCACCATCACTGGGTAACGAGTGACCAGCTTACGAATGCGGGTCACCATCATGTCGTTCGACTTCTTTTGCTGCTCGGCGGCGGTTTCTAAGCGTGGGCGCTCCAGCTCAACAAAATCAGCAAAGTCATCATCCTCTTCACACAGGCGCTGAAACACCGCGTCGGGGATAAAGTAAATCAGCGTGTCTTCGATGGCTTTGGCGGGGAAACGCACCTTATGGTTACGCAGCAGGCTAAAGTGGCCAAAAATATCGCCCTCTCCCAAGCGGTTATAGAGCTCGCCTTGGCGGCGATATACCTCAACCGCGCCGCTGCGAATGTAGCAGAGCTCGTTCAGCGTATCCTCAAGCGTCAAGATATCACTACCCGTTTTGAAGTAGCTGACCTCTACCTGCTCGGCAATCGCGTCCAGCAGTTCATCTGATAAACCATCAAACGGGGGAAACTGCCCCATATGTTGGCGTATTTCTAATAGCTCAACATCCATACGCTCTCCTGCCGGGCGCTGTCTCTCATTCGTTGGCTATATGGCAGCCATTCCTGGGCTAAGTTTGTCTTGAACCGTGATCACCGACAACCCTTGGGCCGAAAGCATGCCGATAAAAAGAAAGGCGCCACAAAAAAAGCCCAGCGCGTAGGCGCTGGGCTTTGTTCGGCTAACGATATGTAGATACTTCGCACGTTAAGGAAAATCTGGCACTATCCGCATAGCCTTTAGTGAAACACGTAGGAAATGGCGCTTACGACTGGCTAGCCATTTCTTGAACGCGCTGCATCATTTCCGGATCTTGCTGAATAGACTGACCAATCGCATTGAAGGTGTCGACATCCAGACCGCTATCTTCGACAACTTCGATCATGCGGTCGTTAGCTTCAGAGCGAACTTCCTGTTGGGCGGTTTCGTCTTCCGCTTCCTGCAGACGCTGTGTGTACTCTTGCGAGATCACGGCGATTTCTTGAGAAGCATCGGCGAACTGCTGTAGCTGCTGATCAGAAAAATCTTGAGCAGGCGCTTGCTGCGTAGCCATCGGATCTTGCGCTTGGCCTTCACCTTGCTGGGCTTGGGCAGTACCCGCCAGCAGACCAGTTGCGAGAAGTGCAGCAGAGAACAAAGCAGTCATACGTTGCATAGTAAGAAACCTCATTGGCGCGTTATGAATGTGCCCACTGTGACGCGCCGTTCACGCCCAGGTTCAATCCTTTATGTAAAACTGAGTAACAAAAAGAACAAAACGTAAGCCATGCCAGCCAGAAAGCATGCTGTTCTAGGAGCATTATGTCTATTAATTTCAATGCCTTAAAAGAAAAAGATGCGGCCAAACTAGGGCTTGCTGCCATGCCCGGGGTTTTTGTTCTTTTATGGAGCACAGGCTTTATCGGCGCAAAATTTGGCCTCCCTTATGCGGAGCCTTTCACCTTTTTGTTTATCCGTTTTGTGCTGACACTTTCGCTGCTCATTCCTCTGACGTGGCTGATGGGCATTTCTTGGCCTTCATCACCCAGGTTATGGAAACACATCGCAGTATCCGGTTTGCTAGTGCACGGCACCTATTTGGGTGGTGTGTTTTACGGTATTTATTTAGGCATGCCCGCGGGCTTGGCTGCTCTGTTAGTGGGCCTTCAACCGCTATTAACCGCCGTCTGCGCAGGCCCCTTATTGGGGGAGCGGCTAACGAAACAGCAGTGGCTGGGCCTAATGCTGGGCCTACTTGGCATTAGCTTAGTACTAGGCAGTAAGCTGGAGCTTGGCGGCACGCTGTTTAGCGGTTTTGGTGCAGGTGCTTTGATCAGCGTCATGGCAGCTCTAGTGGGCATTTCCCTGGGAACGCTTTACCAAAAACGCTACTGCACCAGTATGCCGCTGCTTTCTGGAGCGGTGATTCAATATATGGCCGCTGGCGGGCTATTGGGGGTCGGCGCGCTATTATTCGAAACCCGCGAGGTCGAGTGGAGCACAACGTTTATTCTTACGCTTGGCTGGCTCGTGCTGATTCTATCAATTGCCGCTATCCTGCTATTGATGGCCTTGATAAAAAAGGGGGAGGCTTCCCGTGTGGCGAGTCTTTTTTATCTTGTGCCTCCGGTCACCGCGCTACAGGCGTGGTGGCTATTTGACGAGCGCTTACCGCTGCTGGGCTTAGCAGGCATGGTGATTGCTATCGCTGGAGTAGTGATGGTGGTAAGACCTTCAACGACATAAATTATATGATAATGATGAAAATTCCAGGGCTTGGAAAAAAATGACTGCACAACCTCATTGCGCCAGGGTAAACGGCGTTTGCAACCGCTGCGATACACCGGTTCCTTTCGTATTCACAATGGCTTTTCAGCCAATCGTGGATGTGATTCAGCGGCAGGTCGTTTATTACGAAGCCCTGGTGCGCGGCATTAACGGCGAATCGGCGTTCTCGATTCTCGACCAAGTCACCGATGAGTTAATGTACCGCTTTGATCAGGCCTGCCGAGTCAAAGCGATTGAGCTTGCCAGTGAGCTGGGCATGACAGAGCGGTTATCAATTAACTTTCTGCCCAATGCCGTCTATGAACCAGAAGCCTGTATTCAATCCACGCTAGAAACATCTCACCGTGTGGGCTGGCCCACGGAGCGGCTGAATTTCGAGATCACGGAAACTGAGCGAGTGGTTGATCGTGCGCACATGCGCAATATCATCGACAGCTATCGCCGTATGGGCTTTACCACGTCGTTGGATGATTTCGGCAACGGGTACGCGAACTTGGACCTGCTCACCGATTTGCGTCCCGATACGCTCAAAATTGATCGTGAACTCGTCATGGGCTGCGATAGCAATATCCGCCGCCAAGCCATTCTAAAAAGCATGGTAGCGTTGGCACGCACCTTGGGCACCCAACTCGTTGCCGAAGGTGTAGAAACCCGTGACGAGTCGCGCTGCCTGTTGGCACTGGGCATTCACGTACAGCAGGGCTACTATTTTGCTCGCCCGCAGGTGGGCGCGCTGCCCACCGTAGAAGCCGAAAAATACGACTAGGCCGCCTCTCTGAGGCGGTATCATGCCGTTACAGCCGCTCTAGGTAAGCTGTCCCGCCCAAATTACGCATCTGCTGACGAATCCACTGGCCCCGGCGCTCAACCTGAGCGTCGGGGCGAGAAGCGCTACGGGTGCGTGGGCTGGGTAAGATAGCCGCTAAAAGGCTTGCCTGACGTTCGGTAAGCGCACTGCCTGAGGCACCGAAATAGTGGTTAGCCGCGGCTTCTAAACCGAAAACCCCGGTATCCCACTCTGCGACGTTGAGATATACCTCTAAGATCCGCTGCTTGCCCCATAGCGTTTCAATCAGCAGGGTAAACCACGCCTCCAGCCCTTTGCGTACCCAGCTGCGCCCGCTCCATAAAAACACGTTTTTGGCGGTTTGCTGGCTCAGGGTGCTGGCACCGCGCAGTCGCTCACCGTCTCGGCTCGCTTCCCAGGCGCGACGCATCTCTACGAAATCAAACCCGCGATGCTCAGGAAAACGCTGATCCTCGGCGGAAATCACCGCCAGTTTGGCATTGCTGGATAAGTTCTCCCAACTGCGCCACTGGCGCTGAATATCAATCGGTTCACTGTTTATCCAGCTTTGTACCTTACGCTCAACCATCACCATAGAACCTGGTGGGGGAACAAAGCGAAATAGCAGCACCAGGGCAACGGAGAGCACCACAAACCCAAGCGCACCACGCCAAATAAGACGCCATAACAGACGAAGAAAACGGCGCAGTGCGCGATTGAGCATCTCGGAATCCTTAGCGTTTCATGAGGTGTTCCGCATGATAGCGCAAATGGTCCTCAATGAACGAGGCGATAAAGAAGTAGCTGTGATCGTAGCCCGGCTGGCGACGCAGCGTGAGCGGGTGGTCATGCTCTTCACACACGGCTTCCAAACGCTCGGGCATGAGCTGCTCTTCCAGGAACTGGTCCGCTTCGCCTTGGTCGATAAACAGCCGCTGACGGGAAGCACCGTTCGCCACTAACTCGCAGGCATCGTACTGGCGCCAGCGTGAATGGTCCTCTCCCAGATAGCTGGTAAACGCTTTTTGTCCCCAGGGGCAGTTCATCGGGTTCACAATCGGCGCAAAGGCGGATACCGAGCGGAACCTGCCAGGATGGCGCAGGGCCAGGATTAGCGCCCCATGGCCGCCCATGGAGTGACCGCTGATAGATTCGCGACCGTTAACCGGGAAGTGCTGGCGAACCACCGAGGGTAGCTCTTCAATCACGTAATCGTACATGCGGTAGTTCGTTTTCCACGGCGCTTGGGTGGCGTTCACGTAGAAACCTGCCCCGGAGCCAAGGTCATAGCTATCGTGCTCGCCGGGAAGATCGGTGCCACGCGGGCTGGTATCCGGGCAGACAATCGCCACGCCTAATTCGGCGGCAATGCGGTGCGCGCCAGCCTTCTGCATAAAGTTTTCGTCGTTGCAGGTCAGGCCCGATAGCCACCATAACAGCGGTACACGCTCGTTTTCTGCCTGGGGTGGCAGGTACACGGCGAAGACCATGTCGCAATCCAGCGCCCGGGAGTAGTGGCGGTAGCGCTTGTGCCAGCCGCCGCAGCTGCGGTTGGCCGACACCAGTTCTAAAGTTTCACTCATGCTCATGGGGTAGGCTCCTTGAGAAGATGAAAACGCGGTGGGTTGCCCCTACCGCGTTCGTTTACCCGGTTTTGTTAGCTAGATAATACTCAGTAATGCAGTACGGTACGAATGCTCTTGCCTGCGTGCAGCAACTCAAACGCTTCGTTAATCTTCTCAAACGGCATATCGTGGGTAATAAAGTCGTCGATGTTGAGCTCGCCATTCATATAGCGATCCACGTAGCCCGGCAACTCGCTACGGCCTTTCACACCACCGAACGCCGAGCCTTTCCAAACGCGGCCGGTCACCAGTTGGAAGGGGCGGGTTGAGATCTCTTCGCCAGCACCCGCCACGCCGATAATGATTGATTCACCCCAGCCTTTGTGGCAGCACTCAAGCGCTGAGCGCATCACGTTGACGTTGCCGATACACTCAAACGAGTAGTCGACGCCGCCATCGGTCATATCAACGATGACTTGCTGAATCGGGTCGCTGTAATCTTTCGGGTTGACGAAATCCGTGGCGCCAAACTGCTTGGCCAGCGCAAATTTATCCGCATTAACATCGATAGCGATAATTTTAGATGCTTTCGCCATCACCGCGCCCTGAATCACTGCCAGACCAATGGCCCCCAGGCCGAACACGGCAACGGTAGAGCCCGGCTCTACTTTCGCGGTGTTGAGTACCGCGCCAATACCGGTGGTCACACCGCAGCCCAACAGGCAGATTTTATCCATAGGCGCTTCTTTGGAGACCACCGCCAGCGATACTTCCGGCAGCACGGTGTACTCACTAAACGTGGAGGTGCCCATGTAGTGGTGCAGCATTTTGCCGTCTAGCGAGAAGCGTGACGTGCCGTCTGGCATGACGCCTTTACCCTGAGTGGCACGTACGCTACCACAGAGGTTGGTTTTACCTGAGAGGCAGAACTTACACTTGCCGCACTCGGCGGTGTAAAGCGGAATAACATGATCGCCAGGCTTGAGGCTGGTAACACCTTCGCCCACTTCCTGAACCACGCCCGCCCCTTCGTGGCCGAGTACCGCCGGGAAGTTACCCTCTGGGTCAGCGCCAGACAGCGTGTAGGCATCCGTATGGCACACGCTGGTAGCGGCCATTTTGACCAGTACTTCTCCCGCCTTCGGGCCTTCTACATCAATCTCAACTAACTCAAGGGGCTTACCCGCTTCTAATGCAACCGCAGCACGTGATTTCATAATAGCTCCTACTTATATAGCAGCGAGCACGCGTTAACGTGCTCGCTAAAAGATGATGGGTTACTCGCTATCGCTACTGACAGGCCCAAACTCAATGGGCAGCCAGCGGTAGCCTTCTGAATCTTCGACAATATGGCCAATCCCTGGGAACGGCATATGCGCACCAGCCACCCAGTGCTTATCGGCTACCGCGCTTTCCAGCACGGCTTGGCGGGTGCTCGCTGCCTGCTCCGGATCAGAGTCAAACTCAATCGTGACGCTGGGATCCGCAAACTGTACGCCGTAGTTGTGTACGACATCGCCCCACACCAACATCGAGTCGTCATCGCTGTTCAGCATGAAGCTGGCATGACCCGGCGTATGCCCATGGGTGTCTTGCGCCACGATGCCCATTAACAGCTCATCACCCTGCTCAAAGGGGCTGAAACGATCTGATTCTTGATAGGGTGCTACGGCGTCTTGCGCCATAGTGAAGAAGGCGCGCTGCTCTTCCGGCAGCGCTTGAGAGCGCTCTTTGTCCAGCCAGAAGTCGGCATCGTCTTGGCTCGCTCGAAGTTCCGCATTAGGGTAGATCGCGTCGCCATTTTCGTCTGCAAGGCCACACACGTGATCTGGATGCAGGTGGGTCATCAAAATCGTATCGACATCTTCAGGCGCGTAGCCGGAAGCGCGTAAATTCTTCTCCACTTGGCCCAAGGTCGGACCGAAACAAGCCGCTGAACCTGCATCCACCAGCACCAAGTTCTCGCCGGTATGCACCAAAAAAGCGTTCACGGCAGTTTGCACACCGCTTTCGGCATCAATAAACAGCGCATCGAGATGACGCAGAATCTCATCTTGTTCCATGCCGGATAATAGCGATGTATTCAGAGACGTATGGCCGTCATACAGTGCTGTTACTTCGTACTCACCTACCATCATCCGGAACCAGCCGGACGCCTGTTCCTGCTGCTGGGCAGGCAGCTCTGCCTGTGCAGCGGCTACCCAACTAGCGCTGACGGCAGCAACTAGGGCACGGCGAGACCAACGTGAAGAGATCATCGACATCAGCAAGGCACTCCATTAATACGCGAAAGAGACTTGCAGTGTAGGTCAGCTAGGCGGAGAGGATAAAGCGGGATACACTCACAAGATTATTGCCACTGGGCAACAATCTAACGTGTAAGGGTCATGCATGCAGCGCTGGGATCGCATCGAAGCGTTTGTGGAGGTCGTGAGGCTGGGCACGTTCTCCGCCGCCGCACGTCACTTAAAAGTATCCACCTCCCATATCAGCCGCTTGGTTAGCCAGTTAGAGAACCAGCTTGGCGTACAGCTGCTCTACCGTACCACGCGACAGATTCGGTTAACCGATGCGGGAGCGCTTTATGTCGAGCACTGCCGCCATCTGTTTGACGGGCTGCGGGATGCCGAGCAGGTGATCAGCGAGCTTCAGGCCAAACCTCATGGGTTACTCAAACTCACCTCGGCGACGACCTTTGGTGAGCGCTACATCGCCCCGCTAGTGAATGATTTTCAGCGCCTGCATCCGCAGCTTGAAGTGCATATGCACTTTACCAACCGACCGGTGGAGCTGATCGAAGAGGGCTATGACATTGCTATTCGCATGGGTGTGCTGAAGGATTCCAGCCTGATTGCTCGACGGCTTTGCGAACGGCGGGAGTACGTGGTGGGCTCTAACGCTTATTTCCGCCAGGCCCCCAGGCCTCATACGCTTTCCGAGCTGAGCCAGCATCGCTGCCTGATCGGCTCGCGCCCTAACTGGCTCTTTGAAGTTAACGGCCAGCGCCGCGAGGTAAAAGTCGAGGGGTGTTGGAGCGGTAACTCTGGGCCTGCGTTACTTGATGCTGCGCTCAAAGGGCTAGGGCTTGCCCAACTGCCGGACTACTACGTAGCCCCTTACTTGGCCAGCGGTGAGCTGGTGTCAGTCCTGGAGCCTTTTCAGCATAACGATACGGCGGTGTGGGCGGTCTACCCCCGCCACCGCCACTTATCGCCGAAAATTCGCCAGTTGGTGGACTACTTGGTAGCGAATATTGCCACGACGCTGCCCACGACTTAACACTCAATCGCGTTGACCGCGAGGCCGCCTTTAGAGGTCTCTTTGTACTTATCCTGCATATCGCGGCCGGTATCGCGCATGGTGCGAATCACTTTATCCAGCGAGACAAAGTGATCGCCGTCGCCGTGTAACGCCATGCGGGCGGCATTAATCGCCTTGACCGAGGCAATGGCGTTGCGCTCAATACAGGGCACCTGCACTAACCCAGCAATCGGATCACAGGTGAGGCCCAGGTTATGCTCCAGCCCAATCTCTGCGGCGTTTTCTACCTGCTTGGGCGTGCCGCCCAACACTTCAGCAAGCCCAGCGGCGGCCATGGCGCAGGCCGATCCCACCTCACCTTGGCAGCCTACTTCAGCCCCCGAAATGGAGGCATTCTTTTTGCAGAGAATGCCCATGGCACCGGCGGTCAGCAAAAAATTCACTACGTCGGCATCGCAGGCATCAGGTTCAAATTTCAAGTAATAGGCCAGCACGGCGGGCACAATGCCTGCAGCCCCGTTAGTTGGCGCGGTCACCATCCGCTTTCCGGCAGCATTCTCTTCATTCACCGCTAGCGCAAACAGGTTGACCCAATCCATCACGGTGAAACTGGTGACAATCAGGCGCTGGTTGGCGGGCGGCGAGAGCAGCTGCTGATGCAGTGAGTGGGCGCGGCGACGGACATTTAAGCCGCCCGGTAGGCGCCCGGTGGCCTCCAGGCCATTATCGATACTCTGGCGCATGGCGTGCCAAATGGTGAGTAATGCGTCGCGTATCGCGGCTTCGCTTCTCCACGCTTTCTCGTTTTCTAACATCAGTTCGCTGATGCTCAAGCCATGCTGCTGACACAGTGCCAGTAGCTCATTTGCCGACTCGAAGGGATAAGGCAGCGCTGTTTTGTCTTCATCCAGCCCGCCTCGGTCAGCGCAGGCCTGGTCCACATAAAATCCACCGCCCAAAGAGTAATAGGTGTTCGTATTGATCACCGTATCGCCTTGATACGCCGTGAGGACCATGGCGTTAGGATGAAACGGCAGGCAGGTCTCATCCCATTCGATATCTCGTGCGCGCTGAAACGCTAGCGCTTGGCCGTTGGGAAGCTTCAATGGCTCGCTGTTATCCAATGCGGCTAAGCGTTTTGCGATGGTATCAAGCTCAACCGCCTCTGGCGTCTCGCCCATCAATCCCATCACCACGGCGTTATCAGTGCCGTGACCAACACCGGTCGCTGCCAGCGAGCCGTGTAGCCTTACCACAACACGGCTGATATCGGGCGCTGTCAGCGCCATCACGAAATCCCGCGCTGCCCGCATGGGGCCTACGGTATGTGAGCTGGATGGGCCAATGCCGATCCGAAATAGATCAAATACGCTAATTGCCATAACAGTGCCCGCCCCTCAACGGTCGTTTTTACTACTGTTCTCTACCCGATATTCACTTCTATCTGGCGGCTACTTTGCAGCTTTATCCAATGGCCGTCGAGCGATATGCAGAAGGTTAGGCGTGCGAGCACACAAAGGTGACGATATAATGAACATCCGTTATTGCATGTTTATTTGCCTCGCTTCCCCGATAAGGATATTGGTATGTCACCGTCTCCCCCCTGGGCGATTAGTTTTCGCACCGCCCTACTTCGTGCCACGCTTTACACCCTTGCCATTGGCGGTATTGCCCAAGGCGGCTACCTAGAGGTGTTGTATTTGCCCGAGGTGCGCTATACCGAACTTGGCTTTACCGAGTTTACGCAAACGCTTGTACTCGCCAGTTGCTGCGCTCTGCTGATTTATGTACGCCAAGTGCTGAAAGTGTGGCCAACGATGACGCTGCTGCTCTTAGCGTTTGTATCGGCATCACTGGTGCGCGAGCAGGACTACTTTTTGGATTACTACGTCGCCGACAACACCTGGAAGTTTGTTGTAGCACTGATTGTGCTGCCAAGCCTTGTCTGGGTCATTCTTCACCGGCAGCGTTTTCTGGATGAGTTTCGCCACTACAGCAATACGTTTTCGTTTGGGCTATTTGCGGCAGGCGTGCTGGTCACCTATATATTTTCACGCCTTTATGGTCGTCAGGATTTTTGGCGCGCGGTTCTGGAAGAGAACTATATCCGCGATTTTAAAGATATCGCTGAGGAGGCTATTGAGCTACTCGGCTACAGCTTGATTCTGTTTGCGATGATAGAACTCTTCTTCCTCGCTCGGCGCATCCATCGCTCACGCCTAGCGCTTTAACCCCTCTTCTTCTCCATTCACTGAAACGCCGCTGCCCCACTGGGTCAGCGGCGTTTCATTTTTTACATCTCGCTATACGTAAAGCCGTTTGCGCCGCTTGCGTCATCAACGTAGTGTCGACCATCACACCTATATGGGCATTTTTTGCTGAAAAATAACCTACCAACGATATAAACCTTATGAAAAATCCACAAAGTCGTGAAGAAAACCTAAAACGCGGGGCATTTACTCGCTTTCTTGATAGCGTTGAGTGGCTGGGCAATCTGCTGCCACACCCGGTGACGCTGTTTGCCATTCTCTGCGTACTGGTCGTCGTGGCTAGCGGCATTGCCGGTGCCTTGGGCGTGTCGGTTGCTGACCCACGCCCAGCCAATGAAGGCGAATGGATTGCAGTGAATTCGCTCTTAAATGCGGAAGGACTACGCCGCTTAGTGACCGAAATGGTGACGAACTTCACCAGCTTTGCGCCTCTGGGCACGGTGCTGGTCGCTATGTTGGGGGTGGGCGTTGCCGAGCACTCTGGCCTGCTATCGGCCAGTATGCGCGCACTGGTGCTCAACCGTTCACCGCGCATTGTGACCTATGCGGTGGTGTTTGCTGGGATTATGTCGAACATGGCCGCCGAGCTTGGCTATGTGGTACTGATTCCGCTAGCGGCGATGATCTTTCACTCCTTAGGGCGACACCCACTGGCGGGCCTGGCGGCAGCGTTTTGTGGCGTCTCCGGCGGCTACAGTGCCAACCTGTTGATCGGCACCGTCGACCCGTTGCTCTCTGGCATTACCCAGGAAGCGGCACGGTTACTCGACCCTACCTACTCGGTCGGGGCTGAAGCCAACTGGTTCTTTATGTTTGCCAGCACCTTCTTTGTCACCCTCATTGGCGGCTTGGTCACCGAGCGCATTGTGGAACCTAAGCTTGGCAATTTTGACTCCGCCTATGCGGATAGCGATATCGACCAGAACCGTATGGAGGGCCTGGCGCCCACTGAAAAGCGGGCACTAAAAGGTACCGGCTTAGCTACCCTGGCCCTCATTGCGCTGGTCGCAGTGATGGTGGTTCCGGAAAGCGGTATTTTACGCCACCCGGAAACGGGCCTCGTCAGCGGTTCGCCTTTCCTGCGTGGCATTGTCGTCATTGTAGCCGTCGCCTTCACCGTGCTTGGCTTCGTTTACGGCCGCTTGGCAGGCACCATGCAAAATGACCGCGATGTGGTCGATGCCATGGCCAAAAGCATGAGCAGCCTCGGGCTCTATATCGTGTTGGTGTTCTTTGCTGCCCAGTTTGTTGCGCTATTTAACTGGAGCAACTTTGGCACCGTCACGGCGGTGGCGGGGGCGGATTTGCTGGACTCTCTTGGCCTGCGCGGCCCTGGCCTGTTTGCGCTGTTCATTCTCATGTGCGCGTTTGTAAACCTGTCGCTGGGTAGCGCGTCGGCGCAGTGGGCAGTCACCGCACCAATTTTCGTGCCCATGCTAATGCTGATGGGCTATGCCCCGGAAGTGATCCAAGCCGCGTACCGGATTGGTGATTCCGTCACCAATCTGATCACCCCAATGATGAGCTATTTCGGCCTGATTCTGGCGGTGGCTACCCGCTACCGCAACGATATGGGCATTGGTACGTTGGTAGCACTGATGCTGCCTTACACACTGTTTATGCTGAGTGGCTGGAGTCTGCTGTTCTTTATCTGGGTGTTTGTCTTTGGCCTGCCGGTTGGCCCAGGCTCTGCCACGTACTACACGCTGTAAGCTTTAAACGGCATAACACAAAAAGCCCACCGTTCTCTGAACGGCGGGCTTTTTGGTCTTCGTGGCGACGCTATTCACCACTCACGCTTCACTACTCGCGGCCTTCACTCGTCCAAGAACGAACGCAGCGGCTCTGAGCGGCTGGGGTGGCGCAGCTTGCGCAGCGCTTTGGCTTCAATCTGACGAATCCGCTCGCGGGTAACGTCAAACTGCTTGCCCACCTCTTCCAGCGTGTGATCGGTATTCATATCGATACCAAAACGCATACGCAGTACTTTCGCTTCGCGGGCGGTCAGACCACCGAGAACGTTGCGGGTCGCTTCGATCAAGCCTTCGCCGGTGGCCATATCAATCGGCAGCAGCATGGTGCCGTCTTCGATAAAGTCGCCCAGGTGCGAATCGTCGTCATCACCAATCGGCGTCTCCATGGAGATCGGCTCTTTGGCAATTTTAAGGACTTTGCGTACCTTGTCTTCCGGCATTTCAAGGCGCTCGCCCAGCTCTTCAGGCGTCGGCTCGCGGCCCATCTCCTGAAGCATCTGACGCGATACGCGATTGAGCTTATTAATGGTCTCAATCATGTGTACCGGAATACGGATGGTGCGCGCCTGATCCGCAATAGAGCGGGTAATCGCCTGGCGAATCCACCACGTGGCGTAGGTCGAGAACTTGTAGCCGCGACGGTATTCGAACTTGTCTACCGCCTTCATCAAGCCGATGTTGCCCTCCTGGATTAAATCCAGGAACTGCAGGCCACGGTTGGTGTACTTCTTGGCAATCGAGATCACCAAGCGCAAGTTCGCCTCAACCATCTCTTTCTTGGCGCGACGCGCTTTCGCTTCACCAATCGAGAGCTTGCGATTGACTTCCTTCAGGTCGGCCACGGTGAGCTGCACCATGTCTTCTTCAAAGGCAATCTTGCGCTGTGAGCGAGCGATATCGGCACGCAGCGGCTCTAGGCGATCGGCATACTTAGGCTGCGCTTCCTGGAAAGCATCCAACCATTTCTGGTCGGACTCATTACCTGGGAAGGACTTGATAAACGTCTTGCGCGGCACTTTGGCTTTTTTGACGCACAGCTGCATGACCGCTTTTTCCTGGGCACGCACCTGTTCAACGCTGATACGGATCTGACCGACCAAACGCTCGAAATGCTTGGGCACCAGCTTAATCGGCGAGAACAGCTCCGCTAGGCGAGCTTGCTCAGCCTTGAGTTCTGCGCTGCCACGACCATGCTTAGCCAGCGCGGCTTCAACGGCAGCATTTTGCTCGCGAATCTGTTCAAAGCGGGCCTTCGCCTCTTCGGGGTCCGGGCCACCTTCACTGGCGGTAGTGTCGTCCTCTTCGTCGTCATCGTCGCTGTCGATATCATCATCATCGCTCAGCTCAGCTTCAACGACAGGCTCCGGCACTTCCGCTTCAGCAACGCCCGGAATACCTTCGTCGGGGTCGATAAAGCCAGAGAACAGGTCAGATAAGCGCCCAGGGGCTTCTTCATCCTGGGTAGCGTCGTAGGCTTCAAGAATAGAGGCAACTGCACCCGGCAAATAAGCCAGTGCAGACATCACTTCCCGCGTGCCTTCTTCGATCCGTTTGGCGATTTCAATTTCGCCTTCACGGGTCAAAAGCTCAACCGTCCCCATTTCACGCATGTACATACGTACGGGGTCGGTGGTGCGACCGACGTCGCTTTCCACGGCGGCGAGGGCCGCGACGGCCTCTTCCGCAGCGGACTCGTCCGTGGAGTGATCCGACATCATCAAAGTGTCTTCATCTGGCGCTTCTTCAACGACACTAATACCCATGTCGTTGATCATGCCAATGATGTCTTCCACTTGATCCGGGTCGGCGATATCCTCGGGTAGATGGTCGTTGACCTCGGCATAGGTCAGGTAGCCCTGTTCCTTGCCGCGCGCGATCAACTCCTTCAGACGTGACTGCTGCTGCGCATTTCCAGCCATAGAAACCCTATCTCGACGAAGAAGAATGAAACACCTGGGGCGCTGAATCGATTAAACTCAACAAGCCGAACAGTATAGCGTAAATAGCTGGAATTTTTCCAGTGAAACGTATTTGCGCGGTCATTCAGGTGTGTTAGGTTGTTCGGTTAGGCCAGCGCCTGGCGACTAACCTGTATGTGGTGCTGAAGCCCAGGAATTCAACCCTGCACTTCTGTTTTGCCTTGATTTAGCACTAACGATGCTGAATAAGCTCCATCATCAGCTCGGCTAACCGCTGCCGCTGTGCCTTATCGAGTTTTTGCCCTTCACGCTCTAACGCCAACAGCGCGTCATACTCCTCTTGGGGCGAACGCCTGCGACGTTGATCCACCAAATGCTGGACCAGCCCCAGAAGCTCTGTCTCCCGCGTTGCCTTGGGAATCAGCAGCTCACGCTGCGCAAGCTCTGCGAGCATCTGCCCCTCTTGGCTTCCTTGAAAGTGTGCCAACACCACCTGCGGGCTACGGTAGCGACCAGCGCGCAGCAGCACGATAAGATCTCGACACAGCGGCGCTTCTTCACTCTCTTCCGGCAGCCAATCCAGTGACTCAGGCAGTACTTCTACCAAGCGGGGCTCATGCAGCAGCACCTGCACAATACGGCTAACGACCGAGAGTGCGCGTGGTGCAGCCCCCTGGCGACGCGGACGGCGCGCGGGCTGCCGCTCCGCGCCTTCTACGGGAAGCGGCGACAGCGGCTCATCAACGGGCTCCCACTGCGCCGACTCTTTAGGAGCAGATGCAGCAGCGCGTTTATCCAACAGCCCCTGCAACTGTGCCTGCGTCAGCCCACTGCGTTTGGCTAGCGACTCAAGCAGCAGCGATTTGAGCATGCCATCAGGCACTTTGTTCAACGCCTCCAGCACCTGACTGGCAAACCGCTCGCGCCCCTCAACCATGTTGAGATCGCGCCCTTGGGCGGCCTGTTCAAAGAGAAACTCCGAAAGCGGCATGGCACAGGTGACGCGATCCTGAAACGCTTCACTGCCCTCGCGGCGCACCAGCGAGTCAGGGTCGTCTCCTTCCGGTAGAAACAGAAAGCGCGCTTCGCGACCGTCGATCATCTGCGGCAGCGCCGTCTCTAAGGCGCGACTGGCTGCCTGACGACCCGCACGGTCACCATCGAAGCAAAACACCACTCGACTCACTAGCCGGAATAAGCGGCTTAAATGGTCTTCCGTGGTCGCTGTGCCCAAGGTCGCCACAGCGTTATGAATGCCATACTGAGCCAGTGCCACTACATCCATGTAGCCTTCCACAATCACCAGCTGCTCTAGTTTGCTAGAGGCTTGGCGCGCCTCATATAAACCATATAGCTCGCGTCCCTTATGAAAGACAGGCGTTTCTGGCGAATTGAGGTATTTAGGCTGCTCATCGCCCATGACCCGGCCGCCAAAGCCTAGGGTACGGCCACGCAGATCGCGAATTGGGAACATGACCCGATCACGAAAGCGGTCATAAGTACGGCCGGTATCTTCGCGATGAATCAGCAGGCCGTACTCCACCTGCACCGGCTCACTGATACCTTTTGCACTGAGGTGCTGCTTTAACGCTTCCCAACCGCCGGGGGCATAGCCAATCCCGTAGGTGGCCATCACTTCTGGTGAAAGCCCGCGCCCCTGCAAATAGCGCTGGGCGCTTTGCCCTTCCTGCATTTTGAGCCGTTCGCGATAAAAGCTTCCGGCCACTTCCAGCAGGTTAACGCCCTCTTTGCGCTTTTTTTCCCGCTGCTGGGCACGGGGGTCATCAGCGCCTTCCCGCGGCACATCCAACCCTAAACGCCCGGCTAACTGCTCCACGGCCTCAGGAAACGGCAGCTTGTCGTACTCCATCAAAAAACGCAGCGCATTACCGTGAGCGCCACAGCCAAAGCAGTGGTAGAACTGCTTGTCGGCACTGACGGTAAACGATGGCGATTTTTCTTGATGGAAGGGGCACAGGCCTGAAAAATTACGACCTGCTTTTTTCAGCTGTACGCGTTCGCCCACGACCTCAACCACGTCGACGCGGCCAAGCAGATCATCAATAAAACGCTGTGGAATTTGACCTGCCATGAACTGCGGGCATCCTCGCGCAAAGCGCTTACGGGCGAGTTTAACGTCATCAGGCAGCGCGCCTGATCACCTTAAACTGCCAAAACACACGTCACAGAACGAAAAACAAACGGCCACCTAGTGGCGGCCGCTTGGCATCCCTCTTGAGATAACCGGCTAACTGCGCAGGCTATCCCCAGGTACGGATCAATAGAGCCGTTCGAAACGCTTACGCTCACGCTGCAACTTCTTAGCGTGACGTTTTACGGCAGCTGCCGCTTTGCGCTTGCGCTCAGCAGTCGGCTTCTCGTAGTGCTCGCGACGACGTACTTCAGAGAGAACGCCAGCTTTTTCGCAAGAACGCTTGAAGCGACGCAGGGCGACGTCAAACGGCTCGTTATCACGTACTTTTACAGAAGGCATTAAGCACTCACCTACCTTAAGGAGTCTTGAGTTCGGATAGTACGCACACCGAACAAGACGGTGTACGACCCAGTTTTTACAGCGCACAGTAGTCTAGTCGTGGTTGGCGATCTTTGCAAATGCTTACGCCCCTTCACTGCCACAATGCTAAACTAGGCGGTTTTAAACCTCTGCCTTACCACCCACACGAGTTCTTTTGCTATGCGCGTACTGGGCATTGAAACGTCTTGCGACGAAACCGGCGTCGCCATTTACGATACCGCGTTCACCGGTGGCCAAGGCCTGCTGGCCGATGCGTTGTATAGCCAGATTGCTATGCATGCGGAGTACGGCGGCGTGGTGCCTGAACTAGCCTCTCGGGATCACACCCGCAAACTGCTGCCGTTGATTGAACAAGTACTCGCAGATGCCAACCTCACCCGAGGCGACCTAGACGGCATTGCCTACACCGCAGGCCCTGGCTTGGTGGGCGCACTGATGGTAGGCGCGAGCACTGCCCATGGCATGGCCAAAGCGTTGAACATCCCCGTGCTTGGCGTTCATCATATGGAAGGTCACCTACTCGCCCCGATGCTTGAAGATGATGCGCCGGAGTTCCCCTTTGTGGCGCTCCTGGTCTCGGGCGGGCACACCCAGCTTGTAGAAGTCCACGGGCTGGGGGACTACCAATTATTGGGAGAGTCGGTGGATGACGCTGCTGGAGAAGCCTTCGATAAAGCCGCGAAAATGCTCGGCCTTGCTTATCCTGGCGGCCCGCTGGTGGCCAAGCTTGCCGAACAGGGCGACCCGAAGCGGTTTCGCTTTCCACGCCCAATGACCGACCGCCCCGGCCTAGACTTCAGCTTTTCAGGTTTAAAAACCCACACCCTCACTGCAATTCGCCAGCTAGAAGCAGCGGGCGAGCTTGATGAGCAGGCCAAAGCCGATGTGGCCCGGGCCTTTGAAGAGGCCGTGGTGGATACGCTGGTGATTAAGTGCCGCCGTGCGCTCGACCAAACAGGGCTGAAGCGCATCGTAATGGCAGGCGGCGTCAGCGCCAATACGCGCCTGCGTGAACGGCTAGCGCTGGAAACGCAAAAGCGTCAGGCGCGCGCCTATTACCCCCGAGGCCGCTTCTGCACTGACAACGGTGCCATGATTGCCTATGTCGGTGCGCAGCGCTTAGCAGCAGGCGAGCGCGATAATGACGGCGTAATGCAGGCCACTCCACGCTGGCCGCTTGATACGCTAACAGCGCCGGTTTAACTCAAGCGGCTACTCAAGCGCCTATTCCAACGCCTAGCCTCACAGGTGGGGCTCTTCTCCTCGGCGTAAGCGGCGAATATTGAGGCCGTGACGGGCCAGCACTAATAGACTGAAGCCCCCAACTACGCTGACGTAACCGGGGGCTAGCCAAAGGCATAGCAGCGGCGCCAACAGCGCACTGACGAGCGATGCCGCTGCGGCAGTGCGTAATCGCCACGCTAACAACGCCCAGCACAGCGCCACCAGCAGCGCTACGCTGGGCACTAGCACCAACAGCACGCCAAACGCACTGGAAACCGATTTGCCACCACGGAAACCATGCCAGATGGGGTAGCTGTGACCCAGCAACACGGCCAAGCCTACTAGCCCCTGCAGCCATACCGGCAGCGCCAGCAGCTTCGCAGCCAGCACTGCGGGCACTCCTTTTAGCGCATCCAACAGCAGCGTGGTGGCGGCGAGTCGCGGGCCATACAGGCGTAGTACGTTAGAAAAACCTGGATTACAGGAGCCACAAAACCGAGGATCGGCAACGCCTGCCCAGCGGCACACGCTCACTGCCGCCAGCCAACTGCCGCTTAAATAGCCGATCACTATCCATATCATGGCCTGCCCACCCTGGCATTGGCGGCCAACGCCGCTGCCTTACTGTCGTTTCTGGTCATCCTCAAGTACAATCGCCCGCTTGTTGACCCTGGGGGAAGGCCTGTGGACCGCATTTTGATCGAAGCACTCAGCGTAGATACCGTCATCGGTGTATACGACTGGGAACGCACGATAACGCAATCGCTGAGCCTGGATCTATCGCTGGCAACGGATATCCGGCCTGCCGCCGCCACGGATGATTTACGCTTAACGCTTGATTATGCCGCGATTTGCCAGCGAATCCAGCAGTTCGCCAATGAGCACCAGTTCGCGCTGGTGGAAACCTTTGCAGAACGCCTAGCGGCCTGCCTGCAACATGAATTCCCCATCAGCTGGCTACGCATGACGGTTCGCAAGCCTGGCGCTGTTCCTCAAGCGGCGAGCGTTGGCCTTGAAATTACTCGCGGTACGCTACCGGAGGCCACCTAGGGCACGCATTTATGAACTTGGTGACGCTTAGTTTAGGCAGCAACATCGACCCCGACACCCATATTCGTCTGTGCTTGGACGCTCTAGAAGATACGTTTGGCCCACTGCAGATTTCGCGCATTTTTGAGAGCGAGCCAGTGGGCTTTAAAGATAGTCGCAACTTCTACAATCTAGTGGTGGCGTTTTACAGCGACTGGTCAGTGCGTAAGCTGCAGGCGTGGTCCAAACAGCTCGAAATCGCCCACGGTCGCACGCCTGACATGGTGAAATGCAGCCCTCGCGCCCTAGATATTGACCTGCTAACGGTCGGTGATGCCTGCGGAACGATAGATGACGTCACTCTGCCCCGCGGCGAAATCACCCGTAACGCCTTTGTGCTCCAGCCGCTTGCTGAGCTGCTACCCAACGAGCGCCACCCCGCCTGCCAAACCCCCTACAGCACGCTATGGAAGCGGTTTAAACTGGGCGACCAACGCCTGTGGGCGATTGATTTTCACTGGCGGGGCCGCTGGGTCTCCCAAGCCGACCCGCAGCCTCGTGCGGCGATGGCGCGCTAGCGCGATTACCCCTCGCCTAACGCGCCTGCAACCGCCTTCTGCCGATGCTGGCGCAGTGCTTCTCCTAAAGCTGCTCCCCGATACCCCTCGCTCAGCAGCGTTTGCGGGCTGACCGCTTGCGCTACCTGCCACGCAGCGCGCAGCACCGCTTGGCGCTCAGGTGCCAGGCGACTAACAAGCGCTAGCTGCGCCGCTACCTGGGCAGGTTTGCGCCAGCCATCCAGCCGCTCCAGCCAGTGCAACACTCGCTCGTCGTTTAACGGCTCATTGAGCAGCGCTTTCGTCAGCGCAGTATGGCGAGCCAACTGCGCCACCGCGTTGGGCAGCCGCAGCCTGCTCGCTAGCGCATCCCGCTGCTCATCACTCAGCAGCGAGACCAGCAGCGCGTAGCGCCAGTGGGCCAACGGCAATGAAGGCTCCTCAGGCGCACTTGGTATTTCAGCGAGCGCGGCGGTTAACATCTCGTCCTCGGCAAGCTCAGGCCACCAAGTGGCAAGCGCCTGGCACTCGTTTAGTGTGGTGAAGTAGCGTTCAGGGTTAGGTTCGCCCAACGCTTTCTCGGTTTCTACCCACACCCGCTCTGCGGCTAAGTGGCCAAGCTCACCGCTTTGGCTTACTTCACGCATCAGCGTGTGGGTCTCTGGGGCAATGGTAAAGCCCAGGTGAGCATAGCGGGCTAGAAAACGTGCGGTACGCAGCACCCGCAGCGGGTCTTCGCTAAACGCAGGCGATACATGGCGCAGCAGGCGCTGCTCAATATCCTGCTGGCCGTGAAAGGGGTCTGTCAGTTGGCCGCCTGGCCCTTGGGCGATGGCATTGATCGTCAGGTCACGCCGGGAGAGATCCTCCTCCAGTGTCACATCAGGACTGGCATACACCTCGAAACCACTGTAGCCATGGCCAGATTTACGCTCCGTGCGCGCCAGCGCATACTCTTCCGCGGTGTGCGGGTGCAAAAACACCGGAAAATCACGGCCAACGGGCTTAAAACCCCGCTGACGCATCGCTTCTGGCGTGGCGCCTACCACTACCCAGTCGTGATCCACTACCGGCCAGCCCAGCAGCGCATCCCGCACCGCGCCGCCTACTCGGTAAACATCAAGCCCTTGGGTCAATACATCCTGTTGAAACACTTAACGGCCTCCTTGCAAGCTTGGCACGCTGGTGCGTTCACCAGTGTCTAGGTTCATCGCGGTGAGTGAGCCACCCCACACGCAGCCGGTATCCAGCGCTTGAACGTTGACATTCGCATTCGGCGTGCGCCCTTCCAGCGCCGCCCAGTGGCCAAACAGAATGTGCAGATCATCCTGACGAGCAAATTGAAACCAGGGGGCAAAGCCTGTCGGTGCGCTATCGAGCCCCTCCTTGGCGGCAAAATCGAGGCGCTCCTGCGCATCAATGAAGCGCATGCGGGTAAACACGTTAACGATGCAGCGCAGGCGATCCACGCCTTCCAAGTCCTCCCGGAAACGGTCAGGCTGATTGCCGAACAGCTGGGTCAGAAACGCACCCGCGCTTTCACTGTGTAGCGCCGCCTGCACTTCACCGCTCAGCGCCAGCGCCTGCTCAGCACTCCAGCTCGGCAACACCCCAGCGTGGGTCATTAACGTATTGCCTTCTTGAATCGCTAACGGCTGGCTCTGCAGCCAATCAAGCAGCGCTTCCCGCTGGGGCGAGGCGAGAATATCGTCCAACGTATCGTTTTTCTTCAGTTTGCCGCCCCCACGGGCGACCACCAACAGGTGAAAATCGTGGTTACCCAACACACAGCGCACGGCTCTGCCCAGCGCCTTGGCCTCTTGCAAGCAGGCGAGCGAGCCGGGGCCGCGATTAATCAGATCTCCTACCAGCCAAAGCGTATCCTGAGCCGGATTGAAGTGGAGCTTTTCCAGCAGGCTGACAAATTCGGCATGGCAGCCGTGGAGATCGCCAATGACGTACGTACTCATAGGCTAAGGCCTTGTGATGAATTGAATAAAGGTGACAGACAACACGCAAAGTGACTCAGGATAACGCTTCGACGCTCCTCCTTCGGCGGCACAAAAATTCTGGAGCAATCGGCAAAGTTACATCACTATGTGATTAGACAGCTCGTGACTCTCTGTTAAGGATAACAATACGCTAATGAGCCCTTACTTTCCGCGCCCCCCATCTATTGATCTTACCCGTCGAGGCGTTTTAAAAAGCCTGCTCTTTTCCACCGGAGCGGTACTTACCCTGAGCCGATGGCCCGTAGCGGCTGCACAGCCAGCGCCCACACCGGCCGCCGAACTGGTAAACGGCTGGCTGCTACGCGCTGAAGACCGCTAATGTATCTCGCCTTTGAAACACTCGCCGCCCAAGAGAATAATTACGACATCTGTATTATTGGCGCCGGGGCTGCCGGGATTGCCATGGCCGTCACGCTGGCCCAGCAAGGTCACCGCACGCTGCTATGTGAAGGCGGCGAAGCCTCTTATAGTGAGCGCTCCCAAGCGATTTATCGCGGCGATATCGTTGGCGACCCGTACATCCCTTTAGATGATGCGCGCCTACGCTACCTCGGCGGTTCCAGCAACCATTGGGGCGGGGTTTGCAGGCCGTTAGACGCTCATGATTTTATCGCAAAAGCAGCATCGCCTGACACCGCGTGGCCAATCACCCAAGATGCGCTCGCGCCTTACTTCGCAAGCGCCGCTACGCTGCTGAACTTAACGCTACCCCACGCCGACTACCCCGTCACCGGCTCAGGGTTTGAACGTATCTACTTCTCTTTAGGGGACCCCGTTCGGCTTAAAGATAAATACGCCCCTGCGCTGAATGCCTCCTCCAATGTTGATTACTGTTTAACCGCCAACCTGGTCGGGCTTGAAAGCCATAATGGCCGCGTTGAGCGTGCGACGTTACGCAGTTTTCAAGGGGACGAGTGCCACGTACACGCACGTTTTTTTGTGCTGGCCTGCGGCGGCATCGAAAACTCACGCCTGCTGCTGTGGTTAAACCGGCAGTCCCATGGGCAGCTTATCGGCAATGCCACTACTCTAGGCCGCTATTGGATGGAGCACCCTCATGCCTCGGTAGGCCAGGCGCTGCTGTTTGAGCCGCAGGCGTTGGGGCTTGATCAGGAGTACAACGTCTTTTTATCGCCTACACCTGAGATGCTCGCTAAGCGTCAACTGCTCAACTGCGGCTTGCGCCTACACCGCATGAACGCAGAGGCAACCCAGCAGTTGATCGAAGCACTAGCACTGCAGGCTCCATCACTAGGTGAACAGTTAGCTACCTGGCAAGCCCAAGGCCGCGTCATGCACGGTGTGATGCTGCGCGCCGCCTGGGAACAGGAGCCGCGTTTTGAGAATCGTGTGGAGCTTGGCACTGAGGTGGATGAGTTTGGTATCCCCCGCAGCCGGCTTGTCTGGCGGCAATCAGCGCTGGATCGCCATACCATCCGCGAAAGCCTGCTGCTGTTGGGTGAGCACTTGCTGAATGAGAATATCGGTCGCCTGCAGCTAGCCGACTGGCTAGCCGTCCAGCCCGTCACGATGCCCAGCGAGGGCGAGCTAGCAGGAAGGCACCATATGGGCGGCACCCGCATGAGTCACAGCGCCGAACAGGGCATCGTCAATAGCGACTGTCGGCTGTTCGACCAAGAGAATATGTTTGTGGCAGGTTCAAGCGTTTTTCCAAGCGCAGGGCACGCCAACCCCACGCTGACCATCGTGCAACTGGCGTTACGTCTGTGCGACCATCTTGATCGTGAGCTGACCCTGACACGCCGGACTTAATCGGCGTTAATGCAGCTGACGGGGCACGGCGAGCCGAAACGGCGAAATGGGCACATCAAAGGCCCGCTGGGTGTACGTATTGAGCAGGGTGTAAGCACCTTCCATCACGCCGACCGGCGTTTGCAAAATCGCCCGACTGGTATAACGAAAACGCTGGCCAGGGCCGATTAACGGCTGCTGGCCCACCACGCCTTTGCCACGCACCTCTTGGCTATCGCCGCTACCCTGGGTGATCTTCCAGTAACGCGCCATCAGCTGCACGCTGTGCGGGCTTTGGTTGTGCACCGTCACGGTGTAGCTAAACACGTAGCGGGATTCGCTGTCGCTCGACTCCGCATCACGAAACTCCGGGGTGACGCTGACCTCAATGTCTAAGCCACTCACGCCTCGTCGCCCCCCGACGCAGGACTGTCTACCGTTGCGCTGGCTGCATCATCGGCGGCGACTTGGTTGGCAATCGTGACGTACTCCGCCACCGTCAAGGTTTGCGGGCGACGGGCAGGGTCGATGCCCAGCGCTTCTAGCGTCTCAACGCTTACCCGTCCTTTTAGATTGTTCCGCAGCGTTTTGCGGCGCTGACCAAACGCCAGCTTCACCAACTCAAACAGCAGCGCGGGGTCATCAGCAGTATGCGGAAGGCTTGCGTGGGGCGTCAGGCGCACAATCGCAGAATCCACCTTCGGGCGAGGCACAAAGGCTTCCGGCGGCACGATGAACAGCTGATCAACCTGACAGTAGTACTGCGCCATCACCGAAAGGCGGCCCCAATCGGTGCTGCCCGGCTCGGCAGCTAAGCGCTCCACTACCTCTTTTTGCAGCATGAAGTGCATATCGGCAATCGCATTGCCCATGGTCAGCAGATGCACAATCAGCGGCGTTGAGATGTTATAGGGCAAGTTACCCACTACCCGCAGCGCCGGGCCTTCGCCCTTTAGTTCGGCAAAATCGAACTTCAGCGCGTCGCCTTCATGAATCACGAACTCGGGGTAGTTAAAAAACTGTACCCGCAGGCCAGGAATCAGGTCGCGGTCGAGTTCGATCACTTCCAGCTTGCCAGTCGCCTCTAACAGCGGTGCCGTCAGTGCGCCTTGCCCAGGGCCAATTTCGACGAGTCGGTCGCCTTCGCGTGGCCCAATGGCGCGGACGATACGCGAAATAATGCCGAGGTCACGCAGAAAGTTTTGACCGAAGCGTTTACGAGCACGGTGCTGCTGAGGCACTTGAGACATCTAACAGTGTTCCTTGGAGGGTTGATTCATGAAGCGGCCAGGGCTCTGGCGCGCTGAGCAGCAAGGCGCTGCGCGAGGGCGAGCGCGACGCCCAGGCTATTGGGGTCCGCTACGCCGCGGCCTGCTAAATCCAGCGCGGTGCCGTGGTCCACCGAGGTGCGCACCAGCGGCAGGCCAAGCGTAATATTCGCCGCTTGCCCAAAGCCTGCGTATTTTAGCACTGCTAGGCCCTGGTCGTGATACATCGCGAGCACCGCATCGACCCCAGCTAAGTGGCGAGGAGTGAACAGCGTATCGGCGGGCAACGGCCCTTGGATATCCAACCCTTCGGCGCGCAGAGCATCGAGGGCAGGGGTAATAATATCCAGCTCTTCGCGGCCCAAATGACCATCCTCCCCCGCATGAGGGTTGAGGCCACACACGGCGATTCGCGGATTCGGGATACCAAACTGGCGCTGCAGGTCAGCGGCCAGCAGGCGGCTAATCTGGGTGACCCGCTCAAACGTGATGGCATCAGCCACATCACGCAGCGGCAGATGGGTCGTTACTAGGGCCACACGCAAATCGCCGCCCCCTTGCCAGAGTGGATTCTTGGCGTGCAAGGCGGCATCGGTCGCCAGTAGCATCACCACGTCATCCACGCCGCAGGCATCGCGCAACCACTCGGTATGGCCGGTGAAGTGGGGAAAGCCGCCTTCGATAACCACCCCTTTATGCAGCGGCGCGGTGACCATCGCCGCGGCCTGCCCTGCTTGGCAGGCGTCCACGGCAATTTGCAGCGTTTCTAGCACGTAGCTGGCGTTGGCAGGATTAAGCACCCCTGGTGTAGCAGGCGCACGCAGCGCAGCAGGCCATACCACCAAACGCCCGGGTGATGACACTTCCAAACTGCCGGGTGCGGCTTCGACGACCTCTACTGCTAGCGCTAGCAGCTCGGCGCGCTGGCGTAGCATCTGCGGGTCGCCCACCGCTACGGTGTTGACCAACTGCCCACGGGCGGCCAGCATCAGCGTCAATTCTGGGCCAATACCGGCGGGCTCACCGGTAGTTAACAGCAGCGGTAGCGTCATTACAGACGAATATCCACAAAGGCCTGTTCACGAATTTCACGCTGCCAAGTTTGCAGCTCTTCGTTGGCACGACGCTGGAAGATGGCTTGGCGCACCTGCTCACGACGGCTCTCTTCAGTCACATCCTGACGACGACGCTCCAGCACTTCGATGACGTGGTAGCCGAACTGAGAGCGTACCGGCTCAGAGAGCTGATTGGGGCTGAGCGATGTCATGGCTTCTTCAAACGCAGGTACCGTTTGGCCTGGGCGCACCCAGCTTAAGTCGCCGCCGTTCATGGCGCTACCACGGTCGTCGCTGTACTCACGGGCCACTGAGGCGAAGTCCTCGCCCTGCTGCAAACGTTGACGTGCCTCTTGAGCACGGGCACGCGCTTGGCTTTCATTGCGCGTGGGGGTGAGCTCTATCAGCACGTGGCGTGCACGGGTCTCTTCAATAAACGCTTGACCCTGTTGCTGGCTCGGCTGTTGGCTTAAGAAGCGCTCCACATCGCGATCAGAGACCGTCACGCGCTGGCTAATTTGGCGCTGCTGCACTTGGCGCATCAGCATTTCACGGCGTACGTCTTCACGCACATCGGCCAGGGTCATGCCGTCGGCTTCTACCGCATCGGCAAACTGATCCAGCGTCATGCTGTTGGATTCAGCAATGCTGCGCAGCTGGCGATTTAGCTCGGTGTCATCCACGCTCAGGTTGGCTTGACGCGCCATCTGAAGCTGAATTTCATCCATCACCATACGCTCCAGCACTTGCTGGGCCAGCTGATTACGCGGCGGCAAATTCCCGCCCTGGGCCGCTGCCTGCTGTTCCACTTGAACAATCCGGTTGTCCAATTCGCTACGCAAGATGACGCCGTCGTTGACAACGGCAACAACGCTATCCAATTGCTGACGCTGAGTGGACTCGAAGTTTTGCGCATGAACGGTCAGCGGAACCAACGCCGCGCCCGTGCCCAGGCAGAGCACCATCATGCTGCCCGCAGACAGCTGGGTAGCCCGTTTCTTCAGCGCGCAGCTCAGCAAGGTCTTTCTGATCATCATAAAAAGTCTCTTTCAGTCGCTATTTAAAGTGGTCGTTATAGAGGCGTGGGGCGGTAGCCAGGAATCGCCTGTTCAAAGTAGCCGTCGGCCTCTTGACCCACGCCACCTAGACCACGAAACACAAAGCGCAAAAATAGCCCGCGGTCGTTGAAGTCATCGCCTACCCGCGCCGTATCGTTATCGTCAATCCATTCGCGCCAAACCAGCTGTACGCCGTAGCAGCAGTCGTTCCACTGCAGGCCAGCAAGCTGCTCCAGAGGCCGATTATTGGTTTGATCGTGCAGGTAGCGGCCAATCAAATCAATGCGTGGGCTCGCTTTCCAGGCTAGCGAGAGATCCCACTCTTCGCGGCTGTAATCACGGAAGCCATCGTCGCCGGGTATCACACTCGGATCGAACCCTTCGATCTCCCAACGGTAGCCAAGGTTCACTACGTGCCCTTCCGGATGACGATAGCGCACGTCTACACTGGAGCGTTCGGTCTGCTCGCGCTCGTCATCGTAGAGCCATTCATACCCAGTGCTCCAACGATCAGAGATCTGCCAATCTAGGCGTGTGACCAGCGGGGAGCGGTCGCGAGTAGCTTGGTAACGGCTCTGCGGATTAATAGAGGGGTCTTCGCCTGGGCGTGGCGGCAGCGTATCCGGGTCGCCTTCACTGTCGATACGGCGCTCGGAGAAGTAGTAACTCTGGCCTACGCCAAAGGTAAGACGATCGCGCCCGGCGCTGTCTTCGATCAAGCGCGACTGCACACCTAGCGATACGCGGTTGAGATCGCCCACGCGGTCAGCACCTGAGAAGCGGTGCGGCGACCAAAGCTGGTCCCATGAGAATGCCCGCTCACGGCTGTCGAAATCGGGCAGTTGGGTCTGGTCAGTGCGCGGTACATAGGCGTAGTTCACGCGGGGCTCTAGGGTTTGACGATAATCGCGCCCGCCGAGCTCCAATTCACGTTCGAACACCAAGCCACTATCGATGGAGGTAATTGCCACGCTGCGCGTCGGTGAGGTCGTGCGGTCGGTCACTCGGTCGCCGTAATCCAGCTCGTAAGCAGTGTGCCAAAGTTCGGTGCGCGGCTCGATATAGCCCCAGGGCTGCTCATAGCGCCAGCCCACCGCAGGCGTCAGGTGCAGGCGCGAACCGATGGCCGCCTCGCGCTCCGGCACCCGCCGCTCATCCACGTCGCGCCAGAAGTAGGTAGCGTTCGAGCGCCACTGGGTATACAGCCCGCTGCCCAACTGCCAGTCAGAGTTGGCGGTTAAGCTGGGCAGGCGATAAAAGGGGCGGTCGGTGTCGCTAAGCGGGTCTTCCAGGCGCTGGAAGCCTTGGGCGCGGGCATCTAACTGCCAGCGCTCGCCGCGGTAATCCACCTGGGCAAGGCGCTCCATGCTCACCCGGTCGCTGTTGCCAAACTCGCCACCAAAGTCGTCAAAATAGCGACCGTCGCTGGCGGCGCCGTAACGGAGCCGGTAATCACTGCGCGGTGTTAACGTGCCCGCGTGCTGGGCATCAATGTACCAGCGATCATCGCCTTCAAAGCGGTTGTCACCGCTATTGGTGCCGCCGTCGCTATCGAGATAGCCGCCCTCCACCAAGCCTTGGCTCTCTTCCAACAGGTAGCGATACTCGCCGTTGAGCAGCAGCCCACGGTCCGACATCCAGCGCGGTGTAATGGTGGCATCTTGATTCGGCGCAATGTTCCAGTAGAACGGCTGAGTGTAATCAAAGCCGTCGCTTGAGAAGCTCACTGACGGCGAAAGCAGCCCGGTATGGCGGCGGTCATCAATGGGGAAGCGCAACCACGGCCAGTAAAAGACCGGCACATCTTTGACTTCCAACCGCGCGTGGCGAGCGGTACCAAACCCCGCGGCTTGATCAAGGCGAATATCACTACCGACCAGTTGCCAGCTATTAGCGCCGGGGTCGCAGGTGGTAAACGTGGCCTCTTGAAGGCGGTACTGATTTTCGCCGGTCTGCTCTAGCTGGCGGGCTTGGCCGCGCAGGTGCTGTTCGTAAAGCACGTAGTGGCTATTGCTCAGCGAGGCGCGGTCTTCGTTCAGCATCAGCGTGGCTTGCTCACCGCGCACTAACGCTTGACCATCACGGATCGCCAAACTGCCCTCGGCATCCACCTGCTGGCGATCTGCCGGGAGGAAGACACGCTCAGCCTGCAGTTCGGTATTGCCCCGACGCAGCACGACATCGCCACGCAGCAGGGCTTCGCCGTCGGCGGCATAGTCCACTTCTTCGGTTTCCACCGAGAGCGTTTCCGGGTTCTCTTCCGCTGGCAAGCGGTAGCCGGGCATCACATAGCGCCCCCGGCACAGCTGTTGCGGCGCTTCGTCTTGGCTCCAGGCCTGCCAGTCTAGCGCCTCTGCGGGCAGTGCTTGCCCCTGCGCCACCGCTGAAAACGAGGCGCCAGCGAGCAAACTGCCCAGCAGCGTATGCGCAACCGGTACGGTGCGCGAGATTCGCTTGCCCATGTTCGTTATCCTTGGCATCCAGAATCGGTATTATACAGCCCGCATGATGCCCGACCAGCAAGGAGCTTGCATGTCCTCTTCTCGGATTGACGCCCTCACCCAGTGGGCAGCACAACACCACGGCCTTGATAGCGCCGCCATTCGTCTCTCTGCGGCAGGCGGCGACGCCAGTTTTAGGCGTTATTTTCGGCTAATGCTACCCAACGGCGACACCCAAGTGGTGATGGATGCGCCCCCGGCCCAGGAGGACTCCGCACCTTTCGTGGCGATTGGGTCGCGCTGGCACGCCGCCGGGCTACCGGTACCTTACATTCACGCCAACGACTTAGACGCCGGTTTTTTGCTGCTCGATGATTTGGGCGATACGCCGCTGCAGGCCACCTTCACCGACCCAGCACGCACGGAGCAGAGCCATTTAGACGCACTCGCTCTGATTGCCCAGTTGCAAAACCGCACTAACCCGGCCGCGCTGCCTGCCTACGATGCCACCCTGCTTGGCCGTGAGCTGGACCTATTCCCCGAGTGGTGCCTAGGGCGCTGGCTGTCGCTGCCGGTTCCCGATAGCTGGGCAGCGCTGCGTGATGCCTTAATCCAGCGGGCTTTAGAGCAACCGGTGGTGAGCGTTCACCGTGATTTCGATGCCATGAACCTGATGCTGCACGATCAAACGCTTTACATGATCGACTTCCAGGACGCCGTGGCCGGCCCGCTCAGCTACGACGTTATTTCGCTACTGCGAGGCCGCTACTGCCGCTTTAGCGCTGAACAGTTTGCCTCTTTTGTTGACACTTTCTACCTGCAGGCGCGGCAAGAGGGCCGCCTGACCCGCTCGGTCAGCGAGGAAACTTTTTTAGCCCAGTGCCACGCCATGGCCGCCCAACGCTCGTTGAAAGTGCTAGGTATTTTTTGCCGGTTGACGCTGCGCGACAGCAAAGACGGCTACTTAGCTCGACTGCCCCACTTTTTAGCACACTTAGAAGATAGCCTAGCGGCCCTGCCCCAACACCGCGAGTTTGCCGACTGGGTAACGAGCGTGCTGCGCCCAGCGATTATGCAGCGCCTGGAGGAAAATACGCCATGAAGGCGATGATTTTAGCGGCAGGACTGGGCAAACGGATGCGCCCGCTCACTGACCACTGCCCTAAACCGCTGCTGCCCGTAGCGGGCAAACCGCTGATCGTGCACCACTTGGAGCGCTTAAAGCGTGCCGGCATTAATGAAGTGGTCATTAACGTGAGCTACCGTGCTGAGCAGATTAGGGCAGCGCTGGGCGATGGTTCGGCCTATCAGATGCGCATTCACTGGAGCCAGGAAGCTAGCCCGCTTGAAACCGGCGGCGGCATTCAGCAGGCACTGCCGCAGCTAGGCGATGCGCCGTTCTTACTGGTTAACGGCGATGTGTGGTGCGACTATCTGCCCAATGCTTCCGCACTGGCAACAGATGATCTGGCGCATTTGGTATTGGTAAATAACCCCGCCCATCATCCAAGCGGTGATTTCGCGTTACACCAGGGCCGCGTTTCACCGCAAGGGGAATCGCACTTTACCTTTGCAGGCATCAGCTTGATACACCCGGAGCTGGTAGCCAGTGAGCCGCCCGGAGCCTTCGCGCTGGCACCGCTATTGAAGCGGGCCATGGCAGACAAGCGGGTGAGCGGCGAGCACTTTTCTGGCCACTGGGTCGATGTGGGGACCCCCGAGCGGTTGGCCGAACTTGACCAACACCTTCAATTCACTTGAACCCTTCAGGCCGCGCGCGATCAAGCCGTGCGTCGCCCCCTAGAAATGTTATGCTGCGCGACTTACCTTTCGTCGCCAAGATGAGGAGAGCAACGTGAAAGCACGGGTAAAATGGACAGAAGGTCGTCAGTTCGTCGCCGAATCCGGTAGCGGACACAGCGTTGTGATTGATGGCCCCCCCAACCACGGCGGCCGTAACACCGGCCCTCGGCCAATGGAAATGCTGCTGATGGGCATGGGCAGCTGCACGGCGTTTGATATCTTGAACATTCTTGATAAGGCGCGTGCGGATGTCACCGACTGCGTGGCCGAGCTGGATGCCGAGCGCGCCGATGAAGTGCCGTCCGTGTTTACTAAGATTCACGTCCACTTTGTGGTCACTGGCCGTAGCTTGAAAGAGAAGCAGGTACAGCGGGCGGTGGAGCTTTCTGCAGAGAAGTACTGCAGCGCCTCGATTATGCTGGTCAAGGGTGGCGTTGAGATCACTCACTCCTTCGAGATTGTTGAGGCTTGAACCCTACGTCGCGACACTTTCATCCCGGTTTAAAAAAAATGGCGTGGTCGGATGCAACCCTCGCCTCGGGCGGGCATAATACGCCCGCTTGTTTCTCCCCATACTGCGTAGTGCGGGGCCGCTCAGTGAATAGCGGCTGCGTCAGCACGGTAACAAGTGTTTATCGGTTCCGGCGCTGGATCGTCGGGGTGTCTTCATCTGCCATAGGGAGGTTCGGACGTGTCAGATAATCTCCGACTCCACGGGTTCAACAACCTGACAAGCTCGTTGAGCTTCAATATTTACGACATCTGTTACGCCAAAACCGAAGAGCAGCGTGCGGCTTATATCGACTATATCGATGAGCTTTACAACGCCGAACGTTTGACGCAGATTCTCAAGGACGTGACCAATATCATTGGCGCTCACGTGCTGAACATTTCGCGCCAGGATTATGAGCCTCACGGTGCCAGCGTAACCATCCTGATCGCTGAACACGAGCTGGATGACCCCACGCCGGGCCAAACCGAGCCGGGCCCTGGCCCGCTGCCGGAAACCGTGGTTGCTCACCTGGACAAGAGCCACGTCACGGTGCACAGCTACCCGGAATCGCACCCTGACAACGGCATCAGCACCTTCCGTCTGGATATCGATGTTTCCACCTGTGGTCATATCAGCCCGCTGAAAGCGCTGAACTACCTGATCCACAGTTTTGACTCTGATATCGTCACCATGGATTACCGGGTGCGCGGTTTTACCCGGGATGTGGACGGCAAAAAACTGTTTATTGATCACGACATTACGTCTATCCAGGACTACTTGGCAGAAGACACCAAGCATGCCTATCAGATGATCGACGTGAACGTGTATCAAGAGAACATGTTCCACACCAAGATGCTGCTAAAGGACTTCGAACTGGATAATTACCTGTTCGGCACGTCTCGCCGCGATATCACCTTTGAAGAAGCGCGGGATATCGAAAGCCGCCTGCGTAAAGAGATGCTGGAGATCTTCTACTCTCGCAATCTCGATTAAGGCGCTGCCTTAAGCTTTTGATTCAGACAACGAAAAGCCGCCCTCGGGCGGCTCAGACTGCTGACAAAGCCCTGGCCCTTCGGCCAGGGTTTTGCTTTGATAAGCGTATCGTTTTTAGTGGTGGCCGA
>NZ_JAWJBT010000004.1:0-210571 GCF_046536035.1 Halomonas sp. SIMBA_159
ATCAGTGCCCAGAGGGCCAATCGCTGATCTATGCCACCACGGATCGACATGGCTACCGCCACTATCGCAGTGATCCTAAGATCTGCCGGGGCTGCCCTCGGCTGGTGACCTGTACCCGCAACGCCAAGCAGATAAAAACGGTCACACGGCACGTCTGGCAGGACGACAAGGATCGGGTGGATGCCCGACGGCTGACAGAACCAGGCAAGAAGCTCTATCAGCGACGCAAGGAGACGGTGGAGCGCAGCTTCGCCGACGCCAAGCAGTTGCACGGGCACCGCTATGCACGAATGCGAGGCTTGGAGCGCGTTAAAGAGCAGTGTCTGCTGGCCGCAGCCTGTCAGAACCTCAAGAAAATCGCGCAGGCGCGTTGGCGCCGGCTTTTTGGCACGTTGTTACGTCACCTGAGGGCATCTCTAGCTCGTCAGAAGTCGTTATGCCCGGTGATGAGTTGAGACCGCGCGATGAGGGTTATGAGTCAGGCCACGAGTGTACGCCTACTCTAAAAGCAACGAACCCACCAAAATAGGTGGGTTCGTCAGCAGTCTGAGCCGCCCTCGGGCGGCTTTTTTTTGTGGTATTTATGAATGAGGTTAGTAAAAACCTGCCTCGCCCTCTGGACGGGTTTTAAAGCGTCGATGCAGCCACAGGTACTGCTCAGGGTGCTTACGAATCGCCCGTTCGATAAAGGCATTCACCCGCGTGGCATCGGCCATTTCGTCGCCACTAGGGAAATTGTCAAAGGCAGGCAAACACTCAATGGTGTAGGTGCGGTTATCCGGATTGCGGTGGAACATCAGCGGCACCACGGGGGCACCCGTCATTTTGGCAATTTTGGCCGTAAGACGAATCGTCGCCGCCTGCTGGCCAAACAGCGGTGCGAATACGCTCACATCGCGGCCAAAATCCTGATCCGGTGAGTACCAAACAATATGCCCCGCTTTGATACGGCGCACCACACCGCGCAAATCATGGCGATCAATGGCTTGACCGAAGATACGCGAGCGGGCACGGGTCATAAAGCGCTCGAACAGCGGATTGTTGTGGGGTCGATAAACCACATCGGCTGGGAAGAATAGCGAGTGCAGTGCACCGCCTAAATCCAACGTTGAGAAGTGAATACCCACCACCAGCACGCCCTTACCCTGGGCTTTGGCACGAGCAAGGTGCTCCTGCCCGTGATAGGCCACGCGATGGTGCAGCCCCTCTGCATCACGGCACCAGCCGGTGGCGGTTTCCACCAAGCCAATGCCGTTGGCGATAAAGGTCTCTTTAACCAGTTGGCGCTGCTCGTCGGCACTTTTTTCAGGAAAGCAAAGTGCGATGTTGGTGGCCGTGATGTGCCGACGGCGCTTCACAAATCGCCATGCCAGCAGGCCAATGGCCTTGCCTACCCATAGTTTGAGACGCCAGGGCAGCCAGGCAGCCACATACATCAGGCCAATCGCCAGCCATGTCGGCCAGTAACGAGGGTGCGCAAAGGAGCGCGGATAAGACGCTTTTGACATACAGGTAACCGTTTAAACGTGAGCCCCATGATAGCGCCGCGGCGCTCTGGGCAGCACCCCAGTCAGTAGGGTATAGCTAATGGTATCGCAATAGCGGGCTACTTCATCCACCGGCAGCACTGCGCCATTGCTGGCCGTGCCCCAGAGCACTACTTCGCTTCCAATCACCGCATCGGGTACGTCGGTGACGTCCACCGTCAGCATGTCCATGGAGACCTTACCGGCGATGGGGCAGCGCTGGCCGTTGACCAGTACCGGTGTACCATCGACCGCGTGGCGGTCATAGCCATCACCATAACCTGCGGCAACCACGGCAATCTTAGAGGGGCGTTTGGCTTTCCAGCGACCGCCATACCCCACCTGCTCCCCCACGGCTAGTTCACGCAGCGCCATAATTTCAGAGCGCAAGGACATAACAGGGCGTAACTGCTGGGTGATGTCGTTGGCCACTTCTAATGGGTCGCTGCCATAGAGCATCACGCCGGGACGGTTCCAGTCGCCATGGGCGGCAGGCCAGGCCAGCGTGGCCGGTGAGTTGGCCAAGCATAGCGGCGCATTCAACTCAGCGGCTAACGCTTGCAGAGCAGCCATCTGACGGTTGAAGTAGCTGGCGTCTTGGGCATCGGCGGTGGCAAAGTGACTCATCAGGTGTAGCGCCGTCACTTGGGGGGCGTTGACCAACCGCTGCCAGACGCTGGGCGCTTCTTCAGGTGAGAACCCCAGCCGGTGCATGCCAGAGTCCACTTTTAGCCACACAGGAATAGGCTGCCGAGGCGAATAGGCCAGCAGCGCCTCGACCTGCCATGCGCTGTGTACACTGATCCATAGGCGATGCTGGTCAACGAGCGCCAGCTCATCGGCACTAAAAATGCCCTCTAGCAGCACAATAGGCGCGCTAATGCCTCCTTCCCGCAGGCTAAGCGCTTCTTCGATACACGCTACGGCAAACGCCGGGACATCGGCTTCTAAGGCGCGGGCACAGGCCAGTGCACCGTGCCCATAGGCATCGGCTTTAATCACAGCAACTGAGCGGCTTTGCGGAGCGCAGAGGCACGCCAGTTGATAGTTGTGACGCAGGGCGTCCAAATCAATATGGGCCACTAACGGGCGCATGGCTCTCTCACTCTCTCACTAACACTAGGTGCTCAATTGTCCTGCTCGCAGGGCAAGCAAGGGGCGTTGAGCAGTGCGTATGGCTTGAATAAAAAATGGTCGGCCCTAACAACAGCGCACCGAGCGGGTGACTCGGTGCGCGATGAGTGCCTGACGAAGCTCGGCCAGTATGGCTGACTTAACTCTCTAACGTGGATTAACTCTCGAAAATCGCGTCGAGGGAAAGCCCCTGTTTTTCCAGCGAGCGGCGCAGCTTCTTTAACGCTTCCACCTGAATTTGACGCACACGCTCACGCGTTAGGCCAATTTCAGCGCCCACTTCTTCTAAAGTGGCGGCTTCATGACCGCGTAAACCAAAGCGACGCACCACTACCTCGCGCTGCTTCTCGCTTAGCTCATCCAACCAGTGGTCCACGTGCTCGCGTACATCGCCATCCACCAAGCACGCTTCTGGCCCCAGCACCTCATCGTCGGTGAGCGTGTCAATCAGCGGCTTATCGCTGTCGCCACCCATGGGGTAATCCACTGAAGACACCCGCTCGTTGAGGCCCAACATTTTCTTGACCGTTTCAACCGGCTTATCAAGATGTTCGGCAATCTCTTCAGCGGTGGCCTCGTGATCCAGCTTTTGGGTCAGCTCACGGGCAGCGCGCAGATAAATGTTGAGCTCTTTCACCACGTGAATCGGCAGACGAATAGTACGCGTCTGGTTCATCAGCGCACGCTCAATGGTCTGGCGAATCCACCACGTGGCGTAAGTAGAGAAGCGGAAGCCCCGCTCCGGGTCGAACTTCTCGACCGCGCGGATCAAACCAAGATTCCCCTCCTCGATCAAATCGAGCAGTGTTAAGCCCCGGTTCAGGTAGCGTCTGGCAATCTTGACCACCAAGCGCAGGTTGGATTCGATCATCCTAGAGCGGCCAAGCGCATCGCCTTTGCGCGCTAGGCGGCCGTAGTACACTTCCTCTTCCGGCGTCAGCAGCGGAGAAAAGCCAATCTCGTTGAGGTAGATCTGTGTCGCATCCAAGCTTTGAGTCGATTGACGGTCTTCACGGCCCAGCGCTTTTTCAAACGCATCCTCTTCTGCCGTGGCGTCGTCGTCAGCGTCATCTAACGCCTCTTCAACTTCATCCAGGTCAATCTCCTGTAGGTCCTTCTCCAGCATACTCATGGTCATACCCCCGTTGTCTCGCCTAACCGCCATTTCGAAAAGTAAGGGTGGTCGCACTCCCTGTGCGCATACACCTTATTGTTATATGACGCCCTAGTTCAGCTATTCGGGTATTGCTAATCGGTGCTTTAGGTGATGGCTAGCGAGACGGCAGATAGTCCAACGGATTTTGCGGCTGGCCATCGCGGCGCACCTCAAAATGCAGTTTAACCGCATCTGCATCGCTATCGCCCATCGTGGCAATCACTTCACCTGCCTCGACGACATCATTCTCTTTGACGCTTAAACTATCATTATGTGCGTAGGCACTAAGAAACTGATCGTTATGCTTCAGTAGTATTAAGTTACCGTAGCCGCGCACACCGCTACCGGCATAGACCACAATACCGGGCCCTGCCGCCCGAACAGGTTGCCCCTTTTGCCCAGTGATATCAATCCCGGCAGTAATGCTGCCGCCTTGGCCAAATTCACCGCTCACTTGCCCATCGGTTGGCCAGCGCCAATCAATATTTTCAGCCGGTGTGAAGGTACGCGACGAGCGGTCTGTACGGGCAGCTTGCGTTGGCTGTGCCGCAGGCTCTGGCTCTGGCTCAGCGGCAGGCGCTGGTTCAGGCTCGGGTTCTGGCGTTGGCTCCGGCGTGGGTTCGGGTGTTGGAGCAGGCTCAGCTGGCGGCTGTGTATTCGCAGGCTCTGCCGAGGTATTCGCGGCGGCGGCCACCTGCTGAGGGGCTTCTACCGCCGAACGTTCAGCCGTGAGCCGCTGGTTGCGCTCAATAGCGCTTTCGTCAGGCAGCAGCCAATCCAGCTCCTGGTCGTTGCTGGCGACAGCGGTTGCCTGTGGCTGAAGTCCTGTTGCCACTACGCCAGTGCTCGCGACTTGAGGGGCACTTGGCTGCGCAGATGCACCGCCTGCGCCTTCACGCAGCGCAATGGTTTGGCCAGGGTGGATTTGGTAGGGCGCAGCAATATTGTTGATAGCCGCTAATTGGCGATAATCGAGATTGTGTTGCCAAGCGATGCCGTAAAGCGTGTCGCCCGCTTTCACGGTGTACTGCGGTGAATTTTCAACCGCACGGCGAGCATCGCTTAAATCGCGTACTTGGGGGGTATTTGACTGCTGACTGGCACAACCACTGACTGCCAGTGCGAGCACCGTCATCATAAAAACCTTACGCATGCAAACCCTACTCCTTGTTCAACGCCGTGCTAACGATCAATGGAACGACTGTCTGTTGAATGATGCTGGGCATGAGTGGCCGCGCGGCGGTTCAATAGTACGACCATCAGCGCTCCCACTGCCATCAACGTGATTACACCCACTACCTGTGCCGACGCCCCTGTCAGCACGGCGTAGTCGCTGGGCAACAAATAGCGATAATCCAGCGGAATCATCTGCCCATCGGGGCCTAATTGGTAGCGTAACAGCTCACGCCAGGGCCAGAGAACCGGTAGTGAACCGACAATAAACCCCAACAACAGCTGTAGCGTTGCGCCGTAATAGCGTCGCAGCAACCAGGACAACAAGCGCGATGAGAGCGCAAGCCCCACCACACAGCCCATTCCAAATAAAATGATGATACCGATATCGAAGCTGCGGATAGCTCCCATGATGGTGCCGTAGAGACCCATCGTGAGCAATAGGAAGCTACCAGATACGCCAGGCAGCAGCATGGCACTAATGGCAATCGCACCGGCGATCATGACCACTAACGATTCGTTACCGACCATGAGCACTAGCGGCATCATGCCAGGCAGCAGTTTGGCAAGCATCAAGCCAATAGCTAGCGGTAGCAAGTACCAAATTTTCCATCGCTGCCCCGCTTGTCCGACCACTAAGGCGGAGGCCGCCACTAATCCGAAGAAAAAACCTTCTAGCAGCAGCGGATACGCCTCCATTAGCCATAGTGCGAGATGGGCGACACTGACGAGGCTGACGGCAACCCCTAGTAGTAACGGTATTAAAAACGCTAAGTTTAAGTGCCGCGCGACGCCTTTCCAGCCGCCACGACGCCAAGCACCAAAGGCGCTAGGGCCAAACTGCTTAATGGTATTAATTAACTCTTCGTAAATACCGGTGATAAAGGCAATCGTGCCTCCCGATACGCCGGGAACTGCATCGGCAGCGCCCATCCCGGCGCCTTTTAAGAACAGTCCTATGGGTCGACGCTTCAATCCACCACTCCTTGCAATAAAGGTACAAAGCGCACGGGTTCAAGCCGTCGCTTTTCAAAGGCAGAGCCAATGCGTTTAATTTGAGTCAGCCACTGGCTGCCGTCTGACTCTTCCAACGGCGCAATCATGACGCCATCGTGGCTTAACTGCTCTAACAGCGCCTCGGGCAGTGTTTGGGCACAGGCCGTCAGCAGAATAACGTCAAAGGGGGCGGCTTCGGGCCAGCCTTCGCCGCCATCCGCGACGGCTAACGTCGCTAGTGCATCAAGCCGCCACAATCGTTCAGCCGCTCGCTCGTGCAGCGTATAGATTCGCTCGACGGAGTAAAGCGTTTCTACCAGTCGCGACAAAATCAGCGTTTGATAGCCTGAGCCGGTGCCTACTTCCAGCACGCGTCGAGGCGCTGCGCGCAGCACTAGTTCGGTCATGCGCGCCACCGTGAGCGGCTGAGAAAGCGTTTGCCCAAAACCAATAGGCAGCGCGGTATCTTCATAAGCCCGGTGGGCCAGCGCCTCATCGACAAACAGGTGACGAGGCTCGCTGGCCATTACGTCCAAGACACGCTGGTTTCGAACGCCCTGCGCAAGCAGACGCTCAATCATGCGGTCACGGGTGCGCTGGGAGGTCATTCCACGACCGCGCAGTTCACCCTGGGATAGCTCAGGCAAAAGCATCCAACCAGTCCTGCACATCGCGGCGCGCTGGGTGGCGCGTTAAATCGGTTTGCAGCGGCGTAATCGACACGTAGCCTGCCTCGATAGCCGCAAAATCGGTGTCTTCTCCGTCGTCGGCGTTGGCCGCCACCGGAGCAATCCAGTAGCGGGTGCGTCCGCGAGGATCTTGAACAGGCACCGGCTTCTCGGCAGGGCCGCGATACCCTAAACGGGTGACTTTAACGCCTTTGATCTCTTCCCAGGGAAGGTCGGGTACGTTCACATTGAGCAATGTGCGGGGCGGTAACGATAGCTGATCAGCAGCGCCAATAAGGCTCGCAGCGAACCTTGCCGCCGTTGCAAAATGGTGGCTGCCGCACAGAGACATGGCAATCGCTGTCATGCCTAGGTTACGCCCTTCCATCGCGGCGGCTACCGTGCCGGAATAGAGCACGTCATCGCCAAGATTACTGCCGTGGTTAATCCCTGAAATCACTAAATCCGGCCGCTCATCCCAAATGCCGTTAACCCCTAAATAGACGCAGTCTGCCGGGGTACCGTCAACGCTATAAAAGCCGTTATCTAAAGCGCTTAGAGAGAGCGGGCGTGACAGCGTCAGTGAATTACTGGCACCGCTGCGGTCGCGGTCTGGGGCAACCACACGCAGATTGGCGTGGGGTGTTAACGCTTCATAAAGCGCCCGAAGGCCAGGGGCGTGAACACCGTCATCATTAGAAAGCAGCAGTCGCCGCATCAGAATCTCCTCACCTTAGCGTTATGCCGTATCGGGATGATGAATTAACTCGCCAATCACCGCCGTGGCAAAGCTGCCTCGTGGCAGTGCAAACGAGAGCAGCACAGCGTTTTCCTCAACCGTGATCTGTGGCGCGATCAGCCGGGCGCGCAGGGCACGCTGGCCGCGCTTCACGCCGCTTTTCTCAAGCCCTTCACACAGTGTCGGGTGCTGTGCAGCGAGCCGCGCTTCATACGCCCCCGCTTCTCCGCCTGCTTGGCGCCCAACGCCCCACAGCATGCCGGTTGGGTGCACATCCAGCGCAGCGGCGCGCGCCAGCACGCTCTCTTCTACCGAGTCGATACCAAAAACACTCTGAGTGCCGTCCAGCATCAAGGTATCCCCGCCAATCGGCTGGCACCAGTTACCGTCTTGCAGCCGGGCGCTTAACAGCTCATTAAAGAGAAAGCTGCGCGCGGTGGAGAGCATCATGCCTTGCCGGTCATCGCGCTTACGCCAGCCTTTTGCCAGCACCGCTTCAGCGCGCTGTAAGTTGCGCGCGCCTGCACCAAAGCGTTGATGGCCGAAATAGTTAGGCACACCGTGGGCACATAGGGCCTCCCAGCGCGGCATCAATTCGCTAGCGGCTACCGCCTCTCCACTTAGGCGCAGCGTGAAGTGATTCGTGCGATGCACGCCACGCTTGAGCTTGCGCGGATGGCGCGCCTGCTCAAGCACGACTACCCCTAACGCTGCCAGGGAAGCAGGTAAATCTGCGGGGGCTTCGCGTCCGGGTAAATGAACGCTGAGCCACTGGCGGGTGACTGCTACGCGGTCTTTCATACCGGAGTAGCCAATATCCCTGAGCGTGACGCCACACAGCCGACTGAGCTGCTTCACCACATCTAACGTGGTTTGGTTGCGCTTTTCAAGCCGCAGCCACAAGTGTTCTCCGTGGGCTTCAGGGGTAAAGTCGAGCTGCTCATCGACGATAAAATCTTCCGGCTGCGCACGGTATTGGCCTGGTGCGGGCACGCCAAACGTGGGCGTTAGGCTGCGCTGCCATGCAGGAAGATTAAGCATTCAGCGCCCCATGAGCGGCCAGCAGCACCACTGCTTCAGCAGCGATCCCCTCTCCGCGCCCGGTAAATCCAAGGCGTTCGGTGGTGGTGGCCTTCACGTTGACTTGCCCCAGGCTCACGCCTAAGTCTTCTGCTATAACCGCGCGCATGGCATCAATATGAGGAGCCATTTTGGGGGCTTGTGCCATCAACGTGGCATCCAGATTCACGACATTAAAGCCTTCACTGCGCACCAGGGCTACCACATGGCGAAGCAGGCCGCGGCTATCGGCCCCTTTCCAGGCGGGGTCGGTATCAGGAAAGTGGCGGCCAATATCGCCCAGCGCGCATGCACCCAAGAGCGCGTCGCTAATCGCATGGAGCAGCACATCACCATCGGAGTGGGCAACGAACCCGTGTTCAAACGGCAGCTTCACGCCGCCGATCATTAAGTGATCCCCCGGCCCAAAGCGGTGTACATCAAATCCGTGACCAATTCGCATTAGGAACTCCTGTTACTGGCAGTTGCCGCTTGGGCAGCCAAAATAGCGGCTGCTAGGGCTAAGTCATCAGGGTGGGTGACTTTTAGGTTATCGCGACGTCCTTTAACTAAACGTGGCGCTTCACCCAGCGCTTCAATCGCCGAGGCTTCGTCGGTCACCACGGTGCCCAGACGCTGGGCCTGCTCAAGCGCATGGCACAACAGCGAATAGCGAAACCCTTGAGGGGTCAGCGCGTGCCATAGCCCATCTCTTGGCTCGGTGGTGTGGCTCAACTGGTCTTCGTGGTCGCGCTTCATGGTATCCGCCACCGGCATCGCTAATAGGGCGCCTCCCGCATGGGCTTGGGCTGCCTCATAGAGCGCGTGAAGGTCTTCACGAGTAATACAGGGGCGCGCAACGTCGTGCACCATCACCAGATCGGTGTCGGCGGCGGCCATGGCCTGTAAGGCATTTATGACGCTATGCATGCGTTCAGTGCCGCCCGCTACTCGCTGCCACTGCGCAAATGGCACCCAAGAGGGGTCAAACCAGCGGTCATCGCTATCGAGACAGAGTACCAGCCGAGCCTCTGGGAACGCGTCGTGCAGACGCGCCAGCGTATGGGCGAAGATCGGCCGGTCAAGCAGGTTCAGATACTGTTTGGGCTTGTCTGCTCCCATCCGTTTCCCCTGACCCGCCGCAGGGACCACCAGCCATACGCGTGGATTCATTCGTCGCTGCCTTGATGCTCAGGGGATACCGGAGTGCCGGGATGAGACACCATCCCCGCATGAATACCAAGCAGCTCGTTCTCGATAGCCACCCCTGGCACCCAAAAGAACTGCTCATCGGTGCGCACCATGCCCATATCACTACGGGCGCGCTCTTCAATGGCATCAAGCCCAGTTTTTAAATCGGTGACTTCCGCTGCCAGCCTGGCATTGCGTTCACGCAGTGGGCCGTTGTCGGCCTCCTGAATGGCTACTCGCTGCTCTACCTGCTGAAGATCCTGCCAGCCGCCGTTACCTAGCCAAAGGTGGTACTGCAGCAGACCCAGTACGGCAAGCAGCAGGCCCACAAGCCATTTGTGCATCACAGAGATCCTTTGTGAAAGCGGAAACGGCGCGCATTATGCCATTAAGGGCAGAGTCCAGCGACCCGGCGCACCGTGGGAATTATTTAAACGGTAAAGCATCCTCGGCGGCGCGGCGATAAGCCATGATATGAACGCCCTCTTCATGACAAAACTGCGCCACGCCAGCAGCAAGCCCAGGATGCGCTAAATAGTGCAGCGAACGCACCCGCTGTGGTGCAAAGCCCCTGACCAGCTTATGCTCGCCCTGGGTGCCCGGGTCGAAGAGCGTTAGCCCCTTAGCTAGGCAGTGCTCAATCCCCTGGTAATAGCAGGCTTCGAAGTGCAGGCAGTCGGCCATTACCTCGCTCCCCCAATAGCGACCATACAGCGTATTGCCCGCTTGGAAGTAGAGCGCGGCCGCGACGGGGCGGCCCTCTAAGCGCGCCTGCACCAGCATCAGCGCTTCAGGCATGACCTGGCGTAAACGTTCAAAAAAGGCGTGGTTAAGATAGGGCGGACGGCCACGTTCGTGGTAAGTAATGGTGTAGCATCGATAAAAGTGCGCCATGTCGACATCGCTAATAGCGGTACCTTCTAGACGATGCAGCGTCATACCTTGGTCGGCCACTAGGCGTCGCTCGCGCTTAATCATTTTGCGTCTTTTTGACGTCATGCTCGCTAAGAAGCCCTCAAAGTCGCCAAAGCCTCGGTCGCGCCACTGAAACTGCACGCCTTCACGGGCAATCAACTCTGGGCACTGGCGCTGCCAGGCGTCCACCTCTGGCTCATCGGCAAAAAGCAAATGCCAGCTGGAAAGCCCTAACGCTTCACACTGCTGACGCCAAGCGCTGGCTAACTGCGCTCGTATAGCGTTGGCATCCGCGCCCGGGGCAATCAACATGCGGGGGCCGGGCACAGGGGTAAAAGGAATCGCGCTCAGCCCTTTGGGGTAGTACTCGCCACCCGCCCTCTCCAAGGCTTCAGCCCAGCCCCAGTCGAATACGTACTCACCGTAGGAGTGGTGCTTACGATACATCGGCATCGCGCCCATCAGTTGGGCACCCTGCCAAACGCACAGGTGGCACGGCTCCCACCCGGTAGCGGCGCTTACCGAACCGCTGATTTCTAATGCCTGCAAAAACCCATGGCGCAAAAAGGGCTGCTGCTGAGGGACCAGTGCATCCCACTGACTTGCCGCAACGGCCTCAATGGCAGGTAGAATGGAATAAGCAAGCGGGTGTGAAGGCATAACATCTCCTATAGCACACTGGCATAGGTGGCGAATGGCTTACTGTATCACCCCAACGCCTAATTGGTATGAAACACCTTCATTTGCAAACAATTGTTGACGATTGATGGACACGCTACCGATGGCCAATATAAGCCTGTAGTGTCGATGGCAGTGAATCCAAGGAGAGGCCATGAAACGCGACTTAACGGATCTTTTGCAGGCACAGCGCCAAGCCGCAGGCCAGGCGCCTTTTCCAACGCTGGCCGTTCGTCGTGAACGCTTGGCCCGGCTGG
Organism: Halomonas sp. SIMBA_159; assembly: GCF_046536035.1. Taxonomy (NCBI): domain Bacteria; kingdom Pseudomonadati; phylum Pseudomonadota; class Gammaproteobacteria; order Oceanospirillales; family Halomonadaceae; genus Halomonas; species Halomonas sp. SIMBA_159. Next base: position 11,493 of record NZ_JAWJBT010000004.1, read on the forward strand.
CCAGCATGACCAAGCGCCATCAACAGGCCATTGTGCGCGCTATCCAACTCGATTTTGGTTATCGAAGCGAGGTTGAAATCCGCCTGGCTGAAACCACCGCGCTGTTGCACGCCATCGGCCACGCACGCCGCCACTTATGGCACTGGATGCGCCCTCGCCGTCAGGGAGTCCCATGGCGGCTATGGCCTGCTCGAGCAAAGGTGGCACCGCAGCCGCTCGGCGTCATAGGCGTGATGGCGCCCTGGAACTATCCTTGGGCACTCAGCCTAATGCCCGTGGTGGATGCTTTCGCGGCGGGTAACACGGTGATGCTAAAACCCAGCGAGCAGGCTCCCCATACCAGCACTCTACTGGCTAAGTTAGTGCCGCAATACTTTACGCAGGAAGAGTTGAGTGTTGTTCAAGGCGGGGCTGAGGTCGCTAAGGCGTTTAGTGAACTGCCGTTTGATCATTTAGTGTTTACCGGCTCCACCGCTATTGGAAGGCAAGTTGCTACGGCAGCCGCCGCTAACCTCACCCCAGTGACTCTTGAGTTGGGAGGCAAGTCGCCAGCAATCGTGGCAGGCGATGCCGATATAGAGAGTGCCGCTGAGTCGATCGTCTTTGGTAAAGCCTTTAACGCTGGGCAAACCTGTATTGCGCCAGATTACGTGCTCGTTGAAAGCCGCCACCTGGATACTCTGATCCACGCTTTAGAACGAGCGATCCGCTCGCAGCGGCCCGATGCAAAAGAAGCCACGGGTTACGTCAGTGAAGTGCACAAAGCGCGTATCGAGCAGCTATTAGTAGAGGCGCGTGATCACGGTTGTCGCGTAATGGATCAAGGTCCGCATGCACCGGCACTGGTGATTGACCCTCATCAAGGCTTAGCCCTGATGCAAGAAGAGATCTTTGGTCGCATCCTGCCTGTCATTAGCGTCAAGCACACCGACGATGCCCTGCGCTTTATCAATGCCCGCCCCCACCCGCTCGCGCTCTACGCCTTTACACATCAAAAGACATTGCAGGAGACGTTGCGCCACAGCACCCGCTCGGGCGCACTGGTGTTTAATGATACCTTGCTGCAGCACGCTGTACCGTCACTGCCGTTTGGCGGCGTCGGTGAGAGTGGCACGGGGGCCTACCATGGTCGCCACGGCTTTGCGCGCTTTAGCCATCTGCGCGGCGTGTTTTATCAATCCAAGCGATCGCAAAGCCACTGGCTACGGCCACCCTACCGCCAATGGCTACTGAAATTACTGCGGCTTAGCTAAAGCTAGCGGGCTAATGTCCGATAATTCTTTAATACGCTTTTTACTGTTATACGCCATTCATGTTTAGGAAACGCTATGCGAGCCGCCGACCTACCGGATAACGAACCCCAGCGCCTGACGGCTTTGCATGCGTTACGAATTCTCGATACGCCCGCTGATGTGGGTTTTGAACGGCTAACACAGCTTGCCTGTGACCTATTTGATGTTCCCACCGCCCTGGTCTCACTGGTCGATAAAGAGCGGCAGTGGTTTAAGTCTCATACTGGATTAGACGCTTGTGAAACCAGTCGCGAAGTGTCTTTTTGTGCCCATGCCGTGGCCTCAAACACACCGTTAGTTATCGAAGATACGGGCAACGATCTGCGCTTTGCCGATAACCCGTTAGTAAAAGGCATGCCCCATATTCGCTTTTACGCGGGGTATCCACTAAGACCCACTGACGAACTTGCCGTCGGCACGCTGTGTTTGATTAGTGACCAGCCTCGTGATTTCTCAGCGCGGGACATGAAGATCCTGGAAAGCCTAGCGGGCCAAGTGGACGAGCTGTTACGCCAACACCAGATGCGCTACACCCTCTCGCAAACCACCCGCCGCTACGAGGCGCTGTTTAATGAAAGCGCCACCGGCATTGTGCGCATTGACCACCTGGGGAATGTGTTAAGCATCAACCCCTTTGCCTTAACGATGTTGGGCTACGCCAAGCAGGAAGTCGTCGGCCAAAATGTCGGGATGTTAACGCCTCCTTCGATTCGTGCGGAGCACGACCACTTCATTGCACGCTTTCTCGCTGGTAACGACCCAAAGGTGATTGGCCGCGGGCGAGAGGTCGATGCCTTACATAAAGACGGCCACTTAGTCCCCGTACATTTAGCCGTTAATGCCATACATAATGAGCAGAATGAGGTCGTCGAGTTCCTGGGCATTTTGACCAACTTAAGCGATGTCTACGATGCCAATCACCGAATGCATAAAGAGCAGAGCCTGTTAAAGGTACTGCACCAGGGGATCACCGACTATCAAGCCCTGATGTCCGGCGAGCAGCTGTGGACATTTTTAATGGAAGCGCTGCGCGAGCTAACCGACAGTGACTATGCACTGATTGGCGAAGTGCTGCCTACCGAGACCACCAACGCCCTTAAAATCCACGCCATTACGGACCTCTCCTGGAGTGACGATTCGCGCCATTTAATGGAGATGCTTCGCAGCGGTGACATGACGCTCACCAACCCGGACTCGCTGCTAGGTCGCGTGTTTGCGTATGGCGATGTGGTCATCACCGACGATGTGTATCACCACATCAAGCGCGGTGGTTTTCCACCGGGGCACCCACGCATCGATAACTACCTAGGTGCTCCTATCTTTAGCGGCGATCAATTGATTGGCATGTTTGCTATCGCCAACAGCAAACAGCCGCTGAGTCAGGCGCTGCTGGATTGGCTGCAGCCGTTTACCGATACCTGCGCCCTGCTGATCAATCTGTATCGCCAAATGGCTGAGCGCGAGCAGGTGACGCAGGATCTCGCCACCGCCCGCGATCAAGCAGAGAAAGCCAATAAAGCAAAAAGCGAATTTCTTTCTTCTATGAGCCATGAGCTGCGCACGCCGCTCAATGCCATTATTGGCTTTGCCCAACTGCTGGGCAAAGGCCGACGCGACCCGTTGAACGACAAACAGCAGCGTCAGATAGGACAAATCGAAAAAAGCGGCAAGCACCTACTCAGTTTGATCAATGAAGTGCTCGATCTCGCTAAAATTGAGTCGGGCCACATGACCATGTCGATTGAGCCAATCTCTATTGAACGGGTGCTGGAAGATGCCTGCAGCACCTTGGAAGCCAGTATGGACGCAGCGGGTATTCAGCTACATCGTCCATTCATCAGTGGTGAATGGATGGTTGAGGCAGATTACACGCGCACTAAGCAAGTGCTACTTAATCTGCTTTCTAATGGGATTAAGTATAACCGCGAGCAAGGTGCCATTACGATTGAAGTGACGCCACTTGAGTCGGCTCTACGGATTAGCGTCATCGATACTGGCAAGGGCATCGACAATACGCGTTTGGATGAACTGTTCGAGCCGTTTAACCGCCTGGATGCAGAAAATGGCAGCATTGAAGGCACCGGTATTGGCCTAGCGATCACCCGTGAGCTGGTCGAGCGGATGGGCGGTAGTATTGGTGTCACCAGCGAGCTTCATGAAGGCTCCACATTCTGGTTTACCCTGCCCATGTCCAAGGTCAGTGGGGTGGCTGAACAACCCGTTGCACCGCCTGCCACAAACACCTTAGCCGCACAGCGTCAGTACCAGTTGCTTTATATCGAAGATAACCCGACTAACCAACGGCTCATGGAAGATATCGTTGACGATTTTGCGCACGTTAAGCTTCAAACGGTGACCAGTGCAGAGCTTGGCTTAGAAATTATGCGCTACTCACCGCCCGATTTGGTACTTATGGATATCCATTTGCCGGGGATGAATGGCTACCAGGCGCTAGACGTCATTCAACATGATCCCGCCCTGCATTCGCTGCCGGTCATCGCGCTATCCGCCAACGCAATGGAGCGTGATATCGCGCATGGCTTAGCCGCAGGCTTTACGGATTACCTCACAAAGCCCATTGATATCGAACAGCTGACACGAACGCTGAACCACTATTTCTCCTCATTCTCCGCCAGTGACGCACCAAGGACGGCGCCATGACGTTTACGCATAAACACGTGCTCATCGTTGACGACAACAGCATGAACGTTGAGCTACTGCTAGACCTGCTGGATGACCACGACTTCAACAACGTGCACGGCATCAGCGACCCTCGCCATGTACTCAGCTACTGCCAACAACAGTTGCCCGACCTCGTACTGCTCGATATTCGCATGCCGTTTTTGGATGGCTATGGCGTGCTGTCACAATTGCAAGAACACTTCGCCGACCAAACGCCGCCGGTCATTGTCCTAACCGCTCAGATTGATGACGAAACCCGCCATCGCGCGCTAAGCATGGGCGTGCGCGACTTTCTCACCAAGCCGTTTAAACACGATGAAGTGCTTCAGCGCATTCGTAACACGCTGGATGTCGAGCACCGCTATCGAGTACGTGACAAGCAGGCCGAAACACTGGAACGGATGGTGGCCAAGCGCACAGAAGAGCTAGACCGTCAGTCGCGTACCGACCCGATCACCCAGCTCCCAAATCGCCGGTCACTCACCCAACACCTCACCGATGCCGCCCAGCAAGGCCGCCAAACGGGCCTGCTATTTATTGCGCTGGATCATTTAGACGATGTGGTGCGCCTGCATGGCTACGGCGTTGCTGACCAGTTGATGGTGCACATTAGCCACCGGCTTAACGCTCAGCTGGAGGCGGGCAGCACCCTAGGGCTTTGGGGCGGTAGCGAGTTGTTGGTGATTACCCATAACGGCGAGCTAAGCGAACTACGTCAATTAGCCGCACGTTTGTTAAGTTGCTTTGAACACGACCAGTCGTTGGGAGACCTGCTCCTGCCGCTGAACGCGCGCATTGGTATTAGCTGGTCTCAGGGCGACTTTCACACCGAACGGCTGGTGCATATGGCCGCTTTGGCGCTGCCGCAAAGCGGTTCGTTGCGCCTTCAAAGCTATAACGAAACGTTGGAAAATCAGCAGCGACACCGGCTCCACCTGCAGCAAGCCATTAGAGGTGCCACTCAGCGCGGAGAAATGTCGCTCGCTTTTCAGCCCAAGCTGTCGCTCACGACTCAGCGCATTATTGGCGCTGAAGCGCTGCTACGCTGGCATCACCCTGAATTGGGCCACGTCTCACCCGCTGATTTCATTCCGCTGGCAGAGGCCAGCGGTGATATCCTGTCGATTGGCGAGTGGGTGCTGGAAGAAGCCATGCGCCACATTGCCGCCTGGCGACAGCGCGGCCTGCTAAACGATGAGTTCCATATCGCGGTGAATGTCGCGGCTCGCCAGCTGGCGCGCAAAGACTTCGCCGAAAACCTACGCATGCGTCTCGCCAAACATGGAATACCAGAGCGTTTCTTTGCACTGGAGGTGACCGAGTCGGGCCTGCTCAGCGACATGCACAACGCTCGTATCCAGCTGGCACAGTTAGCCGAGGTAAATATTGCCGTTGCCATTGATGATTTTGGTACCGGCCATTCGTCGCTGGCTTACGTTAAAACACTGCCCTTCTCGACGCTAAAAATTGATCGTGCCTTTGTGATGGATCTAGAAAAAGACGCGGTAGACCGCCATCTGGCACTCACCATTACCCAGTTAGCCCATGCGGTAGGCTGCGATGTCGTGGCAGAAGGGATTGAAACCGCCGCACAGGCCGACTACTTACGTTCAATTGGCTGCGAAGCGGCACAAGGGTATTACTATGCTCGACCGCTACCTGCCGAGGAGTTTTATCGCTGGTGCACCGACTGGACACCTCATACACACCTAACGCTTGCCACGGAGTCAGTTAATGGCGCATGACCTGCTAGACCGCTTACGGGAACGCTTGGAAGAGTTGAATCGCTCAGAGCGCAAAGTCGCGAACGTTATTCTGGAAGACCCCGCAGCGGCCACCAGCCTGAGCATCGCAAGCCTAGCCCAGGCCGCCAGCGTCAGCGAACCTACCGTTAACCGGTTCTGCCGCAACTTTGGTGCGAAAGGTTACCCTGATTTCAAAATCAAACTGGCCCAAAGCCTAGCAGGCGGCACGCCTTACGTGACCCGGGCGGTTGAGCCTGGCGATACCGCGACTCAGTACACCCATAAGATCTTTGGGGCCACCATTGCCGCGTTAGACGAAGCGCAACGCGAAGTGGATATGGCCGCCGTAGAACGGATGGTGGATTACCTAACGCAAGCGAAGCAGATTCACTTTTTCGGGCTGGGTGCCTCAGGTGCCGTGGCACAAGATGCGCAGCATAAATTCTTCCGCTTCAACCTACCCGTCATGGCCTACGTGGATGTGCTGATGCAGAGGATGGTGGCCGCCGCCTGCCATACCGGCGATGTGGTGGTGATTATTTCTTATACCGGCCGCACACGAGAACTGGTCGACATTGCCAATGTCGCTCGGGAGGCAGGGGCCGTCGTACTGGGCATTACTGCCCCCGACTCCCCGCTCTCGCGGGAGTGTACCGCGACCCTTGAAGTCGCTACCCCAGAAGACACCGACCATTACATGCCGATGACCTCCCGGGTGATACAGCTCACTTTGATTGATGCGCTGGCAACGGGGGTGACGCTTAGGCGCGGCGAAGACTTTCTGCCACACCTGAAAAAGATCAAAGACAGCCTACGCGACACCCGCTTTCCGGTAGAAAAACCCACCAAGTAAGCCCGTCGCGCTTACGCATCCACCGCCGTGGTAACGGTAATTTCTACTTTTAGCTCATCGGCGGGCATCGGCGCACATACACATGTGCGTGCCGGTGCATAGCCTTCCGGTACCCAGGCATCCCATACATCATTCATGGCGGCGAAATCGCTGCCATCTTTCAAGTAGATGGTGGCGCTTAATAGCTGCTCGCGGCTGGAGCCGATCTCTTTTAGCAGCGCATCTACCCGCGCCAGCATGCTTTCAGTTTGCGCTTTGATATCACCATGGCGCGCCTCAGGGCCTGCGACCTGCCCGCATAAATAGGCCACGCCTTGGTGAATTACGGCACGGCTCATGCGGGCTTTTGTATCATGGCGCTGAATTGTCATGGGTCATTCTCCTAATGAAATCAAAAAAGGCAGTGTAAACTGCCAAACAAATGCTGCCTATGCTTCATTAGCCCGCAAGCATTAAGTGGGCACAGGGCGATGTTCAAACACGCGGCGCAACACGAAGCTCGTATGGGCACCTGTGACTCCCTCAATGCGGTTGATCACGTGTAGCAACAGGTGCTGGTAATCATCCATATCCTTCACCAGAATTTTGAGCTGAAAATCCGCTGCTTGCCCGGTAATGATCAAGCACTCCACCACGTTGGGAATGGTACGGATGTGGCGCTCAAAGTTATCAAACCGCTCAGGGGTGTGCTGGTCCATCGAGATATGCAGCAGCGCCATCAGTTGGTAACCCAGCGGGCGCGCATCAACGACGGCCCGGTACTGGGTGATTAATCCATGCTCTTCCAAGGCACGCACTCGGCGCAAGCAAGGAGAAGGCGACAGGCCGATTCGCTCCGCTAGCTCCTGGTTACTAATGCGCCCTTCCTGCTGCAGCACCTCAAGGATGCGGCGGTCAAAACGATCCAGCGTTATGGGCGTTATCGCCATCTCGGCAGCTCCTACCAACATAAAATAATTTATTGATATATTCTGCCACTTATTTCCGATAAAGCCATATCTTCGCAATAACCTTTCGCGCCTATTTGCGTAGACTGTTGAAACTGTCACAAGCAGCCCTCGATTGACGCTTTACCCAAGCGTCCCTAACGCTCTCCTTACACTGGAGCCTGCGGATGCGGCTAGCGCCACCAGCGGCCGCCCTCAACAACTTAACGTTTTCAGGAACCTCACCATGCCTGCTTTTGATCATCGCAAATATCGTCCAGCCCCACGGGTGCCCGCGTTTAATCGCCAGTGGCCGGACCGGGAGCTCACCCAAGCACCTATCTGGGTAAGCGAAGACCTACGCGATGGTAACCAGGCCCTGCTAGAACCGATGACGGTTGAGCAAAAGCAGCGCTTTTGGCACCAGATCATCAAGGTCGGTATCAAGGAAGTCATGGTCGGCTTTCCCTCTGCTAGCCAGCCGGACTACGATTTCGTACGCTGGCTGATCGAAGAGGACCAAATTCCTGACGACGTGACTATTGCCGTGCTCGTGCAGTGCCGCGAACACCTGATCGAGAAAACGTTCGCCTCATTGGTGGGCGCCAAACGAGCCATTATCCATCTGTACAACTCCACCTCGACTATCCAGCGAGAGCGGGTGTTCGAGATGGATCGCGATGGTATTACCGATATCGCCGTGCAAGGGGCGACCTGGGTGAAAACCTATGCCGCGCAATATCCAGACGTTGACTGGCGCTTCCAGTACTCGCCGGAGAGCTTCTCTAGCACGGAGATCGATTTTTCGCTGGCCATTTGCGAAGCGGTCATGGATGTCTGGCAACCCACCCCAGACAACAAATGCATCCTTAACTTGCCCACCACTGTCGAAGTGGCCGGCCCGCACCATCACGCCGACCAAATTGAGTACTTCTGCCAGCACATTAGCCGCCGCGACAGCGTGATTATTTCGGTGCATACCCACAACGATCGTGGCGGTGCCGTCGCCTCAGCAGAGCTTGCGCTCTTAGCCGGTGCCGACCGGGTAGAAGGTACGCTGCTTGGCAACGGTGAACGCACCGGCAATATGGATATTGTCACTCTGGCTATGAACCTATACAGCCAGGGGATTGACCCGCAGTTAGATCTTTCCCATCCCGACGAGATTATTCAGGTCGTACATGAATGCACGGGAATCGCCATTCACCCCCGCCACCCTTGGGTGGGCGAAATGGTGTACACCGCCTTTTCAGGCAGCCACCAGGATGCGATTCGCAAATCACTGAAACATCAAAAGCCAGACGAACCGTGGCAAGTGGCCTATCTTCCCATCGACCCCCACGATATTGGCCGGGACTATCAAGCGGTCATTCGGGTTAACAGCCAATCAGGCAAAGGCGGCATGGCCTTCCTGCTGGAGCGCGACTATGGCATTAACCTGCCCCGTTGGATGATGCTGGCATTGGCTCCCTACGTGCAGCAAGAGAGCGAGCGACGTAACAGCGAGCTTTCCAGCGAGATGATTCGCCAAGTGATGTTTGACCACTTCGCCCATGATGCCCCGCTAGCGCTGGCCGACTACCGGCTCTCAAAGGGGCAGCAGGAAAGGATCGATATGACCCTGTGGCAAGGCGCAGAAACGTTGCGCCTCTCGGGCACGGGAAATGGCGCTATGTCGTCGTTCACCGACGCCTGGAAGACGCATACTGGCAGTCACGTGGCTATTCTGGATTACAGCGAACACTCGCTGGGCGGCGACAGTAAAGCCAATGCCATTGCGTTTGTGCAGCTCAACATTGATGGCCAGCGGGTGTGTGCCGTCGCAGAAGATAGCGACACGGTGAGCGCGTCGCTCAAAGCCGTGCTGTCGGGGATTAATGCAGTGCAGCCAGCTCATACTGCCCAGCAAGAGACAGTGTCCAGTATCGTCTAAGCGGCTCTGCCAGCCGCCGCTAGGGATAGCGGCGGCCGATGCCTTACCCTTGTTACTCGTCAGCGCAAAATCAACACCGGCAACTGCGCGTTACGCAGCATCGCCGTGGTGGTGCTGCCCACCAGCAGATGACGAATCCGCGAGTGCCCGTACGCTCCCATTACCAGCAGGTCGATTTCTTTTTCCTGTTTATAGGCGCGTAGAGTCTCCTCTACCTCCCCTGCCCGAATGGCTCCTTCGGTTTGGTGGCCTGCGGTTTGCAATGTATTGGTGGCCCACTCAAGCTGCGAGTGATTCTCTGCCGTTTCGGCGCCCACAATCACCACGTGACACTCAGCGCCCTCAAACAGCGGGCTTTTCGCCAGCATCTCTACGCCCTTGCGCGCTGTTTTACTGCCATCAAACGCCATCAGTATACGTTTAGGCGCAGTGAACGCCCTTGGCACCATCAAGATAGGCCGATGGAGTTCGCGTACTACGCGCTCAAGGTTAGAGCCCAAATGACCGCTGGCCTGATGCGCGGTCTCTCCTCGCTTTCCTAGCACCAACAAGCGAATTTCTTTCTCATGTTCTGCCAAAGTATCGACTAGGGTGCCGTTACGCTGCATACAGGGGGTTTCTGAGAACCCTGCCGCTTCCACTCGTGCTTTGGCAGCATCCAGCATCAAACGACCCCGTTCACGAGCCAACTTTCCGCGCTGTTCCTCAACATCCGAGAGCTGCTCTAGTAAGTGCTCCCGCGTGCCTAAACCTAGGTGGCCGGTTAGATCAGGCTCTGCAACCTGGGAGTGGTTATCAACGGTGTGCAGAAAACGCAGTGGTGCCGAAAGTGACGTGGCTGCCCAAGCCGCATAATCACACACACTCTCTGAGTAGTGAGATTCATCGATGGCTGCTAATACATAATCAGACATACTGGCTTCTCCTTGAGCGGATGCGTCAAACGTATCGTTGTTCTGACTCTTTTGTACACGAAGATATTGATCAGCAATACCTTTCGCTGCGCTTTTTTAGGGCACCCGCGGCTCATGACAACAAGTGATACACTTAGCCGCCTCTTAATCGATGCATAACATGGCGGGGAGCAGCATGGGGCATAGCATTATCAACGTATTACTCATCGCCCTAGGCGGCGCGCTGGGCGGTATTGGCCGCTTTGCTGTTTCGAACGTGCTGGCTCGCGCACTGGGAAAAGCATTCCCTTGGGGCACGCTCGCCGTCAATGCCAGCGGGGCGCTGTTAGCAGGTTGGTTGTTAGGCGTTTACGGTATGGAAAACGCGCCAGCCACGTGGCTCTTTGCAGTCGCAGGCCTGTTAGGCGGCTTTACCACGGTCTCCTCCTTTAGCCTGCAAACACTTGAGCTATGGCAGCGCGGCTTGGTGTTTCGCGCCCTGTTGAATGGCGTGACGACCGTGCTGTTAGGCCTCGCCTTGGCAACATTGGGCTGGCAATTGGCCCAAGTCTAGCAAGGAGCCCAAGTCTAGCAAGGAGCCCATGATGCGATTAAACCCCTATCTCGCCGTTGGCCTAGGCAGCGCCTTGGGAAGCGTACTGCGCTATTGCGTGTCGCTAGCGTCGACCGCCCTGCTGGGTAGCCATTTCCCTTGGGGAACACTGCTTGTGAACGTGTGTGGCTCTTGCCTGATCGGTTGGTTGGCCGCTAAAGCGTCGCGCACGCCTCACGGTTTCTTAGCTCGTCAGCAACCGCTATTGGTAGCGGGTTTTTGCGGCGGCTTTACGACTTTCTCACTGTTCAGCCTGGAAACACTGCACCTCACGCAACAGGGCAGTCTAGCGCTTGCACTAATGTACGGCGTAGGCAGCCTACCCATGTGCGTCGTGGCCGCCTGGGCGGGCGAGCGTATGGCTTTTTCAAACCAGCCAAGCGGTTCACGCCATTGATACGCGAACAGATTGAACACCAGCAGTGCTGGATTTATTTAGCCTGTATCGTATTGGGGCTCAGCCTGGGCATGCTGTCCCCCGCTCAAATGGCACCGCTTGAGCACGCGTTATGGCCACTACTTGGCTTACTGCTCTACGCCACCTTCACCCAAATTCCGCTGCTGCGCGTAAAACAGAGCTTTCAAGATAAACGCTTTATGGCAGCGTTATTGCTGGGTAATTTTATCGTCATTCCCGCGATTCTGGGATTAGGAGTCGCATGGCTGCCGCTGTCTCCGCCGGTCATGGCGGGCATCCTATTGGTACTGCTGGTGCCCTGCACCGACTGGTTTATTACTTTCACCCACTTAGGCAAAGGCGATACAGCCCGCGCTATTGCCGCAACACCTCTTCTCCTGCTGGTGCAGATTATTGCGCTTCCCGGCTACCTGTGGCTATTTTTAGGCAGCGAATGGCTCTCTTTAACCCTATCCCCCGCGCTAATAAGCGCCTTTATAGGGCTTATCGCGCTGCCTTTACTGCTTGCCTGGTTAACCGAGCGCGCGGCACGCTTCTCTGTTGCCATTGAGCGTACCACCCACGCACTTGGCCTTACGCCGGTCCCCTTACTCGCATGCGTGGTGTTCATTATTGCCGCGACTCAGGTCACTCACGTACTCGCGCTTCGTCAGCTGCTCTGGCAGGCAATATTGATCTTTATTGGCTTTTTAATTGTTGCAAGGCTGCTGGGTAGAGTGCTTGGCCAGCTTTTTCAACTGCCGCCCGCCAGTGCCCGTACGTTGGCGTTTAGCTTTGGCACGCGCAACTCTTTTGTCATGCTGCCCATTGCCCTAACACTGCCCAACGGCTGGCAGGCCGCCGTGGTCGTGATCGTTTGCCAATCGCTGGTCGAGCTCTTTGGTATGGTGGCGTTTATCCGCTGGGCACCTCGTCCATGAAGGCACACTAGGTATAAAAAAACCGGCGTTCACGGTTAGGTGAACGCCGGTCGTCTACGCACGCAAAAAAGCGCTAATGTCTAAACATGAGTGGCTATCCCCGAGTCAATGGCCACCCATCAGCTTTTCGACAGCAACAGGGTCGTTATGAACCGCATAACGATCCACCACCGTCGCGCTCGCCTCGCTTAATCCTACCAGCTCAACCTCAGTGCCCTCGCGGCGGAACTTAATCACGACTCGGTCAAGCGCCTGCACAGCAGTAACGTCCCAAAAGTGGGCCTTCGATAAGTTAATCGTCACCTTATCGATGCTCTCTTTTAAATCAAAGGCGGCCATAAAACGCTCGGAAGATGCAAAAAACACCTGTCCTACCACCTGATACTCACGCTCCTTTCCGGCGTTTACCTCTGTAGAGCCCACATACATGATATTGCCGACTTTGTTGGCAAAGAACAGAGCGGCCAGCAGCACGCCCACAAAAACACCTATCGCCAGATTGTGAGTGCCTACCGTGACGGCCACGGTGGCCAGCATAACGATATTGGTGCTCAACGGGTGCTTCTTCAGATCGCGGATGGACTCCCAGCTAAAGGTGCCAATCGAGACCATAATCATCACCGCCACCAGGGCTGCCATGGGAATTTGCGATACCCAGTCCGATAAGAACACCACCATAAGCAGTAAAACGACGCCCGCAATCAGTGCGGATAAACGCGTACGACCGCCCGATTTAATATTGATGACCGACTGACCAATCATCGCACAACCGGCCATACCGCCCATTAAACCAGCGCCAATATTGGCAATACCCTGACCTTTACACTCACGATTTTTATCGCTGGGCGTGTCGGTGAGGTCATCCACAATAGTGGCGGTCATCATCGACTCAAGCAGACCCACCACGGCCAGCATCACGGCATAGGGGAAAATAATCATCAGCGTTTCAAGATTTAACGGCACGCTTGGCCATAAGAAAACCGGCAGCGTATCGGGCAGCTCACCCATATCGCCGACGCTGCGAATATCCATACCGCTGATCATATACACGACGGTTAGCACCACGATGCACACCAGGGGCGAAGGAATCGACTTACCAATCACCGGTAAATAGGGGAACAGATAAATAATGCCGAGGCCTGCCAGCGTCATGGCATACACATGCCACGTTACATTGGTGAGCTCTGGCAGCTGCGCCATGAAAATAAGAATGGCCAGGGCATTCACAAACCCGGTCACTACCGAACGGGACACAAAGCGCATCAGCTCTGCTAGCTTTAAGTAACCTGCAATAATTTGCAGAACGCCAGTGAGCAATGTGGCCGCCAGCAGGTACTCCAAGCCGTGCTCACGTACCAGCGTTACCATCAGCAGCGCCATCGCCCCTGTCGCGGCAGAAATCATACCTGGGCGGCCACCGGTAAAGGCGATAATGACCGCTATGCAAAACGAGGCATACAGCCCCACTTTTGGATCTACACCTGCAATGATCGAAAAAGCAATCGCTTCAGGAATTAGCGCCAGCGCGACGACAATACCTGAGAGCGTGTCGCCCTTAATGTTAGAGAACCACTCATGCTTGCTGAAAAGTGCCATTCAGGGAGTCCATGGTTTGAGGTTTAAAGATATTGCGCGCCACAGCCGCACAGAGGCAGCACATGAGCACACATTAGTCATAGCTTGTCGAATGAATGCTACCGAACGAAGACGCTATCGCGCCGATAGCCAAATAACGGCAATGGGATGCCACAGCGCCGAGATAACGCGCAGAGCGTTATGACGCTAAATAAAGGAGGGGAAACCTAGGGCGGAGTCATCAGCCCTGGGGTGGGCAGAGCAATCGCTGCCATTGCATTGTTCATTACAAATAAACCTTGCTGTTCTATTCTCGTTTTTCAGACGAAGGGGTGGCCGCTAAGTGACTTGATACTAAGTACCTTGATACTAAGTACCTTGATCCTAAGTGCCTTGGTCGTCGTGAGCGCCACATTCTATCAGCAAACAGGGAGCTTCGCACCCGCCATCCTAGACGTTTAGACGATGACCTGCCCCCTAAGCTTGGCTTACCATGGCACTCAAATGGCGGTCTGGCCGCCGTTTCCTCGCCACTTTTTACCCTACCAACGAGAGGACCCCGCACATGAGCCAAACAGTAGCAGTGATTAAAGGCGACGGCATCGGCCCTGAAATCATGGACGCCACCCTGCAAGTGCTAGACGCCCTGGAGTGCGGGCTGAATTACGAATTCATCGACGCGGGCTTGGTAGCACTCGACAAGCACGGCACGCTGATTCCTCAAGCCTCGTTGGATGCCATTGAAAAGCACGGCATTGCCCTGAAAGGCCCGCTCACCACGCCAATCGGCAAGGGTTTCTCATCCATCAACGTGCAGCTACGCCGCCACTTTGACCTGTATGCCAACGTGCGCCCGGCCATCAGCTTTCCAGGCACGCGCTCCCGCTACGACGATATCGATATGATCACCGTCCGTGAGAATACCGAAGGCGCCTACCTCTCCGATGGCCAAGAGATGATTGATGATGGCAATACCGGCATCTCCGTCATTAAAGTGACGCGGCAAGGCTCTGAGCGCATCGTGCGTTACGCCTTTGAGCTGGCCAAGCAGAACGGCCGCAAGAAGGTCACCGCCGTTCACAAGGCCAACATCATCAAAACCAGCTCTGGCCTGTTTTTAGAGGTTGCCCGCGAAGTCGCCAGCGAATACCCCGAGGTCGAATTCCAAGAGATGATCGTGGATAACGCCTGCATGCAGCTGGTTATGAACCCTCACCAGTTCGATGTTGTCGTAACCACGAATCTGTTTGGCGATATTCTTTCTGACCTATGCGCAGGCCTAGTGGGCGGCTTGGGTCTAGCACCTGGGGCAAACATCGGCGAAAAAGCGGCAATTTTTGAAGCGGTGCACGGCTCAGCACCCGACATTGCGGGCAAGAAAATTGCCAACCCCTGTGCGCTGCTGCTCGCCGCCGCCCAGATGCTCGACCACCTCGGCATGACCGCCAAAGGGGACGCGATTCGCCAGGGCATTCGCGCCGTGTTGGAGAACCGCCGCGATATGGTCACCCCTGACATGGGCGGTACCGGCACCACCGACACCTTTGCTCAAGCGTTAGTAGAGCACCTGAAAAGCTGAACCTAGCCCAGCCACACATCGAGAAACAGCATGATCACCAAGCCCATCGCTAGGCCAAACGTCGCCTTCTTTTGATGACCGCAGCGGTGGGTTTCGGGGATAATCTCATGACTAATTACGTAGAGCATGGCACCCGCCGCAAATGCCAAGCCCCATGGTAGCAGCACTTGGGAAACGGTAACGACACTCGCGCCAAACAGACCGCCAATGGGTTCAATGAGCCCGGTCAGCGCAGCGATCGACCAGGAGCGCCACTTGGAGTAGCCCTCCCCCATCAGCGCGACGGCCACCGCCAACCCTTCCGGCATGTTCTGCAAGCCAATGCCAATTGCCAGCGGCATTCCACCCTCTAAGCCATTGGCACCAAAGCCAACGCCAACCGCCAAGCCCTCCGGCAGGTTGTGAATCGCAATGGCAAACACAAATAGCCATACCCGGCGCAATGATGCGGCCTCCGGCCCTTCCCTTCCTTGCTGAAAGTGCTCATGGGGCAAGCCCTCGTTGAGCAACGCAATGGCGCCCATGCCCAGCAAAATCGCAGTACATACCAGCGCTGCAGGCACCGGCCCACCAGCGTAGTAAATTTCAGCGGCTTCCAGGGCGGGAATGATTAATGAGAAAAACGAGGCCGCCAGCATCACACCAGCGGCAAAGCCTAACGCTAAATCACGAAATCCTCGGCTCGGTGTTTTTCCCAGCAGCACGGGCAGCGCCCCGACGGCGGTTAACAGCCCAGCCACTAAACTACCTAAAAATCCTAATAACAGCGTATTTTCCATGAATATCGTAAACTCGATGTGCGATAAGAAGGAATGAACAACGATAAGGGGACACCGTGACCATTACCGCTTCACTGGCCGCCACGCATTTCAGCAACATGCGCCCTCGCCTACTTGCCTTTGCGCGCTTACAGCTAAGGGACGCCGCCGCCGCTGAAGACGCGGTGCAAGAAACGCTGCTCACCGCCTTTGAAAAGAGTGCCACGTTCGAGGGCCGCTCAGAGTTTGAAACTTGGGTATTTGGCATTTTGAAATTCAAAATTCTAGACCAGCTACGTCATCAGAAAAAACAAGGTCGCTGGCAGCCGCTGGATGACGACCTAGACGACGATACCTTAGACCGCCTGTTTGAAGCTAATGGGCATTGGCAACCCAATGCTCGACCTAATGACTGGGGTCAGCCTGAACAGGTATTAGAGAACCAGCGCTTTTGGCAGATATTTGACGCCTGCCTGCTCGCCCTGCCCGATAACGTTGCCCGTATTTTTAGCCTGCGTGAGCTGATGGGACTTTCAACGGAGGAAATCTGTAAGGAAACCGGCGTCTCTGACACCAATTGCTGGGTTATTTTACATCGGGCCCGACTGCGCCTACGAGAGTGCTTAGAGAGCGGTTGGGTTCGCTAGCAGGAGTACATAACGATGCTGATGTGCCGCGAAGCAACTCGCCTAATGTCGCTCAAGCTGGATAGAAAACTTACCTTCCGAGAGCGCACCGCGCTACGTGTTCATCTGACAATGTGCGGCGCTTGCCGAGCCTGCATGCGTCAGTTTGATTTGCTGCATAGCGTGGGTAGCCGCCACCCTGTTGCACCTACTCAGCAGGGAGAAGATCAGCATGGCGCGTAACGTGACGTTTAACATGATTCACAGAGCCCTCATTGTAAGCGCCTGTTCCAGCTGCTTGTTCACCAGTCAGGCCAGTGCCCAAGAAGTACGCTTTACCCCGAACCAAATTATGACCTGGCCAACCCGCAGTTTCGCCGGTGAAACACGCTACGCAATTGTAGAGAAATCCGGCCAACGCGTTCTACAGGCACAAGCATCAGGCCAAGCGTCGGCGCGTTACTTAGAGCGCGATATTGATCTAAACGCGACACCTTATCTGCACTGGTGCTGGCAAGTCAGCGCTATTTACCCGGGCCTTGATGAAACCAGCAAAGCTGGCGATGACTATCCGGCAAGGGTTTATGTAGCACGCAAAACGGGTCTACTTCCATGGCAAGTGGAATCCGTAAACTACGTGTGGGCTTCACAACAATCACAAGGCGCTCACTGGCCTAATGCGTTCACTGATCGCGCGCAGCTGTTGGCTCTGCAAAGCGGTGAGCAGGCGGTTGGCCAGTGGAAAGCGGAGGTACGAGATATCCGCGCGGACTATCAAGCGCTATTCGGCAGTACTCCCGATGAAATTAATGGTATCGCCTTGATGAGCGACGGTGATAACGCAGGTGGCAGCGCCAGCGCCTGGTTTACCCATCTAGGGTTTTCCGCCCATGCGACCCCGCCCACCTGCCCCTAACCTTTAACTTACGTTAAAACAGATACTTAAACTTACTTTTTTGACATTTTGTGCCACACCGATACAAAACAGTGTTTTCTATAAGAAACTGGTCTATTCTGAGCACATTTATAATACTTCGTTCGAGACCTCGCCTACATGTTCAGCCCCTTCTCCTCTGGAAATTTACACGGCGCCCTGGCCGAACACACGGCCTGTATCTACTTCTCTCCTGAGGGCATCATTCAGGATGCTAGCCCGCTATTTCTAGAAACAGTGGGCTACTCTCTGGATGAGATCAAAGGGCAACATCACCGTATGTTCTGCTATCCAGAAGATACCAACAGCGCAGCTTATACCGCCTTTTGGAAAGCGCTGGCCGCAGGAAAAAGCCAGCAAGGGCGCTTTCGCCGTATTAATGCTTACGGCGAAGAAGTTTGGTTAGAGGCTACCTACGTACCCATTAAAAATCGCCGGGGCAAAGTGGTGCAGGTCTTCAAAGTGGCTAGCAATGTCACCGAGAAACACCAGCGCGCCGCTCGCGAGCGAGCCATTTTGCAGGCATTAGATAGCTCAATGGCAGTGATTGAGTTTACCCCCGATGGTTATATCCTAGATGCCAACAGCAACTTTGAGCAGACTATGGGGTATTCGTTACGAGAGCTTCGCGGCGAACATCACCGAATGTTTTGCACGAAGGAGTTCTATCAGCAGCGGCCCGACTTCTGGAAGCAGCTCGCCAACGGCGAGTTCAAACAAGGCAAGTTTATGCGCCTGAACGCCCAAGGCCGCGTAGTATGGCTGGAAGCCACTTATAACCCCATCGTGGATAACGAAGGCAACGTCGTAAAAGTGGTTAAATTTGCCACGGATATTACCCGCGCGATAGAGGCGTCAGAAGCTGCACGAGCCACGGTAGGCAGTGCACGCACCTCCTCTAGCCAAACTGAACGCATTGCCCAGGAAGGATTAGCGCATCTACAAAAGGTGATGACTCACTTCCAGCATGCAAGTCATACGCTGGGCGATGCGCAAGCGTTGATCAGCGACCTCAACAAACAGGCTGAGCAGATCAACAAAACGGCAAATACCATTGCGCAGATCGCGAGCCAAACTAACTTACTCTCCCTCAATGCAGCGGTGGAAGCCGCCCGGGCGGGTGAACAAGGACGCGGTTTTGCGGTCGTTGCCAACGAAGTACGCCAGCTTGCGCGAGGCTCAAGCGAAGCCGTCGACGAGATCACCCGAGTACTTAAAGAGAATAGCGCCTTAGTATTACGTACGACGGAAGCGATGCAGCAAGTGGTTGAGCAGGGCCAAACCAGTCAAACCAGCGTGAAAGAGATCGAATCGATCGTGAATGAAATCCTTCAGGGAGCACAAAGTGTTTCCCACTCTATCGAGCGACTGACGTTAGAACCTGCCTAGTTTTTCTACTCAATCCAAACAACAAAGCCCCGCTAGCTTGCGCTAACGGGGCTTTACTTTATCGCTTGCTCGGCGTGCGCTTAACGCAGCTTCGTTTTACGCAGATACGGCAATACAGCGTCAAACTCGCCAAATTTTTGCTGGGCATCGCTGTCAGAAACGCTAGGCGGAATAATGACATCCTGGCCTACGGTCCAGTCAGCAGGCGTTGCCACGCCATGTTGAGCGGTGGTTTGTAGTGCATCCAGGGCACGCAGAATCTCCGCAAAGTTACGACCTACTGTCATAGGGTAGGTCATGGAGAGCTTGAGCTGCTTATCTGGACCAATAATGAACACAGAGCGCACGGTGGCACTGTGTGCCGGGGTGCGACCATCCGGTAAATAGGCATCTTCTGGCAGCATATCAAACAGCTTAGAGACCTTTAGGTCTTCGTCAGCAATGATCGGAAAGCCTACGGTGCTGCCACTAACCTTTTCGATATCGCTGGCCCAGCGCTTGTGGTCATCAACGCCATCAACAGAGACCCCGATCACCTTAGTGCCACGTTTTTCCCACTCAGCGCTAAGGGTCGCTACCGCGCCAAACTCAGTGGTGCAAACCGGCGTAAAGTCTTTTGGATGTGAGAAGAGAATCGCCCAACTATCGCCGATCCAGTCGTGAAAACGGATAGGCCCTTGGCTTGTTTCTGCTTCAAAGTCAGGCACGACTGCATTGATACGTAGTGACATCGTTGCTCCTCGTTACAATGAAAGGGTTTTCATACCTTATATGACTTTCAACACGTTCACTATAGAACGTTTTGCACTAAGACAATGAGTACTCTGCCGTCGTTCACTTTGCGGGTTTCACCTCTTTCTCTTCCCGCTTAATTCTTTTGACCCAACGCTGCTTTGCGTAGTGGCGTAGGTTGGCAACGTTATCGGTTTCATCGACGATGTCCTGACCAAGGATGGTTTCAATGATGTCTTCCAGCGTGATCAGGCCAACAAAGGTACCGTGCTCATCGTAGACCACACGCATGTGCAGATGGTCTTTCAACATAGAGGTGAAGACCTGCTCAACGTTATTGGAGACGTCGACGCTGCCAATGGGATGCATCAATTCACGCATCGTTTTCGTGTCATCGGCGTGGTACATATCGGCCTTGTGCACATAGCCAAACGCCTGTTCGCCGTTATCCATCACCGGGAAACGGGTGAATGGCGCTTTACCGTACTGCTCGTCAAACTCGCTGACGGTCATGTTTGGCGGCACGGTCTCACACACGGTGCGCGGCGTCATCGCCTTGTTCACCGCGATATCGTGCAGGTTGAGCATATTGATGATGGTACGCGACTCGTCGGCGTCCAGTACTTCTTCTTCCAAACCAACCCGTGCCAATACTTTGATTTCGTCGCGCAGATCCACGTCATGCTCAGATTTGCCCAGGCGACGAGTAATCTGTTCTGACATCCAAATGAAAGGCAGTAGCCCTACGATCATCGGGTTCAATAGCTTTGGCAATAGCGGTGCCAAGCCACGCCAATAGGTAGCGCCGATCGTTTTAGGAATGATCTCTGAAAGAATAAGAATCAGCATGGTCATAACCGCTGAAACGATAGCGATAGAGGACTCGCCGAACACCACCGCTGCCTGCGCACCGACTGCAGTTGCACCGACAGTGTGAGCAATCGTATTGAGCGTCAAAATCGCCGCCAGCGGCCGGTCGATATTAGTTTTCAGCTTTGTCAGAGCAGCATGAAGTTTGTGATTGTCTTCTTTTTGCTTGGCAATGTAGCTCGGCGTAATCGACAGCAGCGCTGCCTCTAGAATTGAACACAGAAAGGAGAACGCGATTGAGAAGGTAGCAATCGTGATGAGGAGGAACATGGAAGCTCTAGGTAATGGGTGAAATAGCGTTATAGAGACTCAACAATCAGGTGTCAATCATTAGCCTAGGCAACTCACGACTGCGCCGCCAGCCCACCTATGTAAAACTTGTGACCATGCTCGGCATGTGCCACCTCACTCGATCACGCCCGTCTTTTTTGGCCCGATACAGCGCCATATCGGCATGGCGTAGATCTTCCTCCCAGTGCTCCGCGCTACCTCTCGGACTCACTTGGCAGGCACCGATGCTCACCGTGACATGTACCGCGCCTTCGCTGGTCAAGATGGGTTCCTCAGCGACCGCTCGACGAAGTAGCTCCAACGTTGGGGCATCTCGGGTGTCATATAAACAAACACCAAATTCTTCACCCCCAAGCCGCGCGACCAAATCATCAGAGCGCAGCGAGTTACTTAAGCGGAACGCTACCTCTTGAAGCACTTCATCACCTACTTGGTGCCCATACTGGTCGTTAATCGATTTAAAATAGTCAATATCAATAATCGCAATAGAAAAAGTTAACTTAAGCTGAGAATAAAATGCCGATGTGCGCTCTATAAAAGCGCGCCGATTGGGCAGTTTCGTTAATACATCCGTTTCAGCTAGATAACGCAACTGCTGTTCCGCATGGTGACGTGATTTTTCGACGTCCAAAGCATAAAAAAGAGCGCCCAACGTATCTAAAAGCGGCTGTAAAAACAGCGCATCTTCTTCGGTATAATCCTCTTCTTTATTGGCAAGCCCAATCATCCCGACGGTTTCATCGGCAATCTTGATCGGTAAACCCAAAAACCGCAGCAAGGGAGGGTGGCCCGCAGGTGTGCCTCGAGACGCATGATGCTGGCGAGGGCAATTGGCTATGACGACATGGCCACTGGTCACCACATGACCAAAAAGATTGTCCAGGTTGTTGAAAAACAGCTCGCCCCGTTGGTAGGCACGATACTGCTCATTAGTCTCCTCGCTCCAGCTGATGTTCGACAGTGCGTGGATAAACAGGGATTTATCTCCGTCGTTTCGCACTTGCACTTGGCCGATCAGCCCAAACTGGCTCTCTGCGAGATGTAGCAGTTCATCGAAGATCAGCTCGCAGGAGTGACGGATGTCTTTTTCGTGGAGAAACACGCTTTGAGCACGGTTCATAAAGTTGAGCAATTGAACCTGTTTGCGCTCACGCAGCTCCGCGCTTTTTTTCTCAGAAATATCCCGTATCACGCAGGTTAGCCGTAAAGGCCGTCCAGAACGATCATTTGCCACCACCCGTCCGTACGTATTCACCCACACCCAATGGCCCTGGGCATGCCGCATACGGTATTCAACATTTAATACTGCCTCGTCCTGCGCTAAATGCCGACGGATGGCACTATTTACCTGAGTAAAATCATCTGAATGGATGAGGCTTTTCCAAAAGTCGGAACGACTTTCTACCTCATCTGTATCAAGCCCTAGCAGCTCACACCAGCGCTGATTGAAGACATTGTGATCATTGGATATTTCCCAATCCCACACGCCCACATCAGACGACTCGATCATCATGGCAAAGTCACTGCCGCTGACCCCGACTCTTTGCTTATCAATAAGATGGATATAGTCACTAATGAAATAACTCAGTGACTCTAAAAAGCACAGATCTTTATCTGAGAGTGTATTGGGTCGGTTATCAATCAAGCAGACCGCGCCCACTTCGCGCCCACCTGCCGTTAGCGGAACACCTGCATAAAAGCGAATATGTGGCGCCGCTAGCACCAGAGGGTTGTCACAAAAATCAGGGTGACGGCTAGCGTCCTCGATGACTAAAGGTGCCCGCAAGGCAACGACATGGCGGCAGAAGGCATCCTCTAACGACGTAAAATCAACATCCAACCCTGATTTGGCAATAAACCACTGTTTTTGACCAAGAACCGACACTAGTGCGATGGGAAATTCAAAAAAATCGGCGACCGATGCAATCAGTTTATCCAACGCGTCGGTGTCAACGTCAGGTGCTAACTTATGTTGACTGATATGTTGCCAGCGTTTATTTAACATCACCTTTCGCCCTTAAGAAGCAGGCCGAATGGCCTCAACATTTTCTTAGCTATACTTTATTGTTCGCTTCAGCTACTTGTGTCAAGCCAGATAAGCGCACATTTAAAATGCGTCAATATTTTCAATTACTTACTTATATCATGTCACATTTTTTCACATTCCAAGTATTACAAAGATGGTACAACCGATGCTAAATTGTCAAATAGGACGTTTTAAAAAAACTGTGTAGCAACTAATAAAAATTACCCATAAAAATAAAAGCATGCCATGTTTAGTTAGACGCCTCCCCTTGGGCCTCCTCCTTGCACGGTCAAAAATAACAGAGAAGGCAACAATGCATACTCCTTTCTTAAATGAATCTCTTTATCAAGCGTTACTGAATCACACAGCCTGCATCTTTTTTACGCCACAAGGCATCATTAAGCATGCCAGCCAACCATTCTTGGACGTAATGGGCTGTCGCTTGCAAGATGTTAAAGGGGAGCATCACCGGATATTCTGTGACGCGGCTGAAACTCAGCGCTCAGAATACCAGCAGTTCTGGCAATCGCTGGCCGAAGGTGAGAGCCATACGGGTCGATTTCGTCGCTTCAAAGAGAGCGGAGAGGAAGTATGGCTCGAAGCAATGTATGTACCCCTGGTTAACTTTCGCGGCCATGTCACGTCAGTACTCAAAATTGCTAACGACGTCACCGAACGCCATCAGAAAGCTCAGCGACAAGAAGCTGTTTTACAAGCACTTAATGCCTCTATGGCGGTCATTGAGTTTACTCCTCAAGGTGAGATTTTAGAGGCAAACGATAACTTTGAGTCCGTCATAGGCTACCGCGCTCACGAGTATCAGGGTAAGCATCATCGAATGTTTTGCCCAGATGATTTTTATAAGCAAAACCCACACTTCTGGGAACACTTAGCCCAAGGAAATTTCACAAAGGGCAGGTTTGAACGAGTCAACGCTAAGGGGCATAGCGTTTGGTTAGAAGCAACATATAACCCCGTCAGAGACGGTGATGGCAACGTCGTTGAGGTCGTTAAGTTTGCTAGCGACATTACGCCCTTGGTTGAGAAAGCTAACGCCACGTCAGGCACCATCAGTTCGGCTCAGAGCAGTACATCGCAAATTGAGCGCACTGCCAAAGATAGCCTGGACCACTTAGATGAGATGGTGAAAAGCGCCGAACAAGCGTCACAAACTCTAGCGAAGGCGCAAGAGCTGATTGATGCGCTGCACAAACAGTCGCAAAGTATCAACACGATCACTGAGTCGATTGCCAAGATCGCCAGCCAAACCAACCTGCTCTCTTTGAACGCAGCAGTGGAAGCCGCCCGCGCGGGGGAACAGGGTCGAGGTTTTGCGGTTGTCGCTAATGAGGTACGTCAACTTGCTAAAGGTTCAAGCGAAGCCGTTGATCAAATTACCCGCGTACTCAAAGACAACAGCAGCTTGGTAGAACGCACCACACAAGCCATGCAGCAGGTCATTCAGCAAGGCAAAGCCAGTCAGTCCAGCGTCAGCGAAATCGACGCCATTGTGAACAAGATTCTGCAAGACGCCAGAAGCGTCGCCCACTCCATCGAGCAGTTAGCGGCGGATACGCATATTTAGATCGACCGATTTTCATGCACAGGGACGTGCACCCTCTAGCGTCATCCTTCTTTTACCAGCCTTCAAGCATGCTACTATCTAACCCCGCTTAACGTGGTTAGACCCCTGCCTGAAAGGATGCTTGCTGATGTTTGACGCGCCCGCTGCTGTTGCTACGCCTGAAGCCGTTGAGACCTTTATTGCTCGCTGGAAGGACACCACCGGCACCGAAAAGGCCAACTACCAGCTGTTCCTTTCAGAGCTATGCGCACTGCTGACGCTACCTACGCCCGACCCAGCCAGCAAAGACAACATTGAAAACGCCTACACCTTCGAGCGACGGGTAGATATTCAAAACCCCGACGGCAGCGAAAATCGCGGCTTTATCGACCTCTACAAGCGCGGCGCGTTTGTCTTGGAAGCCAAACAAACTGGCAAAGGGCTGGCCACTAAAGGCTGGGACAAAGCCATGCAGGCTGCCTATAACCAGGCCGACCAGTATGTGCGCGCCCTGCCTGCCAATGAAGGCCGCCCGCCGTTTATTGTGGTGACGGATGTCGGCCGCACCCTCGCGCTCTACTCTGAATTTTCGCGCTCCGGTGGCACCTATGTGCCCTTTCCCGACCCACGCAACTACCAAATCAAACTGGATGACTTACGCCAGCCCGAGGTGCAGCAGCGCCTCAAAGCCCTGTGGGAAGCGCCCGACACCCTAGACCCGAGCCAATACGCCGCCCGCGTTACCCGCGCCGTGAGCGATAAACTCGCCACCCTGGCCAAAGCGCTAGAGGCCGATGGTTACGAGGTTGACCGCGTGGCGCACTTCTTGAAGCGTTGCCTGTTCACCATGTTCAGTGAAGACGTTGAGCTGCTGCCCAAAAACAGCTTCACCGACTTTCTCACCCGCATGAAAGAGACCCCCGAGCACTTTGCCGACGCCATTGGCTCGTTATGGGAAAGCATGAACAGCGGCGGTTTTAGCGGCGTACTCACGGCCAAGGTAATGCGCTTTAACGGTGGCCTGTTCAAAGGCATCGACCCTATCCCGCTCACCCCCGAGCAAATCCAACTGCTGATTGATGCCGCCAAAGCCGACTGGCGCTTTGTGGAACCGGCCATTTTCGGCACGCTGCTGGAGCGCGCCCTAGACCCCCGCGAACGCCACAAACTAGGTGCCCACTACACGCCCCGCGCTTACGTCGAGCGGCTGGTCATGCCCACGCTGATTGAGCCGCTACGCCGGGAGTGGGCCACCGCCCAGGTGGTCGCAGAAACCCACAACCAGAAAGGCAAAACCGATAAAGCGCTAGAGAGCCTGCGCGCCTTTCACCACAAGCTCTGCCAAGTACGCGTGCTGGACCCCGCCTGCGGCAGCGCCAACTTCCTGTATGTCGCGCTGGAGCACATGAAGCGCCTGGAAGGCGAGGTGCTAAACCTGATTGCCGACCTCAGCGGCGGGCAAGACTCCTTAGAAGCCGAAGGCTTTACCGTCTCGCCCCAGCAGTTCCTCGGCATGGAAATTAACCCCCGCGCCGCCGCCATTGCCGAAATTGTGCTGTGGATTGGTTACCTGCAGTGGCACTACCGCATTAACGGCAAGCTCGACCTGCCCGAGCCAATTCTGAAAGACTTCCACAACATCGAAAACCGCGATGCGCTGATAGAATTTGAACGCCGCGAGCCGCTGCTGGATGACAACGGGCAGAAAGTCACCATCTGGGACGGCATCAGCATGAAGAAAAGCCCCGCCACCGGCGAGCTGATCCCCGATGAAACCGCCCGCACTACCGTTTACCGCTACCACAACCCCAGGCGTGCCGAGTGGCCTCAGGCGGATTACATTGTCGGCAACCCGCCGTTTATTGGAAAACTTAGAATCCGAGAAGCATTGGGCGATGGCTATGTGGATGCCGTGCGCCAGGTATTTAAAGGCGCTGTGCCCGAATCGGCGGATTTTGTGATGTACTGGTGGCATATCGCCGCTGAGGCGGTACGCAACGGCCACGCTCAGCAGTTTGGCTTTATTACCACCAATAGCCTGCGCCAAACCTTTAACCGCCGCGTGCTGGAACCGCACTTAAACGATGCTAAAAAGCCACTTTCGCTCATCTTTGCGATTCCCGACCACCCCTGGGTAGACGGCAACGACGGTGCCGCCGTGCGTATCGCCATGACCGTGGGCCGCGCCGGGGAAACACCTGGGTTACTGCAGCAAGTCATCAGCGACAGCAGCGACGACAATCGCGAAGCCCGTAGCGTGGCGCTAAGCCGTCGTGAGGGAAAGGTATTTGCTGATCTAACTATTGGTGCTGATACAAATTCAACCAAACCATTAAAGTCTAATCGTGCGATAAGCAGTACAGGAGTTATTCCCCACGGAAAAGGAATGATCGTGGATAAAAGCTTAGTCAATAATTTTGAAGAAAATGCACCTATAAGACCTTATCGAAACGGAAAAGATTTGACCAACAAACCCCGAGACGTATGGGTTATAGATTGCTATGACTTAACGCTAGAGAAAATTAAAGAAACTTATCCGAAGCTTTATCAATGGCTTTACGAACGTGTAAAACCTGAAAGGGATACAAATAAAGACAAAGATTTACGTGAAAAATGGTGGCTCCACCGAAGAAACAACGAAGATATGAGAAGGTCTTTAGAAGGCCTAGACCGATATATCGTCACAGTTATGACTACTAAGCATCGTGTTTTTCAATTTTTAGCTGGTGAAATACTTCCAGATCAAATGCTTGTGAGTATTGCAAGCAATACAGCTCTCTCCCTCGGCATTCTCTCAAGCCGCATTCATTCTACTTGGTCTTTAACAACTGGCAGCTGGCTAGGTGTTGGAAATGATTCACGCTACAACAAAACTCGCTGCTTCGAGACCTACCCCTTCCCAGAACTTACCGACGAGCAGGCGGCGAAGATCGGCCAACTGGCCGAGCAGATCGACGCCCACCGCAAACGTCAGCAGGCCGAACACCCAACGCTCACGCTTACCGGTATGTACAACGTGATGGAAAAGCTCCGCGCAGGCGAAGAGCTCAACGCCAAAGAGCAAACCATCAACCAGCAAGGCTTGGTCAGCACCCTGCTTGCCGACCACGATGCCTTAGACCGCGCAGTATTTAACGCCTACGGCTGGGATGACTTGGCAAAAGCACTCGTGGGCTTACCCGGTGCCACCACGCCCTTGCCGGATAAACCCGCCGCCCAAGCAGAAGCCGAAGAAGAGCTGCTGATGCGCCTAGTGGCGCTCAACAAACAGCGCGCCGCGGAAGAAGCGCAAGGCAAGGTGCGCTGGCTACGACCGGATTACCAAGCGCCGGAAGAAGCCGCCCCTACCCAAAAAGAGTTGCAAAGCACCACGGCTGAAGCCAGCGCCCCAGCAGCCGACAAAACCAAAACCACTTGGCCCAAAGACCTCGCCACCCAGGTCACGCTGCTACGCGACATGCTCGCCGCCAGCCCCCACAGCGCGGAAAGCTTGGCCGGCCAGTTCAAACGCAAACCGCTAAAAGGCGTCAACGAGGTGCTCTCTGCTCTCGCCGCCCTCGGCCAAGCCCAACAAGATGACGAACACTGGCGGCTGGTGAGGTAATGATGGAAAAGCCCCGCATCGTAGACGCCAAGGAAATTCTGCGCCAATCAACTCAAGGCCGCACTCAGCCATTTATTGTGCGTGATGTTATGGATGAGCAATACGTGGTCAAAGGCATCAATGGCGTTGGCCAACCGTCATTGGTCGCCGAGCTCATTTGCGCTGAGTTGGCACGGCGGTGTGAATTACCCATCGCTGAGTACGCTTTGATGCGATTTCCAGCAGGCATGATAGATTTCTCCATGGAGCCTCGCGCCTCCGATCTGAAAGGCGGGCTAGCATTCGCTTCTAAGGTCGCTTCGCATAGCCAGGATCTGCTTTTTTCACAAATCTCAGAAGTCGATGAAGTGATTCAGCAGCGGCTTTTGCTATTCGATATGTGGGTTAACAATGAGGATCGTCGCCTAAGCGCCCAAGGAGGCAATGTTAACTTGCTATGGAGTTCAGTGAGCGGCTTGGTAGTGATTGATCATAATCTAGCTTTCGACCCTATCGACGGTAACGGCGATTTTGAAAATCATGTATTTAGCCATCAGCGTGCATGTTTTGCGGACCTGGAAGTGCGCGCACGCCACGAGGAGGTGCTTGACGCGGCCCTGAACGATTGGGATATGATCATTAATTCGATTCCTCTGGAGTGGCTCTATCACGATATAGACGATGACACCTCAGAGATACACCCCTCACTGGCAGAGCGCTTCAATCTATTAGCACGGTTACGCGATCCTTCCTTCTGGAGCCTGATATGAGCGCCATTATTTGTAATTATGCAGTGCTGCGCTTTCAGCCCTACCTGGATACGGGTGAGTTCGCGAACCTAGGAATCATAATGCTCTGCAATAACGGTGTGTTCCTTCAACGCGTTGAAACCGTTGCTCGAAAACGCATCACTCAATTTTTCGATAAGCTGCCAGCGAAGGTGTTTACTCAGGCACGCCAGCATTTCGTCACAGAGCTTAAGAGAACCGTTGATTTAGCCAACCAGCACCAGAGCCAACCTGAGGTGCAGCTGCGTATTTTCAAAGAGTTAATAGAGCCTCGTGAAGCTATGTTTCGCTTTAGCAGGCCTGGCACGCTAGCCGCTAAAGACCCTCAAGCAGCACTGGATGAGCTATTCAACCGCTATGTTTATCATGATTTTAAGCACGTAGCATCACCAGAAGAGCAGCTCACCAAAGATGTCACGCATTGGCTAAAATCACTGAATCGTCGTTATACAGAGCAAACGCTGGGAAACGATATCGTGCGCGTAAAGTTGCCGTTTGTCTGGCAGGAAGGCGCACACATACGACAGGCCATTAAACCCATCAGCTTTGATTTGGATGACGCCAGCAAAATTATTGAGAAAGGTGATAAGTGGCTAGCGCATTTACGCCGCCTTAAAACTTCTGGCCATAACCCTGACGACATGGTGTTTATTAGTCAGGCTCCGAAGGTACAAAAAGGCCCTAAATTGCATGCATATCGAGAGATTTGCCAAGAAATAGAGGGCGAGTACTCAGCCCGGGTGCTGCCAGAGCAACTAGGACAACACAGCATTCTCAAGGCAGTTTCAGCACATTTCTCGTAAACAAATCGTTAACCCAACTCAGTTTCTCAAACTCACACTAAAACGCCCCCATAAAGGGGGCGTTTTGCGTTCTGAACCGACTCAAGGCTGCTTACGCAAACACTTCAGTCCACTCACTGCGCTTGGCCAGCAGGCCTTTGGCGAGTTCCTGGGCACCTTCCAGGCTGTGGCTGGCGGCCCAGCCGCACTGCATTTCGTTGCAGGCGGGTACTTCGGTGGCGGTGAGTACGTCGTTGAGGGTGAGCTCGATGATCGACAGCACATCGTCGTAATCATCGTGGTTGATCAGCGCGATGTAGAAGCCGGTCTGGCAGCCCATCGGGCTGATATCGACGACTTTATCGGTATGATTGCGGGACATTTCCGCCATCAAGTGCTCCAGGGAGTGCAGCGCGGGCATCTCCATGTGCTCTTTGTTGGGCTGGCAGATCCGCAGGTCGTACTTATGGATACGGTCGCCGTTCTGGCCCTCTTTGATATCGGCCAAACGTACGTAAGGTGCTTTTACCTTGGTGTGATCCAGGTTAAAGCTTTCGACGTTCATCTTTTTTTCGGTCATGTTAGCTCCGTAGTCGCTCTCTTTCGTTCGCCTATTCTACACACTGAGTGCCGGTTACACCTTGGGGGCGTCAAAATTCCACGGCTCATCGGTGTAAACGCACACGTTGGCGTCTTCGATATCACCTTCGGGTGACTCAACGTGCTTGGCGAAGAAGTCTTGAATCTCTTTGCGCTGGCAGTGGGCTTCAAACTCTTCACGGCTGGCCCAAATTTCATGGAATACGATGGGGTAGCTAGTGCCTTGGGCAAACGGGTTATCGATCTGGCGAGTCACCGTGTAGTGCAAGCAGGCATCTTCACGATGCGTATTGGGTTCTAACGTCTGCAGCGCTTTGAATACCGCTTCCTCTTTACCGGCTTTGGGTTTGAAGCTGGCGATGCAGTAGATTTTTTTCGACATGGTAGTGCGTCCTAAGATATTGAGTAGGCAATATTATGCGCGTCCGTGTGGGCTATGGACAGTCTTAACATGACTGCGTTCACGCCGCTATTGCGCTGCGCTTTGCGCGACGTCGCGCAGCACGTTGGCCACGTTCTCAAGAGGAAGATCGCACTCCTCCAAGCCATGTCGTTCTGCTAGATACTCGGGGGCGTTCCATTCTAAACGCACGCCATCCGAGGTTTCGCGCACCACCATTTTCTGGGGAAGGTCTAAAGCAACGCTGCCTTGGCACTGCATCATCGGCGTGCCTACATTGGGGTTACCAAAGATGAACGTAGCCGTGGGCGGCAGTTCTAGCCCGTTATTCGCGGCATTTTGCGTGTGATCAATCGTGGCAACTAAGGTGAGCCCTTTTTCATTCAGCGCGGCATTCAGCTGTTCACTGACCTGTTCAAAGGTTGAATCACTCGTGATGTACTCAATACCGTTGGATGTAGCCGCCAAGGCGGGAGCCATCACACAGAACGTTGCCGCAAAGGTCGTCATACGTAATAAATGCATCGCTGGTTTCCTCAAGGTGAAGAGGCATCATTTACTTAATAAGCGCTCACTGAAAGCGGTTAAGTCAGACACGGTCATATCCGGCTCGCCGCCCCAGGGGTCGAAGGGCGCGTCCGATTGGCGGCGCACCCAAACACTACGCAGGCCCGCCTGCGTGGCACCAATGACGTCAAAAGCGTTGCTTGAAATCAGCCAGGTATTTTCTGGGCGCGCTTCAAGCTGACTGCGTAAATAAGCGTATACCGCGGGGTCAGGTTTGAAGCGTTTGATATCGTCCACACTGACTACTGCATCCATATGGTGCTGCACGCCCGCACGGCTCAAGAGCTGGTTAACCGCGTCTGATGTGCCGTTAGAAAACGCCACACAGCGAATTCCTGCATCGCGCAGCTGGTCCAGCGCAGGCACCACATCGGGGAATGCGGGCAGTTCTGTATACACGGCCATCAAGTGGTCGTGATCGTTATCGGATAGCCCGGCTTGCAGCGCACGGTTCGTAAATACCAGAGCTTCACGAGTACAGTCAGAGAACGGCACGTAGGCCCCCATTAACCCTCGGCGAAAGCTGTATTCCAGCTGCTTTTCGCGCCAGCGCTTGGCGAACTCAAGCGCTTGTGAGGTATCTTTCAGGCGTCGTTCCAGCTCAACGGTGACGCCCTGGGTGTCAATCAACGTGCCGTATACATCAAAGGCGAGTACCGGTTGCATGGTGAGCGTCTCCTCAACGATCAACGTTCTATTGTCTATTTACACTGTCCAGCTATTCACACTGTTCAGCATAGACGCCACGATCAAAAACAAAAACGCCGCTGCATC
This sequence comes from Halomonas sp. SIMBA_159, assembly GCF_046536035.1. Classification (NCBI taxonomy): domain Bacteria; kingdom Pseudomonadati; phylum Pseudomonadota; class Gammaproteobacteria; order Oceanospirillales; family Halomonadaceae; genus Halomonas; species Halomonas sp. SIMBA_159. Next base: position 43,606 of record NZ_JAWJBT010000004.1, read on the forward strand.
GGCAGCGGCGCTTAAACAATTAACGTAGGCAATTAAACGGTGAAGGCGGCTTCTTGCTGTCCCGTTTTCAGGTCGCCGGAGCGCACGAGCTCATCGGTCACGCGGTCGATGGCGCGTTTGGCGCGGCCGATCATTTCGTCTACTTCGCCACGGTTGATGGTCAGCGGCGGTGCAAAGCCAAGAATGTCGCCTTGGGGCATGGCGCGGGCAATCAGGTTCTCTTCCATGGCCGCAGCCGCGACACGCGGGCCCACTTTCAACGCAGGGTCGAAGTGCAGGCGCTGTTTGGCATCCGGCGAGAACTCCAGCGCGGCCATCAGGCCAACGCCGCGCACATCACCCAGCAGCGGGTGGCCTTCAAACGTCGCTTTCAGCTGCTGCTGGAAGTAACCGCCGGTTTCAGCCGCGTTACCCACCAGATTTTCACGCTCGATGATATCCAGGTTGGCGAGGCCTGCGGCACAGCCAAGAGCGTGGCCTGAGTAGGTCCAGCCGTGGCCGATGGGCCCAAATTCACCCGTGCCCTGCTCTAGCACTTTCCATACTTTATCGCCGACAATCACACCCGACAACGGCTGGTAAGCGCTGGTCAGGCCTTTGGCGATGGTGATCAGGTCAGGCTTCATGTTGTAGTGGTGGCTACCGAAGTCGGAGCCGGTACGGCCAAAACCACACACCACTTCGTCGGCAATTAGCAGCACGTCGTACTTGTCCAGTACCGGCTGAATCGCTTCCCAGTAGCCTTCCGGCGGCGGTACGATACCACCGGTGCCGAGTACCGGCTCACCGATAAAGGCGGCCACGGTATCCGGCCCCTCTTCCAGAATCATCGCTTCGAGCTTATCCGCACAGTAGGCAGAGAATTCACGCTCGGTCATGCCGTGCTGCTCGGCGGCGCGCAGGTAGTAGTGCGGCGCTTCGGTATGACGAATGGTCTCGATGGGCAGATCGAAGTGGTCGTGGAACGCTTTCAGGCCGGTCAGTGAGCCAGACGCGATGCCGGAGCCGTGGTAACCGCGCATGCGCGAGATGACCTTTTTCTTCTGCGGGCGACCCAGTACGTTGTTGTAGTAACGCACGATTTTGAGCTGGGTTTCGTTGGCGTCAGAGCCGGACATGCCGTAGTAGACCTTGGACATGTTGAGGCCTGCGATTTTCAGCACGCGCTCGGAAAGCTCGATTTGCGGCTCGTTGGAGTGGCCTACGTAGGTGTGATAGTAGGAGAGCTCCAGCGCCTGCTTATAAATCGCTTCCGCCACTTCAGTGCGGCCATAGCCGATGTTCACACAGTAAAGACCCGCAAAACCGTCGATGAACTCGCGGCCATCTTTATCCACGATATGAATGCCTTTACCGCCGGTGATGACGCGGCCAGGCAAATCGCCATGGGCGAAGTCACGCAGGTGGGTAGAGGCGTGGAAGGTAACTTTGCGGTCGCGTTCGATCAGATCCTGATGCAAGCTCATAACGTTCTCTCTGTACGATAAACCTCCCCACTGTTGGGGAGGGTGTTTTATCTTTGGTGACTGACGTAATGTTGGGCACCTAGCGGTGCCTTCGCCCGGCGGAGCCGGCCTCCCACAGGGCCTATTCAAGCTTCTCAGCGGATGTTGTGGGAGGGCGCTTCAGCGCGCGATGCTGTGGTTCCTAAACCTAGCTGCCCGACACCGAACCCAGTGCCCCCAGGCAGTAGTACTTCGTTTCCAGATACTCATCGATACCCGTCGCGCCACCTTCACGGCCAAGGCCGGACTGCTTGACGCCGCCGAAGGGCACGGGCGGGCCGGTCATCTTCACGGAATTGACGCTCACCATGCCGTACTCCAACGCGCGCATCAGCTTCCAAATACGACGAATATCGTGGGTGTAAATATACGCGGCCAAACCGTATTCGGTGTCGTTGGCCATCTCAATCACTTCGTCGTCGCTACTATAAGCGGTAATACCGGCCACCGGGGCAAAGTTCTCTTCCCGCCATACTTTCATTTGCGGCGTCACACCGGTCAGCAGCACTGGCATAAAGAAGTTGTCGCCCGGCGCTTGGCTCTGGTCGCCCGCGATCATGGTGGCACCTTTTGAGATCGCATCGTCCACAATCGCAGCCGCTTTTTCGACCGCCTGGCGGTGAATGAGCGGGCCAAGATCGACTTCACCGTGCAGGCCATTGCCCACGGTAAGAGCGGCCATACGCTCGGTGAACTGGGCCACGAACTCATCGTGAATCGATTCGTGTACCAGAATCCGGTTAGCGGCAAGGCAGTCTTGCCCTGCGGTTTGGAACTTCGCCGCTACCGCCGCATAGGCGGCTTCTTTCGGGTCCATATCTGGCCCGACGATAAACGGCGCGTTGCCACCCAGCTCCAGCGAGAGACGCTTCACGGTGTTCGCGCTCTGCTCGATAAGCAGACGGCCAACACGGGTGGAGCCAGTAAACGAGAGCGCACGAATACGCGGTTCGCTGCACAAAATCTTGGAGACTTCCGCAGGCTCGCCCAGCACCACGTTGAAGATGCCTTCGGGAATACCCGCTCGCTCGGCGAGTTCTGCCAGCGCCAGCGCCGAGAATGGCGTTTCGTTGGCAGGCTTCACAATCACCGGGCAGCCTGCAGCCAGCGCGGCAGCGGCTTTGCGGGTGATCATCGCCAGCGGGAAGTTCCACGGCGTAATCATCGCAGCAATGCCCACCGGCTCTTTAATCGTGCCGAGCGATGCATTGGGAATATGGCTCGGGATGGTCTCGCCGTAGGTGCGCTTGCCCTCTTCCGCGAACCAGCGCACAAAGCTTGCGCCATACTCCACCTCGCCACGGGCATCGGGCAGCGGTTTGCCCTGCTCCAGAGTCATGATGGTCGCTAGGTCTTCGCGGTTGGCTTGAATCAGGTCGTACCAGGCCAGCAGGCGTTCACAGCGCTCGTCGGCGCGCAGTGCCCGCCAGTGAACAAACGCTGCTTCCGCCGCATCCACCGCCGCAGTGATTTGATTCGCCTCCAGCAACGGAATATGGCCAATGGCTTCGTTGGTGGCGGGATCAAATACAGCCTCTTCGCGGCCGCCTTCACCGTGGGTCCACTTGCCGTTCACGTAGGCGTACTGCCGGAACAGGCGCGGGTCTTCCAGGCGTTTCACAAGCGTGGTTGATAGTGTGGTCATGGGAACCTCCCCAGGTTGCAGCCAGTACGGTGAAGCCAAGTGAGGGCGACAAACCGTGCACATCAAAAGGGTTATCACAGCGGCCCAATGGCCGCGCTGAATCGATGTGCCTAGCGTAAGGGAGAACCGCCACGAAGTGTTTTTGAAAGCGCTGGGGATTCACGGCACTTTTTTTGTGGCAAGGCGTTTTATAGCGGTTTTTTTTTGGTGAGTCCGCATGTTCACAGTCCTAGCAGTCTTTACAAGACCTTTGAACTACAAAAATTGTGGCAAACGTTTTTATCTTCCCCTTTTCCATGGATTCCCAGTTAAGCTGAGGTAGCCCTAAAGGCCGGGAGATCACACCGTGTACCGACCCACTTACTATCAGCAGTTGTCAAAGCGCATGGGCGCAATGACCGTACGCGAAAAGTACGATATTGACCGCCATGATGAGCGTCTCAAAACATTGCGACTACTCACCAAGCTGCTCGCGTTTTTCTATTTTTCTTACACGCTGGTAGATATCTACCTATTGCCAGATATTACTCTGCGCTCGTTGCTGCTTCGTGGTCTCGTGATGCTTCCGCTCACCTTCTGTCTGTTTGCCTATTACAACCGCCCTGTTTCGATTCGCCGTAAAGAGCTAGCAGCTGTCCTTGTCATCACCTTATCAGCCGTCGTTTGGTGTGCCATTTTGCTTGGCTCTGAGAATGAACGCGTGCTCAGCTATTTTTATGCGGGCCTTGTCTTTCTTATGGTACTGACCATCGTCTTAACACCGCCTTTCGAGCAAAGCCTCTACAGCTCCCTCTTTGTATTTGCTTGCCTTTACTCGTCTATTTGGTTTTTATCTGGTTCAACAAGCTTTTACGTTATTAATCATTTATCGCTGGGCGCTCCTGTACTGGTGCTCACCTTGATGGCCAATTACCGCTTTTCTGCTGAATCTTTGCGGCTCTATTTAGAGAACGTCAGCGTGGAGCAGCTTCGCGAAGAGCTGGCTGCCCGCAATGCAGAACTCGAAAGAATTTCTCATATTGACCCACTGACGGGGCTGACCAACCGGCGAGGCTTAGCTCGCTACGCGGATGAGTTACAGCAGCATCCAAAGGCGCAGCACTGTATTGCCGCCATTCTTATCGATGTGGATCACTTCAAAGCTTTTAACGACTTTTACGGGCATTCAGAAGGAGATAACTGCCTTCGCGACGTAGCTAATGCCATCCGCGACGCCTGTCGGCCAGAGGATGTGGTGTGCCGTTTTGGGGGCGAAGAGTTTTTGATTTTACGCTCTGATCACAGCTCCCACACAAACCAGATACTCGCCTTAGCAGAAGAGATTCGCGTGACGGTGATGGAGTTGGCGATTCCTCATCAGCCTACTCAGGAGATGCGAGTCACCATCAGCGTGGGCGTTTGTGTAGCCACACTGGATACCGACGCAGAGCTAAGCCCATTGATCAAAGCAGCGGATGCCGCCTTGTATGAAGCAAAGCGACAAGGCCGTAACCGTGTTCGAATCAACAACCAACCCGACAACGACGCTCATCACCTTTCAACACTCTCTGCTTCCAATATTAATACAGCGCTATAAAGCAGCATTCGACTCAGCATCAATGCCAATAGGCGCATGCTTGACCGTTTTCGTTACGATATAAGTGAAATAGCGCTCAATGCCTGCCTCAGACACCAGCCACTTATCCATCAAGCGCTGGTAGCTATCAATGGTGCGGGCTTCGAACTTCACGAGGTAATCGACGCCGCCACCAACGGCCACGCACTCGGTCACCTCGGGAGTTTGCATCACCAAGGCTTCAAAGCGGGCAAAGCTTTCGGCGTTGTGCTGTTTGAGCTCAATCTGTACCCACACAGGGTTGCGCGGCACCAACACCTCCGCATTGATGCGCGCCGTGTACCCTTCAATCACCCCAGCCTTTTCAAGGCGCTTCACCCGTTCCCAGCAGGGGCTGACCGAAAGGTTAATCGCCTCGGCCAGCTTCGATTTGGTGATTCGCCCATCCCGGGAGAGGATATCGAGGATTTTAAGATCAAAACGGTCCAGTTTCATCATGCCGGGGGCTACGCCTCCAGGCGTTCGACAACATCGGCGATCACCGCCAGGGTGTCCCCCATATTGATCAGCGACGGCGCACGGCGGGCCATGAGAATGCCGTCACGCTCGGCTTGGTAGGCCACCGGAGCCGTGCCGCTGCGGGTCATGTCGTAGACGTAGGCGATGGTTTGGCCCTTCTTCACTTCATCGCCCAGTGCCACCAGCAGCTCTAATACGCCCGAGTGCTGGCTCTGCACGTAGCAACTGGCATCCGGCATATCGAGGTACATCTGCCCGCCTTCGGGCATCTCCACTTCCCCGGCTACCAAACCGTAATGAATCAAGAAGTTGCGCACACCACGCTCGGCAATAGCAATACTTAGCGGAGTGGAGGTACCGCCGCCGCCCAGTTCGGTCGCCACAAACACCTTGCCCTGGCGCTCGCAGGCGGTGTCGAAAAGCTTTTCAGCATCCAGCTCAAACATCACCATGGCGTAAGGTGCACCAAACGCTTTGGCACCTTCTAAGGCTGCCTGCTGCTGTTTTTTGTCGTCCAATACGTGAGACGCACCAAACGGCAGGATATCCAGCGTGCGGCCGCCGGAGTGCAGGTCGAGCACCACATCGCTCATGGGCACCAGCACGCGGGTGAAGTAGTCGGCAATTTGCGAGGTCACCGTGCCGTTAGGGTCGCCAGGGAAGCTGCGGTTCAGGTTGCCTTTATCCATGGGCGAGGTGCGTTTGCCCGCCATCACCGCTGGGGTATTCATGCAGGGCACGATGATCACACGCCCTGTCACGTCTTCCGCTTTCAGCGTTGAGGAGAGCTTCAGCAGCGAGGTGATGCCCTCGTACTCATCGCCATGGTTGCCGCCGGTGAGCAGCGCCGTGGGGCCTTCGCCATTTTTTACTACCGTGACGGGGATCATCACCGCGCCCCAAGCCGATTCATCGGTGGAGATTGGCAGCTTTAAAAAGCCGTGCTGCACGCCGTCGGCGTCGAAATCAACGGTGGCAGAAATGGGGCTTGGCCGCAGTTGGTTCGGTTGAAGCGTCATTGTGTGTCCCTTATGTTGTCACGCGGCTATTTAACGAACAGCTGGCGGGGGAAGTTTGCCAAGGTTTCGCAGCCGTCTTCGGTAATCAGAATGCTTTCGGTAATTTCCAGGCCCCAGTCATCGACCCAGAGGCCGGGCATAAAGTGAAACGTCATGCCGGGCTGTAGAATGTTGTCATCCGAAGGGCGCAGGCTCATGGTGCGCTCGCCCCAGTCGGGCGGATAAGAGATCCCGATAGGGTAACCACAGCGGGCACCGCCTCGGTCAAAGCCGTATTTATCCATCGCAGCACCCAGCGCCATGGCGATATCTGCCGTGCGGTTGCCGGGCTTGGCAACGGCTAAGCCATTTTCGATCCCTTCCAGCAGCGCCGATTCCGCACGGATAAAGTCGGTGGGGGGCGTACCCAGAAACACCGTGCGCGACATAGGGGCGTGGTAGCGTTTAAACACGCCAGCAATTTCAAAGAACGTGCCCTCACCTTTCTTAAACGGCGTGTCGTCCCAGGTTAAATGCGGGGCAGCCGCATCTTTACCAGTGGGCAGCATGGGAACGATGGCCGGGTAATCACCGCCAAATACTTTGCCGTTTTCGTCGATAAACCCTTCGATACCGACACGATAAATTTCTGATACCAGCTTGCTCTTGGGCAGGCCGGGTTCAATCACTTCAAGAATGCGCGAGTGCATTCCTTCGACGATTTTGGCCGCGACCCGCATGTAAGCAATTTCTTGGGGCGACTTGATCGCCCGGCACCAGTTAACCAGCGCGTTAGCATCCATAAACCGCGCATGGGGCAGCTCTTTCAGTAGGCTCTGATACGCTTTGGCGGAGAAGTAGTAGTTGTCCATCTCCATGCCCACCACGCCGGTATGCCAGCCACGGTCAGGCATAATCGACTGCGCCAGATACTCCATCGGATGCATGTCGGGGTTCTGAACGTAGTAATCCGGGTAGTAGGTGATGTTGTCTGGATGAATCCAGCAGGTGCGCAGCGCGCCGTTGGCATCCATACGGCGACCAAACCATACGGGTTCGCCTTCCAGCCCCACCAATACGCACTGGTGAACGTAAAATGACCAGCCATCGTAGCCGGTTAGCCACGCCATGTTGGAAGGGTCGCTTACGATCAGTACATCAATACCGCGAACGGCCATTTCAGTACGCACCTTCCACAGGCGGTTTGCATACTCTTCACGAGTGAAAGGCAGGGAAACCTCAGTCATCGGGCAACTCGCCATCAAAGATCACTAAGAACCAGCACAAGCCAAAGTGGCTTGCCGCGCTGGGCCACAGGATCGACCTGGCCACCGCCGCTGTTGGCCCGCCAATGTCGTCTTAAGCCGATACTAGCACCCACCCTTGGTTCCCGGTCAAAACCTTTATTACAAAAATTTCATATGCCGTTAACATTGGCTTTATCTATGCGTTGACAGCGTTCTCCATAATGCCATCAGGTTGCGGTATTCAGCTCCTCTCGCCCATGATAGTCGGCATGCATGATTCACTGAGTACAAGGAGATAACATGAAAGTCGTGGTGCATATTGACGACGCAGCCCAGTGGAAGGCCGCGATTGAGGAGGCGCTTCCAGAGGCCACCGTGCTGACCAGTGACTCCCCCGCCAGCGAACGGGCCAACGCTGACTACCTCGCCGTGTGGAAAGCGCCCGCTCACCTCCTGCAAGAACAAACGCAGCTAAAAGGCATTATTAACCTAGGGGCTGGGGTCGATTATTTGCTGAAGACGCAAGGGCTCCCCAAGGATGTCCCTATCGTAAAACTGCGCGATGCAGGCATGAGCGAGCTAATGGCCGACTATGTGCTCTATGGCGTACTGCATTTTTTCCGCAGTATGGATCGCTATGCGGCTCAGCAAACCAGCGCCCAGTGGCAGCCCCATGAGGTGTTGGATAAAGCGAATTGGCCGGTGGGCGTGTTGGGCCTGGGCGCGATTGGTAGCTATGTGGCAAGCGCACTGCAGCAGGCGGGCTTTCCCGTGCTGGGCTGGAGCCGCACGCCCAAAAAGATCACCGGCGTGCGCTGCCTGCACGGCGATGAGGGCTTGAGCGAGCTGTTAAGCCAAGTACAAAGCGTAGTGACGATTCTTCCTGACACGGCGGCCACCCAGCACATTCTCAATGCCGAACGGCTGGCCCAATTGCCTAAAGGCGCAAGTGTCATTAACCCAGGCCGTGGCAGCCTGATTGATGAGCAGGCGTTGCTTGAGGCACTAGGGGATGGGAAGCAGCCAGGACACTTGCGCGGTGCCCTATTGGATGTGTTTCACGAAGAGCCCTTACCCGCCACTAACCCGCTATGGCAGCATCCGAAGGTCATGGTTACGCCCCATATGGCGGCACCTACCCCGCTCAACGATGCCATTGATCAGGTCATCTCCTACTTAAATGCGTTTGAGGCGGGCGAAACACTGGCCACCGTCAACCCAGAGATGGGCTACTGACGCAGTGCACTAGGCTCGTTATACTGAGGTAAGGAACCAAGCGCTCGCTAAAGGCTCTTAGGACAACAGATATTATGGAGGAAGGGCCTTTGCGTCATTTTATAGCTGATACCGCACAACGCGGTTTAATGCGCGCTGCCTTAGGTGCTGTTTTGCTTATGACAGCAAGCAATACTGCCCTGGCAAATGAAGGCACTTTGCTGCCTGCCCCCCAGCCATTTGAGGCCCAGTACCGGCTAGAGATTCGCGGCTGGCCGGGCGCGACCATCACGCATACGCTCACCAACGAGGGCTCGCACTGGTTGAGCGATATGAGCTTCTCCATTGCAGTGGCCCGCGGCCAAGAGCGTAGCCGCTTCTCGATTGACGACGGCAGCACTCATTCACTGCTCTACAACAGCAGCTATTCGCTCTTCGGGGTGGGTGACAGCTATCAGCTTAACGAGGGTGATATTCACTCCATTGATCGTCAGGCCGCGCTCTTTGACCTTTCCCGCCGGGCAGGCACCGAGGGCTGCATCGAAAGCAGCCCCTGCGATATCAGCTTCGTGGATCACCGCGGGCGGGACGAAAGCTTTCAGTACTATGTGAATACGCCCACCACGGCCCGCGTGCCTGCCGGTGAGTTCGATGCTAAACAGGTTACGCTGATTGATGTCGAAAAGCCTGACCGCCACCTGTTGATCAATTTTCACCCCGAGTGGCCGGGGCTGATCCTCTCTGCGGAGTATCAAAAAGAGGGGCAAAGGCAAACCACATTAACCATGACCCAATTCAACCCCGCCGGGGGTAACGCTCCCTAAATGCTTTCCGGCCTATTGATCGTTTTACTGCCGCTGTTTTTGGGCTACTTGGTACGTGTCCGTTCGACCCGTTTGCTGAATCTGATTAACCGAGCCGTTAGCGGCTCGGTGTACCTGATTCTGCTGTTTATGGGCGTGAGCCTCGCCGGGCTTGAGAATTTGGGCAGCCAGCTATCCCGCTTGGGTGGCAATGCGCTACTGCTGTTTAGCATTACCACGCTGTTTAACTTAGCCGCACTATGGTGGCTTTCTCGGCGTGTGCGCTTAAGCGCTGGCGGCTCGCCGGTAGTGAAAGATGCGCCTACCAGCAAGCTGGCCGCCATGCAGGGCTCGTTAATGCTGGTGGGCGTGGTGGCGGCGGGTGTCACCATGGGGCTGCTGCTTGGGCCAATGGTTGGCGAGGCGCTGTTCACCACCGCCGACTGGCTAGCCGAGTGGGTGCTGTACCTACTGCTGGTGTTGATTGGCTGCCAGTTACGCAACTCCGGTATGCCGCTGAAGCAAATTTTGCTCAACCGATTGGGGCTCGCCATTGCGGTCACGCTGGCCGTTAGCTCGTTGCTAGCGGGCTTGGTAGCCGCCCCGCTGCTTGCGCTGAGCTGGAACGAAGGTCTGGCCATGGCCTCAGGCTTCGGCTGGTACTCGCTGTCCGCCATCCTGATTGGCGACCAGCTCGGCCCGCTGATGGGCGGTGTAGCGTTCTTCAACGACCTCACCCGCGAGCTGCTGGCGTTCATCCTGATCCCGCTGGTCATTCACCGCCACACCGCGCTGGCGATTGGCTACGGCGGGGCGACCTCCATGGATTTCACCCTGCCCGTCATCCAGCAGCACGGCGGCGTGGCCTGCGTGCCCATTGCCGTGGTGAGCGGCTTTATCCTCTCGCTGCTCTCCCCGCCGCTGATTCTGTTCTTTCTTTCGCTTTCGAGTTAGCACGCACGGGCGCTCCTTGGTTAGGATACGCAGCAAGCGCATACCCTCTTTTATGACCAAGGACGCCTACCCGCCATGCTCAACGGAATCTGGTTAAGCTTTTTTATTGCCGCCTTTGCGGCATCGCTCTGGCAGTGGCTGGTGGGTGGCGATAGCGAAGTGTTTGCCCGCTTGGTGCAGTCGCTGTTCGATATGGCGAAAGTGAGCGTCGATATTATCTTGGTGCTGCTGGGCACCATGACGCTGTGGCTGGGGTTTCTTTCCATTGCCGAAAAGGCGGGGTTGATACGACTACTGGGGCGGGTACTCGACCCGCTTTTTAGCCGCTTGATGCCAGAAGTGCCCCGTGGCCACCCGGCCATGGGGCTAATCAGCATGAACTTTGCGGCGAACATTCTCGGCCTGGATAACGCCGCCACGCCGATCGGTATCAAAGCGATGCATTCGTTGCAAAGTCTTAATCCCAGCAATGAGACTGCCAGCAACGCGCAAATCCTGTTTTTAGTGCTGAATACCTCGTCGCTCACCCTGCTGCCCGTCACTATTTTTATGTACCGCGCCCAGCAGGGGGCAGCGGAACCCACGCTGGTGTTTCTGCCGATTCTGCTAGCGACCAGCGCTTCAAGCCTCGCTGGGCTGCTGGCGGTGGCGGTCATGCAGCGCCTAAAACTTTGGCAACCCGTCGTACTGGCGTACTTACTGGCCGCTGCGCTAGCGCTTGGTTTGTTGATGACCACACTGGCAGGCATGTCCGCTCAGGCGCTGGCGGCGGCCTCAACCCTGGTCGGTAACCTCACGCTGTTTAGCATTGTAATGATGTTTCTGGTGGTTGGCGCGCTGCGCGGAGTGAAGGTGTACGACGCCTTTATCGAAGGAGCTAAAGAGGGCCTGAGTTTTACCATCACCCTGCTGCCCTACCTGATTGCCATGCTGGTCGCGGTGGGTGTGCTGCGCGCCAGCGGGGTGCTGGATGCCGGGCTTGGCGGTATACGCTGGCTTGTAGAAGGCATCGGCTGGGACACCCGCTTTGTGGATGCGCTGCCCACCGCCTTTGTGAAGCCCCTCTCCGGCAGTGGCTCCCGTGCCATGATGATCGAAACCATGAACACCTTTGGTGTCGATAGCTTCCCTGGGCTACTGGCGGCCACCTTCCAAGGCAGCACCGAAACCACGTTTTACGTTCTGGCGGTTTACTTCGGTGCCGTAGGCATCACCCGCATTCGCCATGGCTTGGGCTGCGCATTAGTGGCCGATGCGGCGGGCATTACTACCGCAATTGTTGTGTGTTACTGGTTCTTTGGTTAAGAAGTGACTCCCACGCTTTCGTTCACTGGTGACAGCGTCTACCTTTCAAGGCCACGCCAAACCATTCATGGACGAAAGGTGAATCATGCCAGGCGCCAGCACGATGTTGATTGCGCTCGCGGCGCTCTTCTGGGGTATTTCCGGAGGCATCGCGGGGATTCTGTTAGATAGCGGCTGGGACGCTGCCGTGGTCTCGTTTTATCGCGGCTTTGTCGGGCTCGTCTTCGCACTGGTGTGGCTTGTATTGCAACGGGGCAGTCCCGGCTTGGCCAGCCGTTCGCTATGGTTCTGGTCAGTGGTGGCAGGCCTGGGGGTGGCGGGCAACTTTACCTTCTACTTTCTCAGTATCGAACACGGCAGCGTGGCGGTGGCGGCTACCCTGATGTACTGCGCTCCGGTGTTTGTCTATCTGGCTTCGTTTGCGCTCAAGCTTGAGCGCCCGACGGCCGTTAAGTGGCTGGCCATCGCGCTGGTCATGGTGTGCGTGGTGCTACTGACCAAGCTGTACGCCATTGGCGCAGGTGACCTGTCGCTGATGGGCGTCGCCACGGGTCTACTGGCGGGGCTTTCCTACGCACTGTTCATTTTTGGCTTCAAATACGCCGCGCCCCATGGCAGCCCCTCCGCCGTGCTTTCGATTGCCTTCACGGTGCTGGCCGTCGTTCTGATTGTGCCAGCCGATCTGTCTCAAACCATCAGCGTGGTCAGCGCACCAGAGCTTCCGCTGTTTGTGGCGTTGGGTATTTTGGGGGCGGGCCTGTCGTTTCTGCTCTACGTGGTAGGCATCAAACACGCCACCCCGGCGTTAGCGTCCATGGTGGCCATGGTCGAGCCGGTCACCGCCACGCTGTTTGGGGTGGCGGTGCTGGGTGAAAATCTGGAGATGATTCAGATGGTCGGCATGGGGATTATCTTACTGACCGTGACTGCGCTGAGCATTACATCCCGCTAACGGACTGTCGCCTCGCCGCGAATGGGCGCACTTAGCGCTTTACGCAGCGCTAGCCCAGAAAGCCCTTGGCCAAGCAGCACGGTAAGCTTCGCGACGGCAGCTTCCAGCGTGATATCACCCCCGGCGATCACGCCCGCTTGATTGAGCGCCGCCCCCGTGGCGTAGGCGCCTTGAACGACCTCCCCCTGGGCACACTGGGTGACGTTGAGCAGCGCCACACCCCGCTCGTTAGCGGCTTTCATGGCGTTTAGCAGTTCACCTTCAAAGCTTGGCGGATTGCCCACGCCGTAGCTTGAGATCACCAACCCTTTGAGAGTGGCATCCTCCAGCAGCGCTTTGGCACGCCTTAACGACATACCAGGATGCAGCGGCAGTACCGCCACCGCGTCGTCGTCTAGCTGAAGGGGGGAAAAACTGGGCTCCCCGCTGAGCAACGCTGACGGTTGGGGGAAAGTAATGCCAATGCCTATCTCAGCCAGCCAGGGAAAATTGGGAGAATCGAAGGCATCCAGACCTTGCGTGCGCACCTTACGGGCGCGGTTGCCGCGCAGCAGCCGGTCATGAAAGAGCAGGCTCACTTCGCAGGGCGTGGCCGGATGAGCGGCCAGCTGTAGCGCGCTGACCACGTTGTTCAGCGCGTCGCTTCTTGGCTCACCCAGCGGAATTTGGGAGCCGGTGAAGATCACCGGCTTGTTTAACGCACCGAGCATAAACGACAGCGCCGCAGCGCTATAGGCCATGGTATCGGTGCCGTGCAGGATGATGAACGCATCGTAAGCCTGCCAGTGGCTTTCCAGCGCTGCCACGAGGCGATTCCACGCCTCGGGCATCAGCTCGGCGCTGTCGATCAGTGGCTGCATTTCCACCACATCGAAAGCAGGCAGCCGGTAAGGGTCGCCCAAAGCCAGGTGCGCCGCTAAGCGTTCGGCCAGCCCCGCGCTGGGTACATACCCCTGGGGCGATGGCTGCATACCGATGGTGCCGCCCGTGTAGAGCATGAGGACGCGGGGCATGAGCGCTCCTTACCTGATGTACAGTCGAATGAACAGAAACGAACTTACTTCGCCGGCGCGCTTTCCAGACGCTGCTTCAGCGCTTCGGCTTCTTCGGGCTCCAGTTCCCACGCTTTGGGGTCCAGGTCGAGATCCGGGTGCTGATTAGCGTCGAAAATCGGCTGTTTGATGCCCTGACGGCGCTGGCTATCGAAGTCGTTCATGATACGCAGGCCGCATTTGAACAACAGGATCAGCGCTACGAGGTTCACCACCGCCAAGAGGCCCATGGTCACGTCGGCAAAGCCGAACACGGTGCCTAGATCCGTGGTCGCGCCCCAGCACACCAGCAGCACAATCGCCACGCGGAAGGCGTTGAACAGATTCTGGTTGTCACGGCTGAAGAAGTTCAGGCTGTTCTCGCCCAGGTAGTAGTTGTACAGAATGGTGCTGAAGGCGAACAGCAGCAGCGCCAGGCTCACAAAGGTACGGCCCCACTCGCCCACGTGGTCTGCCAAGGCAGCCTGAGTGAGCGCAATACCTTCTACGCCCGCTCCGGCGGCCGGGTCGTATACGCCGCTAAGCAGAATCAAAAACGCCGTGGCCGAGCAGATGATTACCGTGTCGATAAACACCGAGAACGCCTGCACGATGCCCTGATTGGCCGGGTGCGGCACGTAGGCAACGGCGGCCACGTTGGGCGCACTGCCCAGGCCCGCTTCATTGGAGAACAGGCCGCGCTTCAAGCCCATCATGATGGCAGCGCCAATACCGCCGCCCACTAGCGGCTCCAGGCCAAACGCGCTCTTCACGATCAGCGCGATCACGCCAGGAATCTCAGTGATGTTCAACGCAATGACCAGCAGCGCCACGGCGATATAGCCCACGGCCATGAACGGCACCAGATACTCGGAAATACGGGCAATACGCTTGATACCGCCAAAGATGATCAGCCCCACCAACATGGCCAGCGCGATACCGCTGTACAGCACCGGCACGCCAAAGGCGTCGCCAAACGAGGTGGCAACGGCATAGGACTGCAGGGCTGTAAAGGCAAAGCCGAAGGTAATCAGCAGCAGTACCGAGTAGAACGCCGCCAGCCAGCGCCACTGCTTGCCCAAGCCTTTGACGATGTAGTACGCCGGGCCGCCACGGTAGGTGCCGTCGCCCTCGGCCTCTTTATAGGTTTGTGCCAGCGTACACTCCAGAAAGCTGGTGGCCATGCCCATCAGGCCTACCAGCCACATCCAGAAAACGGCACCGGGGCCGCCCAGCGTAATCGCCACGGCCACCCCGGCGATATTACCGCCGCCTACACGGCCAGCCACCGACAGCACCAGCGCCTGGAAGGAGCTTAAGTGGCCGTGCTGATTACGCTTGAAAGCTTGTCCTGAGCCCAGGATGCGAAACATTTCACCGAAATAGCGAAACTGCACAAAGCGGGAGGCAACGGTAAAACCGATCCCCACTCCCACCAGTAAAACGAGTAGAACCTTTCCCCAGAGGAGGTCATTGAGCATATCGAGCATGGGATACTCTCCGCGTTATTATTGAGCGTTATGGAAGTTGCGTCGTTAACGACCGCGTCTTTTTGCTATTGAGATGCGCGAAGAATGTTGTACCAAGCCAAGCCTGCCATGAAATTTGGCGCAGCGGTGCAGTTGGTTGCACTCACTGCGCCAATCACTGCACCAGAGTGCACCACATAAAAAACGGTGCGGGCCACTGAAGGCCACGCACCGCTGTTGTTGCTCACCGATAACTGCCGTTAGAGGCCCGCTTTTGCCGCCCGCGCTGCGTGAAGCTTCTTGTAGCTTTCGATCAGGCGCTGGTGGCGATCCAAGCCCTCTAACTGCATATTGGTGGGCGTGAGGCCGTGGAAGCGTACGCTGCCGTTTACTGAACCCACGACCGCCTCCATAGTCGCTTCGCCGAACATGCGCTTGAAGTTGGGCAGGTAGTCATCCAGCGCCAATTCGTCGTCCAGCTCAATCTCCAGCACCGCGTTCACCGCCTGGTAGAACAGGCCGCGCTCAACGGTGTTGTCGTTGTACTGGAGGAACATCTGCACGCAGTCCAGCGCCTCTTCATGGCGACCAAGTGCTAGGTAGACCAGCAGTTTCAGCTCCAGAATGGTCAGCTGGCCCCACACGGTGTTCTCGTCGAACTCGATACCAATCAGCGTGATGATATCCGCGTGGTCGTCCATCTGGCTCTCTTCCAAGCGCTCGACGAGATCGGTGAGCTGATCGTCATCCAGACGGTGCAGATTGAGAATATCTTCGCGGTAGTCCAGCGCCTTGTTGGTGTTGTCCCAAATCAGGTCTTCAATCGGGTACACCTCGGAGTAGCCCGGCACCAGAATCCGGCACACCGGCGCGCCTAAGTCTTCATGCACCGCCATGTACACTTCCGCGCCCAGCTCTTCGAAAATACCGAACAGGGTCTCGGCTTCCTCGTCGTTGCTGCCGGAGAAGTCCCACTCGCTGAACTCGAAGTCGGGCTTGGCGCTGAAGAAGCGCCAGGAGACCACGCCCACCGAGTCGATGAAGTGCTCGACGAAGTTGTTCGGCTCAGAGACGGTCTGCGAGTTGAAGGTCGGCAGCGGCAGGTCGTTCAAGCCTTCAAAGCTGCGGCCCTGCAGCAGCTCGGTCAAGCTGCGCTCCAGCGCCACTTCAAAGCTTGGGTGGGCACCGAAGGAGGCAAACACGCCGCCGGTACGCGGATTCATCAGCGTCACGC
This sequence comes from Halomonas sp. SIMBA_159, assembly GCF_046536035.1. NCBI lineage: Bacteria > Pseudomonadati > Pseudomonadota > Gammaproteobacteria > Oceanospirillales > Halomonadaceae > Halomonas > Halomonas sp. SIMBA_159. Next base: position 60,038 of record NZ_JAWJBT010000004.1, read on the forward strand.
ACATGACCGGGAACTGCCCACCCATGGAGGCATCCTTCACCAGCACCGGGAAGCCCTGGGCTTCCAGGGCGTTAATGCCCTCGACAATGCTCGGGTACTTGGCCAGCACTTCTTGCGGCACGTCGGGCAGGGTCAATTCCTGTTCGAGGATCTCCCGCTTCACCGCCCGCTCGAAAATTTCTGAAAGGCACTGCACCTGGGCTTCCACCAGGGTGTTGCCCGCGCTCATGCCGTTGCTGAGGAACAGGTTTTCAATCAGATTGGAGGGGAAGTAAACCGTTTCGCCATCGCTTTGGCGCACAAAGGGCAGCGTAACGATGCCGCGATCCTCACGGCCCGAGTTGGTATCAATCAGGTTCGAGCCACCCAGCTCGCCTTCGGGGTTGTAAATCGCCAGGCAGTGCTCGTCGAGAATCCCTTTCGGCAGCTCGTCATTCGGCCCCGGCTTGAACCACTTCTCGTTAGGGTAGTGAACGAATTCGCTGCCCGCGATCTCTTCGCCAAAGAACTGATCGTTGTAGAAGAAGTTGCAGCTTAGGCGCTCGATAAACTCGCCCAGCGCTGAACAGAGCGCGCTCTCTTTGGTCGCGCCTTTGCCGTTGGTAAAGCACATGGGCGAAGCCGCATCGCGGATATGCAGCGACCACACGTGGGGCACGATATTGCGCCATGAAGCAATTTCGATCTTCATGCCGAGATCAGCAAGGATCGCGCTCATATTGGCGATGGTCTGCTCCAGCGGCAGGTCTTTACCGGGGATAAAGGTGCTGCCTCCTTCCGGCGCGCCCATCAGCAGCGCTTGGGCGTCCTCGTCGATGTTCTCGACCACTTCGATCTGGAACTCGGGGCCAGTCTGGATAACCTTCTTCACCGTGCAGCGGTCGATGGAGCGCAGAATGCCTTCGCGATCCTTTTCCGAGATATCTTCCGGCAGCTCGACCTGGATTTTGAAGATCTGCTTGTAGCGGTTTTCCGGGTCGACGATGTTGTTTTGCGACAGGCGAATGTTCTCGGTGGGAATATTGCGCGCGTTGCAGTACACCTTGACGAAGTAGGCGGCACACATGGCCGACGACGCCAGGAAGTAGTCAAACGGGCCAGGGGCCGAACCGTCGCCCTTGTAGCGAATCGGCTGGTCGGAGATGACCGTAAAATCGTCGAACTTGGACTCCAGGCGGAGGTTGTCGAGATAGTTAACTTTGATTTCCATAAGCGGGCGTCCGGAGTAATGAGTGTGCCTGAGCGCCAACGCATCAGGCGAATGGCGGCCATTATCCAGTTTTTTGCCCGCTTCGTCTTGGGCAGTCGCGTGAATCGCTTATTGCGGATCCAGCAAGAACGGCAGCGCCTCCTCTAGCAGCACGTCAGGAATCTCTTCGGCGATATAGTGCCCGCAAGGCAGCGCCTTGCCCTCTACCTGCGTTGCTACCTTGCGCCACTCGCCCAGGGCATCAAAGCAGGCTTCAATCGCCCCTTGGGCACCCCACATCACGTTGATGGGGCAGGTCAGTTTCACACCCGCATCGATATCCGCCTGATCGTGCTCTAAATCTATTGTGGCGCTAGCGCGGTAGTCGCCGCAGATACCGGTGGCCGTGCCGGGAAGCGCTAGGCAGCGCTCGTACTCCGCCAGCGCTTCTGGGGCGAACGGTGCCATGCCCGCGCTGCGGGCGCCCATCACGCTCTTTAAGTACTGAGCGGGATCGGCTTGAATCAGCATTTCTGGCAGCGGCTGAGGGCGAATCAGAAAGAACCAGTGCCAGTAGCTGCGGGCGAACGCCTCATTGGTGCCACGGTACATGGCCAGCGTGGGGGCGATATCTAAAAGCACCATGCGCTCGACGCGTGCTGCGTGGTCTACCCCTAAGCGGTGTGCCACTCGCGCGCCACGGTCGTGGGCCAGCACCTTGAAACGCTCGAACCCCAGCGCGCTCATTAGTTCGGCCATATCGGCGGCCATGGTGCGCTTGGCGTAATTGAAGTGCTCTGCGTCGTCGTCGGGCTTACTACTGTCGCCGTAGCCGCGCAGGTCGGCGGCAATCACCGTAAAGTGCTGGGTAAGCGTGGCCGCGACTTTGTGCCAAATCATATGGGTCTGCGGGTGGCCGTGAAGCAGTAGTAGCGCCGGGCCGCTGCCGCCCATCCGATAGGCAATATCGACGCCGTTAACGCGGCGCGTCTGTTTTTCAAACCCCTCAAACATGGCTAGCTCCTCGCGGATAGATGATGCTCTTCACTTGGCGTCCTCTTGTAACCGTTCGATCAGAAAGTCTTTCAGCGCGACCACAGCGGGCGTGAGCGACAGCCGATGCGGGCAGACGAGATACAGCGGCGCGGGCTCGGTAGGATGCGAGGCCAACAGCGCCACCAAGCGGCCTGTATCGAGGTCTGCCTGAACATCAAGGCGAGATTTGTAGGCAATGCCCTCTCCCGCCAGCGCCCAGCGGCGCACGCACTCGGCATCGTCGCTCACTCGATTGCCCTGCACGCTGATACGCTCACTGCCGAACTGCCACTGGTTGTGCACCCGCTCACCCAGGTTGAAGCAGAGGCAGTTGTGCTGGCGTAATTCATCTGGAGTGGCAGGCTCGCCGTGCTGCGCGATATAGCTTGGTGCTGCGCACACCACCCGGTGGTTATCACTTTTTAGCGGCAGCGCCACCAAGCTGGAATCCTCCGGCACGCCGTAGCGCAGGGCAATCTCCACCGGCTGGCGAAACAGATCGCTCACCCGGTCACTGACCCGAAGCCGCAGGCGCAGCTGCGGATGCAGCGCCATAAAGCGATCAAGCCAGCCCAGCAGCACGTTGCGGCCTAGATCAGACGGCATGGAGAGGCTGAGTTCTCCCGCAATCTCCTGGCGCTCGCGGTGCAGTTCTTTTTCCCCTTCGGCAAGGGCACTCAGCGCCGTTTTCGCATGCACTAAATAGTGCGCCCCAGCGGGCGTTAGCCGCAAGCTGCGGGTAGAGCGCACCAGCAGCCGCGTGCCTAGCGCGTCTTCAAGCCGTTTGATCGCCACGCTAGCCACTGCCGGGGTAATCGCCAGCTCCCGCGCGGCGGCGGAAAGGCTGCCATGCTCGGCGGCATAGACAAGCACGTTTAGGTCATCGGTACGCATGGGTCGATGGCGCCCTTATTTTCAAAGAAAATGAGAAACTGTTAGCTACATTAGCCCTCTTTTTCATAAAACGACACCCAGGCATGATGACGCCATTCATCACCCTTTAGAGAGCGACCATGAAAGCATTTGCGTTTACCAAAAGCCTGCCGATCGACCACCCAGACGCCCTGCACGCCGTCGAGCTACCGCTGCCCACCCCCGAGCCCCACGATATTCGCGTCGCGGTGAGCGCGGTTTCCGTTAACCCGGTGGATGCCAAGGTGCGCAAGAGCGCGCTGCCAGAAGGCGGCGAGCCGCGGGTGCTGGGTTACGACGCGGTGGGCGTGGTCGATGCCGTGGGCAGTGCGGTCACTCGCTTTCAGCCGGGTGACCGGGTGTGGTACGCGGGCAGCATCGCACGCCAAGGCTCCAACGCTGAGTACCAGTTGGTCGATGAGCGCATCGCCAGCCTAGCGCCGAAGAGCCTCTCCGACGCCCAGGCCGCCGCCCTGCCGTTAACCGCCATTACCGCCTGGGAACTGCTGTTCGACCGCTTAGAGCTAGGCATGCGCGACACCAAAGGCAAAACCCTGTTAGTGGTAGGGGCTGCGGGTGGCGTTGGCTCGATTCTGATTCAGCTCGCCAAGCAGCTCACCGATATCACCGTGATTGCGACGGCCTCTCGCCCGGAAAGCCAAGCCTGGGTCACGTCGTTAGGCGCGGATGCGGTGATCGACCACCACCAGCCGCTGGATGAAGCGCTCAACGCTGCAGGCTACGAGCAGGTGGATATGGTGATCAGTCTGAACCAAACCGACCACCACTTTGAGGCGATCATCAATGCCTTGAAGCCCCAGGGTAAACTGGCGCTGATCGATGACCCGGAGCTGATCGACGTGCGCAAACTCAAGCTCAAGAGCCTGTCACTGCACTGGGAGCTGATGTTCACGCGGCCGCTGTTTACCACCGAGGACATTGCCAAGCAGCACGATCTATTGGCTGAAGTCGCCGCCATGGTGGATAGCGGCCGTTTAACCACGACGCTGGGTGAGGTGCTTGGCCCCATCACTGCCGATAACCTAACGCGTGCCCACGCGCTGATTGAGAGCAACCGTACCGTGGGTAAGCTGGTGTTAGAGGGCTTCTAACCACGCGCACCGCTTATTTTAAGCGGGCGTAAAGAGCGAGCCGTTGCACTCTTGGGCGCAAGGCGGCACATTAGCCGCACCGCCACCGCCCAAGAGCCTCGAGTCTCGCCCATGCATGATGAATTTGTGGCCAATTTGCGCCTGCTGTGCAGTTACTACCCCTCCATTGCCGACGTGTGCCGTCGCCTGCCCATCAACCGGGCGCAGTTCAACCGCTACCTCAGCGGACGCTACTACCCCAGCCATGCCGCGCTCCAGCGTATTTGCCACTTTTTTGGCGTCACGCCGGACGACATTGCCATGCCCCACCACGATTTTCGGGCGCTGGTACAAACCGGCCAGCTCAATGCCGACACCGCGAGCACCTCGCTGCCCTGGCCCAACGCGCTAATTCAGCGCGGCAGCGAAGGCATGGAGCGCTATCTAGGGCGCTATTTCGAGCTTTATCACTCTATGTCGCGCCCCGGCTATTTAATGCGCACGCTGGTGTGTTTGGAAGAGCGAGAAGGCGGCGTGGTGTATCAGCGCACCGAGCGAATGCAGGTGGTGCCGGGGAAGCGCCCCTGCCATAACCGCTATGTCGGGGCGGCGGTCAAGCTGGCCGACCGGCTGTTTTTGGTCGACCACGAAACCCTCAACGGTCACGAGATCACCCAGACCATTCTATTCCCCAGCTTTCAAAGCCAGGTCACGCGGCTAACGGGCCTGAAAATGGGCGTGGCAGATAACAGCGAGCGCATGCCTTGCTGCGTGCGCGTGGTTTATCAACGCTTGGATGAGCAAATTAGCCTGCGAGACGCGCTGTCACAGTGCGGCTTGGTCGCGCTGGATGACCCGTCGCTGGATGCCTCGCTGCTCGCCGCCGTGAATAACGATGTGGCCAGCGGGGATTACCACTTCCGCGCCCGCCATTGATGCTTGGCAGGCTAGCGGGGGGCCAGTACGTGATCGAACAAAATGGCCTCGAAGTGTTCCATAGGAGCCAGAGATTTGAGCGTTTTGGCGCGCAGAATCGCCCCTTCCCATCCGGAAAGAATGAAACTGGCCAGCGCCTCAGGGGCAACGGCGGTATTGATTGTGCCGTCGGCTTGGGCTTGGCTCAAGCAGGCCACAAAGCGTTTTTCCCAACGCTGAAACACCAAATTCAGGGCGTCACGGAAAGTATCACTCTGCCCGGATAACTCCTGGCCGAGATTACCGATCAAGCAGCCGGTGGTGTGATCGCAGTCGAGCATATGGGCGCGCCCGGTGGCAAAGTAGCGGCGCAAACGCTCAAGGGGCGGCAGGGAGGGGTCTTCCAGCAGCGCCGCTAACGACACGTCGTAATCGTCGGCAAAGCGCTCAATGACCGCCAAGCCGAAATCTTCTTTGCTAGAAAAGTAGTGGTAGAACGAGCCTTTGGGAACACCGCAGGTTTTTAATACAGCATTGATACCCGTCGCGTTATAGCCCTGCTGGGCAATCAGCTCGGCACCAGAATCAATGAGTTTGTCGCGGGTGGCGGTGTTTTTCATAACGTCATACAGACCAGGGAGTCTATGGCTTTTCACATGAATGATGGCAGCTATTGCGCATTCCGTCAGCGTTTGGCGCGAAAAATGCCAACCCCCTTGGGTTGCACACTCTTTGCACAAAGCTTACCTAATCGCTGCGTGGCAATCGGTGATGCTAGCATGATACGCGCTCTTTTCTGGAATTTTCGCTCTCAGCCAACGGATAACGCCCGTCCATGACCCCCTCTCGCTCTTACGCTTTTTCTCAGCAAGGTCGCATCGGCTTCGGTGCTCTGGCAGCGCTATTGGTGTTTGTCGGTGGTTTAGCTCTGGCTTGGTGGATCGTTAGCCAGCCGCCACGGGTCGAGCGCCGCCCGCCGCCACCGCCAACGCCGCCGGTGGTCGATATCATCACCACGGAACAGCAGGTGCAGTCCCCCACGCTGAACGGCTTTGGCCGCGTTGAGGCAGAAAAATCCACCGAGCTTGCCAGCCGCGTAGCGGGCCAGCTAGAGCGCTTTGGCGATGGCGTGCTGCCTGGGCGAGTCGTGGAGCAAGGGGAGCCTTTGGCCCACATCGACCAAGCCGACCTGCGCTTAACGTTAGAAGACGCCGAAGCCCAGTTGGCGAATGCTCAGGCGCAGCTCGCCTTAGAGCAGGCCGAGCAGCAGCGCGCGCGCAGCGAGTACGAATCTTTTGGCCGCCAGCTCAGCGCCGAACGCCGCGCGCTGGTGCTGCGTGAACCGCAGCTCCGTCAGGCCCAGGCTCAACTGACCCAAGCCCGCGTGGTGCGTGACCAAGCGGCGCTCAACCTAGAGCGTGCGACCTTAACCGCCCCGTGGCGCGCCATGGTGCAAGAGCGTTTGGTGGGCGCTGGCAGCCTGTTAAGCCAAGGCACTGCTGTCGCAAGCCTAGTCGGCGTTGAGCAGTTTTGGGTGCGTGCTTCGCTTCCTGGCGAAACGCTGGATTGGCTATCGCCGGGGGGGAGCGTCACGCTGACCAGCCAAGGCTGGCCAGAAGGCGCCTCTCGGGAAGGCACGTTGCTCTCTATTCTGCCCAACCTCGAAGAGAACGGCCTTCAGGCCCAGCTGTTGATCGCCGTGGATGATCCGCTGGCGCTCAACCAGGACGGCCCCGCCCTGCGCTTGGGCGATGTGCTGCGCGTGGCGTTTCATACCTCCGCCGAAGAGCCCTTGATTGCGCTGCCCTCAGCCGCACTTCGCCCCGGCGAGCAGGTGTGGTGGGTGGATGAAGATAATCGCCTGCAAAGCACCCAGGTCACGCTCGCCTATCGCGGCCAGGAAGAAGTGCTGATACGCAGCGGCCTAGAGCCCGGCCAGCGGGTAGTGACTGCCGGGCTGGCCCAACCCCGAGAGGGCCAGGAAGTGCGTATTCGCCAGCGTGGCGATACCCCCGCTCAGGATGAGGGAGCGGCTCAATGATGCGTAAAGGCCCGCTGGCGTGGATGGTCGATCACGGCGTCGCTCCTAACCTGATGATGGCACTGTTTATCATCGGCGGGTTAATGGCATCGCTGGCGATCAAAAAAGAAGTGTTCCCTGAGTTCGAGACCGAAATCGTTCAGGTCACCATCAGCTATCCAGGTGCCACGCCCGAGGATGTGGAGCAGAGCCTGCTGCTGCCGGTCGAGGCCGCGATTGCCGATGTGGAAGGCATCGATGAACTGACCGCCAGCGCCAGCGAAGGCAGCGGGGTGGTGAGCGCCACGCTGATTGATGGCGTGGACGTGATGCGGGCGTATCAGGATATTCAGCAATCCGTGAACGCCATCACCACCCTGCCCGCCGCCGCCGACCCGCCCCGCTTCACCCTGGCAGGCCGCTCGCGCAGCGTGGTCAGCCTTCAGGTGTATGGCAACGTTGGCTTGGCCGAGCTTCACGACGCCGCCGAGAACGTACGCGCCGAGCTGCAGGCCACCAGCGGTATTTCCCGCGCAGAGCTTTCCGGCAACCGCGAACGGGAAATCCAGGTTCATTTGGATGATGAGGCCATCGAGCGCTTCGGGTTGGATCATCAGCAGTTGGCGAGCCGCATCGCCGAGGAAGCGCTGGATCTTGCCAGCGGCCAGCTCACAACCGACGAGGGTGAGTGGCTGATTCGCTACCAGGGGCGGCGCAACAGTGCCGAAGAGTTTGCCGAACTGCCCATCTTGAACACAGCCCAGGGTGCGCCCGTTATGCTCGGCGATATCGCCAGAGTGAGCGAAGGCTTTGCCGAAACCGACCGGGAGGAGTTTTACAACGGCCAGCCGGGGCTATCGGTGGATGTGTATCAAATCGGCGACCAAACGCCCACGAGTATTTCTAATGCGGTTTACGGGGAGTTAGAGCGGCTGCAGGCCAACCTGCCTGAAGGCGTCAGCCTGGACGTTTCACGGGATAGCTCGGAAGTCTACGAAGACCGCCTCAGCCTGCTGCTGAAAAACGCCTGGATGGGCTTGGCTCTGGTACTGATTTTGATGGCGCTGTTTCTAGAGGCGCGGCTGGCCTTTTGGGTCACGCTAGGCATTCCCACGGCGTTTTTAGGGGCCATGCTGTTTCTGCCCTGGGTCGGCGTATCGCTCAATATGATGTCGATGTTCGCCTTTATCATCGCCCTCGGCATCGTGGTGGATGACGCCATCATGGTGGGCGAAAACATCTACAGCTACCGAGAGCAGGGCTACTCGCTGCGAGATGCAGCGGTTAAAGGCGCTCAAGAAATTGCCACCCCGCTGACCTTTGCCATCCTCTCCAATATCGTCGCGTTTCTCCCGCTGCTGTTCCTGCCGGGCTTTTTAGGGCTGATTTTTGCCACCGTGCCGGTGGTGGTGATTACCGTGTTTATTATCTCGCTAGTGGAAGCGCTGTTTATTCTGCCCGCCCACTTGGCCCACGCCAGCAAGCCCCGCCAAACGCCCGCGTGGCAGCGGCCTATCGAAGCGGTGCGACTCAGTATGCAGCGCGGTTTGCATCACTTCACCTATCAACAGTTTGAACCCCTGTTACAGCGCGCGCTCAATCAGCGCCTGCTGACCGTCTCTATTGGCGTCGCCATTCTCTGCGTGGCCATGGCCTGGGCAATGAGCGGGCGGTTGGGTTTTTCGCTGATGCCTCGGGTCGAGTCTGATCAGGTGCAAGCCACCGTCACCCTGCCGATTGGCAGCCATATCAGCGTGAGCCGCGAGCTAAGCCAACAGCTCCTCGATGCCGCCGCGCAGCTCAGCGAGCAGGAAGAAACGCTCACCTTCAGCAGTACCCGTAGCAGCCTAGATGGCGAAAGCCTGGAAGTGCGTTTGGATATCGCGCCGGAAAGCCTGGATGCCTGGCCCCCTTCTCGCATTGCCCAGAAGTGGCGGGATCTCACCGGGGATCTGTTAGGCGCGCAGTCGGTACGTTTTGAGTCTGACTTTGGCGGCCCCGGTAGCGGGGCGGCGCTGAGCCTGCGGCTCTCCCACCCCAATACCCAAGTACTAGAAGACGCCGCCGCAGGTTTGGCAGAACGGTTGGCAGAGTATGGCTTAACCGATATCGACAGCGGCCTAGGCGATGGCAAGCCGCAGCTAGAGATGCGTCTCTCCGCCGAAGGGCGTTCACTCGGGCTGACCGGCAGCGACCTCGCCCAGGCGCTGCGCGGCCCGCTGCAAGGAGCCACGGCGGTGGAGCAGTTTATCGGCCGCCAGGAGGTGAGCGTGGAAGTGCGCCTGCCGGAGCAGTCGCGCAACAGCCTTAGCGAGCTATACCGCCTGCCGATAAGAACCCCCGACGGGATGAGCGTGCCGCTCTCTAGAGTCGCGGATATCACTCTGAGCCAAGCCTCCAGCAGCCTGCAGCGAATCGATGGGCGGCGGATTATCACCGTCACCGCCGATTCAGAGGGCGATCAAGCGATTAACCAAGTGCTCGCCACCCTTCAAGAAGAGGTCTTCCCCACGCTCAGCAACACCTGGCCTGGGCTTGAAGTCAGCATGGGTGGCCGCCAACAGGACACCGCCGACAACCTCGCCACCCTGCGTAACGCCATGTGGCTGATGTTAGCCGCTCTCTATGCGCTGCTCGCTATTCCGTTCAGAAGCTACCTGCAGCCGCTGTTGGTGATGGCCGCAATACCGTTTGGCATTGTCGGCGCGGTGGGCGGGCATATGCTGATGGGCTTTGGGCTGTCGATCATCAGCCTATTAGGTATGCTAGCGCTCTCCGGCGTGGTGATTAACGATGCGCTGGTGTTGATCGACTACGCTAACCGTAAGCGACGGGAAGGCATGGCGCCTCGCGAAGCGATTGTGGCCGCCGCCACCCGTCGCTTGCGGCCGATTATGATGACCACGCTGACTACGTTCCTGGGGCTTGCGCCGATGATTTTGGAAACCTCACGCCAGGCACGCTTTATGATCCCCATGGCGATTTCGCTAGGCTTTGGCATGCTCTTCGCCACCATGATTCTGCTGCTGGTAGTGCCCTGCCTCTATTTAGGGCTGGAAAATCTGCGTGAACGGTTAAACGCGCCGCGACAACCTAGCCAGCAGGGCGTGAACTAATGAGTAGATGGACCCGATTGCGCCAATGGCGGCCCTCGCGGCTAGGGCTAAAGCTGTTCGTGGCGATTCTCAGCGTTAACGTGGCCATCGCGGCGAGCGTATTTCTGGCGGTCTCGTACAGTATCGACCGCGGCTTTCTGGAGTATCTCAATCAGGCCCAGGAGCGGCGGGCCACGCTGCTCGCCGATGGACTGATTACCCGCTGGGAAACCCAGGGCGACTGGGCTTGGTTAGAAACGTCGCCTGATCGTTGGCCCTATATTGTGCGCTTTGAGCTCGGCCAGGAGCATCGCGACCGCCCTTCTCCCCTTGGCGAAGCCCAGGATTTCGCTCTGCGCGATAGCGAAGGCGATTACGTGGTGCCCCCGGTAGATGCGCCACGCGGTTCGATGGGCTGGCGCTGGCTAACGCTGTATAGCGAGATGACCCCAAGCGGCCAGCGGGAAGCCATCGGTACGCTGGGGTTTCGCCCGCCGCAGGAGATGATGGAGCGCATGGAAAGCCGCTTTCTGGAGCGCCAGCAGCGTAACCTAGTGCTTATCGTGATCTCGCTGGGCCTTGCCTCGCTGCTGCTGGCGGGCGGGCTCTCATGGTGGCTGGGTCGACGCACCCGCGCCTTGGCCGGTGCTACGCTGCGCTTAACCGAAGGCGACTACCACACCCGCCTGCCAGAGCGTGGCAAAGACGAGCTTTCCCGCCTAGCTCGGGATTTCAACGTGCTAGCTGCCACGCTTGAAGCCAGCCGTGAAGCCCGCACCCGCTGGGTCTCGGACACCGCCCATGAGCTGCGCACCCCGCTGGCCGTGCTGCGGGGTGAAATTGAAGCCATGCAGGACGGCATCCGCCCGCTGAATCAGGAAAACTTAAGTTCGCTGGCTCAGGAAGTGGCTCAGCTAGAGCGCTTAGTAGCCGATTTACGCCTGCTCTCCCAAAGCGATGCGGGCGCGCTGGATATCCAGCTTGCCCCCATGAACCTGAGCGAAAGCCTGGAAAGCCGCCTGCACGATGCCGACCGCTGGCTAGAAGAGAGCGGTCTCAGCCTCACCACGGTCCTGGCCGATAATGTAATGATTCGCGGCGATGCCCAACGGCTGCGCCAGCTGTGGAGCAACCTGCTGGATAACAGCTGCGCCTACACCCAGCCGCCTGGCAAGCTAAGCGTTGCCCTGACCTGCGAGCGGGGCCACGCAGTGATTACCTGGCAAGATAGTGCCCCCGGCGTCCCCGAAGAGGAGCTGTCACGTTTAACCGAGCGGCTCTACCGGGTGGAAGGTTCGCGCAACCGCGCCAGCGGTGGCAGCGGCCTGGGGCTTTCTATCGCCAGCGCGCTGGTGACGGCACATGGCGGCACGCTCACCCCCAGCGCCTCGGCGCTGGGTGGCTTAACTTGGACCCTACGATTGCCACTGTTAACCGCCTCTTAAACGACCATAAGCGAGCTGACTATGTCTCAGAGTGATTCACATCCCGACGCATTACCTCAAGATGGTTTACCCCAGGACGCTTCCCTGCTGATCGTTGAGGATGAGCCCAAAATCGCTCGGCTCATGGCCGATTACTTACAAAGCAACCATTTTGCGCCCAGCATTATCAGCCACGGCAATGAGGTGATCCCCTGGCTCACTCAGCACTCGCCTGAACTGGTGCTGCTGGATGTCATGCTACCGGGCAAAGATGGCCTGACGCTGTGCCGGGAAATCCGCCAACAGTGGCTCAAGCTACCCATCATTATGGTCACCGCCAAGGTAGAAGAGGTGGACCGGCTGCTGGGGCTTGAGCTGGGTGCGGATGATTACATCTGCAAACCCTTCAGCCCCCGTGAAGTGGTGGCACGCGTGAAGGCCGTGCTACGCCGCAGCCATGCCGCCGCCCAGGTAGACGTCCCCAGCACCGCTAAAAAAGCCCCCGTCACGCTGGATGAAGAGGGCTGGCAGGCACTGGCCGACGGCCAGGATCTGGGCTTAACGGCGGTCGAGTTTCAACTGCTGCGCGTGATGATGCAGTCACCAGGGCGCATTTTCAGCCGCGAACAGCTGATGGATCATATGTACCGTGATAACCGTATCGTGTCTGAACGCACGGTCGACAGCCACATCAAAAAGCTGCGCAAAAAGATCACTGAAGCTCTGCCCGAGCAGGAAATTATTCGCTCGGTTTACGGGGTGGGTTACAAATATCAGCCGGAAGGGTGAACCATTATTCAGGCTGTACCTGCTGATTAAGAAACGCGATGCCCGCTTCAATGGCGCTGCCTTTCAACAAGAAGCTGGCAAAGTGGCCCCGGCCGCGCTGTAAATAAAGCTCGCTGGGAATGCCTTGGGCTTGTAGCGCGGCATAAAAGTCGGTGGCGTGATCAACGGGCACGAGTTGATCCCAACTGCCATGAAACAGGAAAAACGGCGGAGCGTTCGCGGTGATTTGCCGTGCCGGGGACGCCAGTGCGTAAGCGTCAGGCTGCTCGGCTCGGGTACCGCCAATAAAATCAATCACTAGGCGACCATCGTTAAATTTCAGCAGGTCGCTGGGCAGTCCGCCTGCGACCACCGCTGCCAAGCGGGCATGCTCGCCCCCATAGGGCTCTGCCAGCGGGCCTTCACTGCCAGCAAGCGCCAGCAGGCTGACTAGGTGGGCGCCGGATGAAAAGCCCACGCCAACAATGCGATCAGTATCGACCTGCCACTCGCCAGCATTCTCATGTATCCAGGCCATCGCCTGCTGCAAATCATGCAACTGCGCGGGGAAGCGATAGTCAGGTGCAAAGCGGTGCTCAATATTGACCGTCACATACCCCTGCGACGCCAACTGCTCGGCAATGCCTTCCATATCCTCAGGGCCGCGATTGCGCCAGCCGCCGCCGTGCACCACCAGAGCGGCCGGGCGCAGCGCTTCGCTGTGCAACTCAGGCAGCAGCACGTAAGCGTTCAACGCCTCGGGCCAATCGTCCGGCGTATAGGGCTGGGCATCAAGGCGAGTAAACGGCTGAGGTTCTTTTAACGCGCTTTGCTCAATGGCGGGAGCCCCCTGACTCACCTGATGGGTGGCACCACACCCGCTCAGCAGCAATACCAGCGCGCTAAGGCTGACGAGTTGGCGTATCCTTCTGAGTTCTGGCATCTCTTACTCCTGTTGGCGGCACTATTGGCGATGCTTTCGCGATATTCGCGATAGGTAATGGCGTCCCCTCACCGATGACCTATGCCGCGCCTTGCTGCTATTGAGAAGGTCACGGTTGTTGCACACTTTGTGCAAACGATTTACACCAAGCCCGTTAATACTGACATCGTCAAATTACCATGTATTCATTAGAAACGAGGTATGCCATGAAGATGTCACTACGTCAGCTATTTGCCCCTGCCCTGCTCGCCGTTGCCCTTACACCGTTGGCGTTTACCGCCCAGGCGGACCACCACGAAGAGCGTGGCATGGACCGTGAAGCTATGATGGAACGCATGGAAGAGCGTCGCCAGGAAGTATATCAACGCGCAGAACTGAGCGAAGAGCAGCAAACAGCGCTTAACGAAGCACACGCTGAGCACCGCGAAGCCGTGCTTACCCTGCGTGAAGAGCATCAGGCCCGCGTTGCTGAGATTTTATCGGAAGAAGAACAGCAGGCACTGCGTGATGCCATGCACGAGATGCACGCTGAGTACCGCCAAGAGCATGGCCATGGAGAGCAAGGAAAGCGCGGCCATCACGGTGACTCAGCCCAGGAAATGGATGCCGAAGAAACGGCTACCGAATAAGCGTTTATTTAGCGTCAAACTAGCCCCAAGCGCCCAGCCTAGCTGGGCGTGTTTGTTTCTATACTACTCAACATGCACATGACTCCCCGCTAACCTTACCCCACCACTTTAGGCGTACAACTTGAAGTGAACACGTAAACCGCGTATTTTATTTGAACGTTCATTCAAAAATAACGTGTCACTTATCTTTGTCTTAACAACAGGAGTCCGCCTCCATGGCGAAAGACAACCCTACCCTCCCCTCACGAGACCGCCTGAACCCCGTGGTTTTCCACGGCAGCGTTGCGGGTATTCTCGTGTTTCTTATCGTGACGATGCTGTTCACCGAACAAGCAGGCGCCTTTTTTGATGCAGGCCTTGCCTGGGTGAGCAAAACGTTTGGCTGGTACTACATGCTAGCGATCGTGGCCTACCTCGTGTTCGTGGTGGTGATTGGTATGTCGCGTTTTGGCAGCATACGTTTAGGGCCCGACCACTCGCGCCCTGAGTTTTCGTTGCTGTCATGGTCAGCCATGCTGTTTGCTGCAGGCATTGGTATTGACCTGTTGTTTTTCAGCGTAGCCGAGCCGGTTGCCCACTACTTGGCACCGCCCGACTTAACGCCTGAAAGCCAAGAGGCCATGCGCAACGCCGTCGTGCAAACCTATCTGCACTGGGGCCTTTCCGGTTGGGGCCTGTACGTGCTGATGGGTATGGCGCTGGCTTATTTCAGCTACCGCCACCGCTTGCCGCTGGCCATTCGCAGTGCGCTCTACCCGCTACTGGGTAAGCGTATTCATGGCCCGATTGGTAACGCCGTCGATATTACTGCGGTCATTTCTACCGTGTTCGGTATCGCCACGAGTCTCGGTATTGGGGTAATTCAGCTTAACTATGGCCTGAACTACATGTTCGACGTGCCAGAAACGCTGACCGTGCAAATCATCTTGATCGGCCTGGTTGTGATATTGGCCACCATCTCCGTGGTCACGGGCGTTGAGAAAGGCATCCGTCGCCTGTCTGAGTTCAACATGCTGTTGGCGCTGGCGCTGATGCTGTTTGTGCTGTTCTCTGGCGATACCCTGGTACTGCTGGATAAAGTCGTCAATAACGCAGGTGACTACCTTTCTGGCTTTGTAGCGGCAAGTTTCGACACCTACGCCTTTGCCGATGAAGGTGCCCAAGAGTGGAAGATGTGGTGGACCATCTTCTTCTGGGGCTGGTGGATCGCTTGGACGCCCTTTGTGGGACTGTTCCTGGCACGTATTTCACGCGGCCGTACTATTCGTCAGTTTGTGGCCGGTGCGCTGTTTATTCCGCTGTCGTTCATGATGGTGTGGATGTCGATTTTCGGTAATAGCGGCATTGAGCTGGTCGCTAACCAAGGCGTTGTCGAACTGGGCGAGCAGGCACTTAACTCGCCGCAAACCACGCTGTATACGCTGCTTGAGTACTACCCCTATGTGGGCATTACCGCCGCCGTCGTGACCGTTCTGGGTATCGTGTTCTTCATTACCTCAGCGGACTCTGGCGCGCTGGTACTGGCCAACTTCACCTCGATTTTAAGCGACGTGAACCACGATGCGCCGGTGAAGCTGCGTATCTTCTGGTCGGCGGTGATTGGCCTGATTACCGTGGCCTTGCTGATGGCGGGTGGCTTAAACGCGCTACAAAGCGCAGTCGTGATTACGGCGTTGCCCTTCTCGGTGGTCATCTTCGCCATTATGGTGGGCACCTATAAAGCGCTGAAACTGGAAGGCAGCAAAGCCGATGCTCGCCGCATGATTGCAGGCGGTGCCCCCGGCGGCGACTGGCGTGAGCGTTTAGATCGCGCGCTGGACACCTCTAATCGTGCAGGTGCCGCCGCGACCATTGAGCACTCGATTCGCCCAGCGATGACACAGTTTGCCCAAGAGCTTGAGAGCCGTGGCCAAACCGCTAACGTCACTGAAGAGCAGGTTGAGGGTGAATCCCTGCCCAACCTGATGTTGCAGGTCGACTTTGGCGACGCCACCAGCTTTGTCTATCAGGTGTGCCCGCATCGCATGCGTACACCAAACTTCATTCCCGCGGACGACGATTTCTACGTGCGTTTGGATGTGTACCTTGCCGAGGGCGGCCAGGATAAAGATCTCAACGGCTACACCCGGGGTCAGGTGATTGGTGACCTTGTGGCAGAGTACGAACGCCACCTGCACTTCCTCACCCTGGCGGGCCAGCAAATGGGCCATGTACAGGCGATGCCTGGCACTATCGGCGAACCGCCGGAAGATGCCCAAATGTAGTGGCATTAGCTTTTCCGCTAGAAGAACAATCCCGGCCTGCGTGCCGGGATTTTTTATGACACCACGTCAAGACTAACGCCTTGTTGTGAGAAACCAGACTCAAGCGTAGCGTTATAGCTCGTTTTCTTTATGGCTAAGGAGGGCTGCGCCATGTCTCGCGACCATCGTCCTTCGGGATACGTTTTCCCGATGCCCGGCAGTGCGCTACTAAAAGCGTGGCGTGAAGGCTATACGCTGAGCACATTAAAGCGCGATGTGATGGCGGGCCTCACCATCGGCGTGGTCGCCGTGCCACTCTCCATGGCGTTAGCGATTGCCACAGGCGTGCCGCCACAACACGGGCTGTACACCGCGATTGTCGCGGGCGCGGTGATTGCGCTAACCGGCGGGTCAAGGTTTAACATCTCCGGTCCTACCGCGGCTTTCGTGGTTATTCTCTTTCCTATTGTCGCCCAGCATGGCTTGGGCGGGCTGCTCATCGCCACGTTAATGGCAGGCGCTATTTTGGTGGCGCTCGGGCTTTCCCGGCTGGGCAGCCTGATTCAGTACGTTCCCTACCCGGTGATTCTTGGCTTCACCGCAGGCATCGGCGTGGTGATTGCGCTGCTGCAACTGCCTGACTTTCTCGGTTTAAGCGGCGTCGCGCTCGGCGACAGCACCCTACATAATCTCATGTTAATTGGCCAAGCGCTGCCGACCCTGTCGGTAGCAGAAATCAGTGTAGGACTTGTCACTTTGGCAGCGCTGTTAACGTGGCCACGCTTAAAAACGCCGGTTCCCGCACCGCTGGTCGGCTTAGCCGTGGGCACGCTGGCCGCCACGCTATTGCTGTGGGGCGGCATTGAGGTAGATACCATCGCCTCGCGCTTTCGCTGGGAATTCGAGGGTGAAAGCGGCACCGGTATTCCCCCGTTCGCGCCTAGCTTTACCGCGCCCTGGCATTTTCCGGGGGCAGATGGCACGCCGCTTGAGATCAACTTTGCCCTCATTCAATCACTACTAGGCCCCGCCTTAGCGATTGCGCTACTCGCCGCCATTGAATCGCTGCTGTGTGCCGTGGTGGCGGACGGTTTAACCCGTACCCGCCATGACCCGAACGCAGAGTTGATCGGCCAGGGGCTTGGCAACTTAGTGGTGCCCTTTTTTGGCGGTATCACCGCGACAGCCGCCATGGCCCGCACCGCCACCAATATTAAAAGCGGCGCTTTTTCACCGGTGGCTGCTGTGGTGCATTCGCTAGTGGTATTGCTCGCCGTGGTTGCGCTGGCAGGCCTGCTAGGGTTTGTGCCGATGGCGGCCCTGGCTGCACTGCTGTTTGTCATTGCCTGGAATATGAGTGAAGCCCGCCACTTTATGCATACGTTAAGAAGTGCCCCGGCCAGCGATGTGTGGGTACTGGTGATCTGCTTCGCGCTGACGGTCATTTTTGACATGGTCATCGCGGTGGCCGTGGGTATTGGCCTAGCCGCGGCGCTGTTTATTCGTCGTATGGCCCAGTTGACCAACACCCAACGCTTAGCCGCGCCTTCTTCAGGCGAGCACTTCCCGCCGGAAGTCGCGCTTTATAAAATCACCGGCCCGCTGTTTTTCGGAGCCGCAGAGAAAGCCATTGCCACCTTGCGGGTGATCGATCACAACGTGAGGATTGTGGTTCTGGATATGCGCGATGTACCAAGCCTGGATACCACCGCCATGGTGGCACTGGATACGCTGCGCCGTGAACTGGGCGAGCAAGGGGTGGGCGTCATATTTGTCGGGCTGCCACCCCGGATGGCGCTGAAAATAAAGCGTGCGGGCATTCATCGTGAAGTCGGTAAATTGGCCGTGGTAAGCAACCTCGCCCACGCCGAGCGCATGGCGCGCCGCTGGTTGGGTCACGCATGCTAAAGGTACCACGCCATAAAAAAACATCCCGGCGATGTGCTTATCGCCGGGATGCGGTGAGAGCGATGACTAATCGTTAACGCTTAGAAGAAACCTAGCGGGTTGATATCGTAGCTGACCAGCAGGTTTTTGGTTTGCTGGTAGTGTTCAAGCGCCATCTTGTGGGTTTCACGGCCCACACCGGATTTCTTGTAACCACCGAAGGCTGCATGGGCAGGGTACTGGTGATAGCAGTTGGTCCAGACGCGACCTGCTTGAATGCCACGGCCCATACGAAAAGCCACGTTAATATCCCGGCTCCACACGCCTGCGCCCAAGCCAAACTCGGTGTCGTTGGCAATCGCCAGCGCTTCTTCCTCATCTTCGAAGGTGGTCACCGCCACCACCGGGCCAAAGATTTCCTCTTGGAACACGCGCATCTGGTTATTACCTTTCAGCAGCGTGGGCTGAATGTAGTAACCGCTGTTGATGCTTTCATCCAAGGTTTCTTTGTTGCCGCCAGTGAGGAATTCCGCACCCTCATCCCGGGCGATGTCCATGTACGACATAATCTTATCGAACTGCTCTTGAGACGCCTGCGCGCCCACCTGTACATCGGTATCCAGCGGGTTGCCGCGCTTGATGGTTTTGGTGCGCTCAATCACCTTCGCCATGAACTCGTCGTACATGCTTTCTTGAATCAATGCCCGCGACGGGCAGGTGCACACTTCGCCCTGGTTAAAGAAGGCCAGCACCAGCCCCTCTACCGCTTTATCAATAAACGTCGGCTCGGCGTTCATAATATCGGCAAAGTAGATGTTGGGGGATTTACCGCCGAGCTCCACCGTGGAGGGAATAATATTCTCTGCTGCGCACTTCAAAATATGCGAGCCCACCGGCGTCGAGCCGGTAAAGGCGATCTTAGCGATGCGTTTACTGGTAGCCAGCGCCTGACCTGCTTCTGCGCCAAAACCGTTGACGATATTCAGCACGCCAGGGGGCAGCAGGTCGCCGATCACTTCCATCACTTTCAAAATAGACGCAGGGGTTTGTTCGGCAGGCTTGAGCACCACGCAGTTACCCGCCGCCAGCGCCGGGCCTAGTTTCCATGCCGCCATCAGAATGGGGAAGTTCCACGGAATAATTTGACCTACCACGCCCAGCGGCTCGTGGAAGTGGTACGACACCGTGTTGGCATCAATATCAGCGGCAGTGCCCTCTTGGGAGCGCAGGCAGCCAGCAAAGTAGCGGAAGTGGTCGACGGCCAGCGGAATGTCCGCATTGATGGTTTCACGCACCGCTTTGCCGTTGTCCCACGTTTCAGCCACGGCCAGCATTTCGAGGTTTTGCTCAAGGCGATCGGCGATTTTGAGCAGGATGTTACTGCGCTCTTGAACCGAGGTTTTACCCCATGCCGGTGCGGCTTTGTGGGCGGCGTCCAGCGCTTTTTCGATATCTTCAGCGCTAGAGCGGGGAATTTCACAGAACACTTTGCCATTAACTGGGCTAATGTTGTCGAAGTATTGGCCCTTCACTGGGGGAACAAACTCTCCGCCAATATAGTTGCCATAGCGTTTCTCAAACGAAACAACAGAGCCCGCTTCACCTGGGTTGGCGTAGATCATGGTACTGCTCCTGAGTATTATGATTATTAAAAGGTGCCTACTCAGTGTTGGTCACTCGCGCCATTCTCGATATAGCCCGATGGCAGGACGCACCCTCATCCCTTGGAAGGAGACGCCATGTATTCGCTGTTAGTCGCAGATGATCATCCGCTGTTCCGCGATGCGCTGCACGCGGTGATCAGCGGCGGATTCACCGACGCCCAACTGCTGGAAACCGACAGCCTAGAAGGTGCCATGGCACGTATTGAAGCCTTGGAAGGGTTAGACCTGCTGCTGTTAGATTTAAGCCTGCCGGATGCCGATGGGTTAGAGGGGCTGAAAACCCTGCGGGAGACATTCCCCTGGCTGCCCGTTGCCATCGTGTCGGCCCATCAAGAGCGCCAGCTGGTGCTGGATGCGATTACTCTGGGGGCCGTCGGCTATATTCCGAAATCGACGCCAAGGGAGCAGCTTCTCAGCGCGCTGCATCAAATTCTTCAGGGCCAGCTCTACTTGCCTGCCGATATTATGCGCCGCCCGCCCCCTCGCGGCATGCCCTCTACTACGGCAGAGAGCGCCGACAGCAAACCAACCCGACTGCCGCGGCTCACCGACAAGCAGCTGGATGTATTGAGCTGTATGAGCCAGGGGATGTCGAACAAGCAGATAGCCCGCGAGTTAGCGATTGCTGAAACCACGGTAAAAACACACGTATCGGCCATTTTGCGCAAGCTAGGGGCTAGCAGCCGAGTACATGCCATTGTGATCGCAGGGGAAGAAGATTTAAGCGGTTTTCTCGCTAAACGTACGGCACTGGCAAAGGGCTAGCGGCTATCTAGCAGCGTGCCTAGCAACATTTTTAAGCGCAGCGGTTTGAGTGGCTTTAACAGGCAGTGCATGCCCGCCTGCCGCGTGGCACGTTTCACCGCCGCTTCATGGTTAGCGGTAATCACCACCGTGGCTAAACCGGGGTAGCGGCGACGCAACCGGGCGGCTAAATCAATGCCGTTTTCTCGATGCTCTCCTAAATGGTAATCCACCAGCAGTACGGCCGGGCGCTCCCCGTCGCTGGCAGCTTCCAGCGCGCTTACCGTTGCCGCTGCCCGCACTCGACATCCCCAACTGCCCAGCAGCGCCTGCATCCCTTCAATAATCGCGGGGTCATCATCCACTACCCACACCACGCAGCCGTGCAATGGATCATCGTCCCAGTGCGCCAAAGGCAGCGAGTTAGAAGCCCTTTCAGTGCTGGCACTTGGCGCTGCGTAGGGCACTAAAATCGAGAACAACGAGCCACTTCCTAGCCGGGATGCCAGCGTTACAGGGTGGTCGAGCATGGTGCTAATGCGGTCGACGATGGCCAGGCCCAGCCCAAGGCCCCGACTATGATTGCCCTGGGGCTGGCTGGCACGGCGAAACTCTAGAAAAATTGCTTTGCGCTGGGGCTCGGGAATACCCGGACCGGTATCGCCTACCATAATTTCGAGTCCGCTCGCGCGGCGTCGGCAGCCTAACAGTAAGTGACCATGCTCGGTATAGCGCACCGCGTTACTGAGAAAGTTGCGCACCACCCTCGCGAGCAGCGCCAGGTCGGAGTCTACCCATGCACTGGAGGGAACGTAGTGCAGCGACAGCCCTCGCACAGCGGCCACTTGCCGATACTCTTCCGCCAGCGCATCCAGCAGCGTGCTTACGGAAAACGGCGCTTTATCGGCATGCAGCACCCCGGCATCTAATCGCGATATATCTACTAGCGTGCCCAGCAAGCCCTCTACATCCTTAAGCGAACGACCGATATGGCCGACCAGCATCTGGGAAGATTCAGGCAGCGCATGCGTCTCTAGCGCGCTGGCAAACAGCCGCGCGGCGTTTAGGGGTTGCAGTAGGTCATGGCTGACGGCAGCCAAAAACTTGGTTTTCGAGACGTTCGCGGCCTGCGCTTCCGCATTTGCCGCCAGCAGGCGTGTATTCACTTGGCTGAGTTCATCCAGCGTGCGATGCAACGCATCGGTGCGCTCCCGCACCTGTTCAGCCAGCAGCACCGAGCGTTCAAAAGCCGCATAGGGAGCACTGTTGGGGCTGCCCCCTGACTCCACCCGCTCCATTAACGCCTCGCATACTTTACGTAAGCGGCGATTCTCCTCGCGCAGGGCCGCCATCTCATCAGGGCACTGCTGGGCATCAGGGAGCTGGAACAGCGCCAAAGGCCACCCCCGTAAACGTCTGGTTCACATGCATGCCGTGGTGCTGCTCGCCGTAGGTATTGAACCCCACCACGCGGGCTTGGCTAAGCAGCCTCGAGGCTTGATCAAGCTGGTCCAATGACTCCAAGGCCATCCGACGTAAAAAGCAGTCACAGCCAATGATGGCAGCTGGCTCGCCCAGGCGTGCGGTGACCCGCTGCAGCATGTGTGCTAAATCCTCAAGTAGCGGCGTGGGCCGCATCGCAGTCAGCACAATGCCGTTTTCCACCGCACAGTAGAAGCTCAGGCTGCCGTCATCATTCACGCGCTGAATTGAGCGTATATAGTGCTGCCCACCTAAATGTACCGCGAGCGGGTGCTGGGCAAAGATGGCAGGTTCAAGCGCGGAGACCGGGCAGCACACCAGCGCGGCATAAAGCTCAGCTGCGGGAACACCGTTAAGCTCAAGTACCCGACGGCGCTCACGGTCAGCCGCTGTCACCACGAGCTTATGCGTGAGTGGCTCAAGGTGATGGGTCGAGAACACTTCAAACGGCAGCCGAGTATTAAGCATCACCACTACCGCTGCCCGGGTATGAAAACGCCCGTTAGCGTACACATGGGTATGGGTTAAGTGGTTGTCATCCCCTGCTGAGCCGCCAAAGCTGGGAATCCGCCCAAGCGCGGCATCCAGCGTTGCCAGCACCTGCTCTTCGCGGCTGGATAATCCATCCAGTAACGTCAGCGCAAAACTGTGCTCGTTCACCGGGGCAACGGCCTGACGACGGCAACGCTCTAACAGCGTATCCACCAACGGCTGTGCGGTAGGCAGGTCAAAGTGCTCTAAGTCATCTATCAGCGCCGTTTCTACGGCGAAAAATCGCCGATCAAAGCCAATAGCGACAATTGAACCCCGGTCGTAGCCATTAGGCGTTAGCTCCCCCGCGGTGGTACAGCCGCTAATGGGCAGTTCACCAAAAGCACGGCTGAGCGCTTGAGCCAGTTCGGCCAACGGATACTCAGCGCTGCAGAAAAACAGCACAAAGCCCACGTTCTCATGATCCAGTATGCCAGCCAGCTCATTGGCGGCCTGCTGCGGGTCAGGGTCTCGGCTGGCGGCTGCCATCATGCCGCTGTTAGAGAAGCTGGTGATCACGGCGCCATTGCTCCAAATCAGCGTGGGTACGTCCCGCGCAGTGGCGAAGCGTGTCAAACTCATCATTCAGTTGGTCGTAGGAAGGATGATTCTCCCCGGCCAGTGCTTCTAAGCGTTTTGCCTGAGCGCCTAATTGGTCGGCTCCGATACTTAGCGATTCGCCTCGTAATTGGTGGGCCAAACGCTTTACCTGAGGCCACACACCGCCTTTAAGATGAGCATCAGCGGTAACATAGCCCTCCAGTTGGGCCATGTAATCTCTTGCTTGCTGGTGATAAAGCCCCATCAACTGATTAACGTTATCCGCCCCTAGCGAACCGATTAAAGTCGCAAGCGTTGCTTCATTGAGCAACGGAATATCGCTCGGTTCGTATGCGGTTTCTGCAGACGAAGACATGCCAGGCATCGGTGCAGGCGCTAGTTGAAGTGCTAATACGTTGCTTAACGCTAGTAACGACAGCGGCTTGGTGATGTAGTCATTCATTCCTGCTGCCAGGCAGCGCCGCCGATCATCTTCAGCCCCACCTGCGGTCATGGCCACAATCGGCACGCTACTGCACCAATCTCCTCTAGCGCGCAGTTGCTGGGTCACCGCCACACCATCCATATCAGGCAGCTGAATATCCATAAAGATAAGGTGGACTTGCTGACTATCCGCTATTGCAAGCGCATCGCGGCCATTTTCAGCGCAGACCACCTCACAGCCCAGCCGTGATAGTAGTCCAACCGCGACTTTACGATTTACCGCGTTGTCCTCCACTAGCAGCAGTGAGGTACCGCTAAAATCTTGAGTGGGTTCGGCAGGTAGCGGCGTGTTCACAGGGTTAGCTTCTATAAGCGGTAGCTCACACCAGAACGTACTGCCCTGGCCAGGCTGGCTGATAACGCCTAATCGCCCCTGCATGGCCTCGCTTAACCGTTTGCAAATCGCAAGCCCTAGCCCTGTGCCGCCATAGCGGCGCGCAACGCTCTCATCTGCTTGTTGGAACGGCTCGAAAAGCGTCTCCTGCTGCTCAGTGTCTAGGCCACAGCCAGTGTCGCTAACCTCAAACGAGAGGTGCTCCACTGTAGAGGACACCCGAATAGAGACGCTGCCATGGTCGGTAAACTTAATCGCGTTAGCAATCAGATTCAGCAAGATTTGACGCAACCGCCCTGCATCCATCATGACCCATGCGGGTACTAACGCATCAACGTATAGCGAAAGCGCAAGGTCTTTCTCTTTTGCTCTAGGCTCAAAGAGAGCCATCACGCCCTCCACCAATGGCGTAATGGCGGTTGGCGCGGTGTCTAGCGTTAAGTGGCCTGCCTCAATTTTAGAAAAATCGAGAATTTCATTAATCATCGCCAGCAGCTGGTTCGCGCTGTCATGAATAGTGTGGGCGTAATCCTCAACTTGGGCAGGGCTAGCCGGCTCGCGCAGCAGCTCGCTCATGCCAATCACTCCATTGAGCGGCGTGCGGATTTCATGGCTCACCATGGCTAGAAAGTCAGACTTAGCATGGTTGGCTGCCTGGGCCTGCTTGGCCGTGATCTGAAGCTGCTTACCCAACTGCTCTTGCTCTCGGCGCGCCGCAGCGCTTTCGCGCATTTCACGGACCAGAAAGATAATCACCGTTAGCACGGCAAAGCTCATGCCAATCAGTAGTGAAATTAAGAGTTTATAGAGCGTGCTTAAGAGCGCCCGCTCTTCCGTTGCTGATTCGGCCAGATAGCCATTGATGGCGATCACAAACCGTTCTGTTAACCGTGTGAGCGCTTGCAGCTCTGTTTCTAACGCTGTCACTGGCAGCGGCGCCAGCACCTCGTGGGGTTCAAACATGGGGTCTAAGATATCGAGTTGCTGCTGAATTTGATCCAGCAGCTCCCTCGCGGCACTAATGCTCTGCAAAAGCGAGCTAACCTCCCCTTCTCTTAACAGGGTGATCCGGCTGTAGAGCAGTTCAAAACGCAGGTTAAGTTCATCCTGCGCAGCAGGCGAAAGCGGCCCGCGGGTATCCGCTAAGAGGTGGTTGAGTAGCTGTACGGCGTCGCGGTCGAGTTTATAGACTACCCAGGCGGTGTCTTCTCGCAAGCTTTGCGTCAGATTGTCCTGACGCCATGCAGATAATGCGGCTACGACTAGCGCAGCCGCAAAGAGCAGTACCGTAATAATCGCCACCAACTTAAGGCGGCGCGGGTAGCGAAGCAGGCGTGGCGCCCGTGTGATGGAATCACTAACGGACATTAATATGCATTACCTGCCACACCGCTCTAAAGCGCATGCGCTCGCTGAGTAGCGCTTCATCATGATCAAAGGGGTACAGTACCCAAAGCGGCCCGTACTCCCGAATAGGGATCGCTTGACCATCCCGTTCCAAGGCTAGAATAACGTCGTAATCGTAGAAATCGGCGACGGGGATTTCCGCTTCATAACCGTTCAGCGCCGCCACATTAATAGCATCACCTTCCGCGCCTACATGCTCTAGCAAAGTACGTATCAACGGGCCGCGATAGTGGCTGGCTCCTTCTGTCCATGGTGTGCCCGTGGTGAAATCATGCTGTGGAAGCTCACTGAGCATCGCACGGTCAAAGTGAACGTCATCGCCCACGTTCGTTGCCGTGATATCGCCATCGATCTTCAGTATGACTGGCCCACTCGGCGCCGCCAGCATATCGGACGCCTTAGCTAGCCCCGTATGGGGAATGCTGAACGCCAGCATAGTCCACCCCAATAACAACGCTTTCACTGCTGTTTCCTTATATCGTAGAGCCCTAGGCGACGAGGCAGTTTCTGGCAACGAACGCGCAAAGCAATCAAAAAAAGAGATGGCGTAAGGGTACGCCATCTCAATTCATAGGTCAGGCTAATATCAATTTTTTTGGTAAGCAGTGAGTAACACAAGCGTAGTGTTCGCCGTTACGTTTTCAGTTTTTCGATGGGCTCAAACCGGACGAGTTCTTCATAGGCGTGCCAACTGGCGTGGCCCAGGACCGGTAAAATCAGGGCTAAACCAATATAGAAGGTCATGACACCGACTAACACACAGCCCGTTAAAATCGTCGCCCACAGCAGCATAGGGCGGAAATTGCGTGCCACGCAGCGCACGCTAGCCTCGATGCCTTCCATAAAGGTCAGGTCTTGATCCATTAAGGTAGGAATAGCCACCACGCTGATCGCAAAGGCGCCAAACGCCAATACACCGCCAGCGACCGTACCCACCGCCAGCATTCCTAAGCCTTCCGGTGTGGTTACCATGGTGGTGTAGAGGGTTGCAGGGCTGGGTACTTCAAAGCCAAAAAATAGCGCGAACAGTAGCGTTGCCAAACGAATCCAGGCGAGGAAGAAAATCATCATCATCACGCCCATCATGGCTAACTGCCCGGCATGGGGGCGCCAGCTACCAAAGGCATCGCCTAAATTGGGGACACGGCCATGCTCAAGTGCTCGGCTAATCCCATAAGACCCCACGGCCACTAGAGGCCCTACGAACATGAAGCCTGAAATCATAGGCAGTAGCCAATACCAGTAGCCCAGTGTGTAAGTCCCTAATGTAATAGCAATACTTAGCCCCACCCAAAACATGCCGTAGGAAAGGCTTATCGATGACGCCCGGCGGAAGTCCTCCATCCCTGCGGCCAGCCAAGCTCTGGGCCGGTCCATACCCACTTTATTGATAATGATTTTAACGTTGGGCGCACCGTCTGAGTGGTCGTGTGTTTTTGTTGTTACTGCATTCATGGCGTAACTCCTATGATTTACCCCAAATTGCTGTCACTGACCCAAGCACCAAGGTAAATAGCTACCATGTGTGTTGATGACCATTAATCCAACGTTAATGGCTTAATGTTCTATTAATGTAGCTGAGCCACTGAGGAATGAGTGCCTTTCGAAGGACCCGATACAAAAAATCCTTCATCAGCGCGCTTAACGTCAATTAATTCGATGCGTTAGCAACCATGAATATTGAATCCCATTGAGTACTAAGCATAAAAAAGCCCCAGACCATAGGCCTGAGGCTTTTATCACACGGGTGGCGCTTAGCGCACGATCATCACTGAGACTTTGGCGTGATGAACGACGTGCTCTGCGTTAGGGCCCAGCACGTAATCAACGAATTTTCGCTTGGTGTGAGACGCCATCACAATCAGGTCGGCATCTATTTTCTTGCCAACCTTGATAATGGCTTCCCACGGCGAACCATCGACAATCACGCTTTGGGTTTTAATCCCTTCGGGCACCTGCTCCTGAATAAACTTATGCTGCGCCTCTTTCATCGCCGCATGGGCTTTTTCAGAAAAGTTTTTCGGAAAATAAGCGCCTACCATCGGCATTTTAAATTCCGGCAGTACCGTGACCACATGCAACGATGCGCCAAAGGTTTGGCACAGCGTCACCGCCGTGGGCAGCGCTTTCTTCCATGAGGCTTCTTCGTTCAAATCCACGGGGAGTAGCACTTTATGGTACATAGCAACCTCCTTAGGCCGCAGCCACTTCGTTGGACTGCTCATGACGACGCCGACGGCGCTGCATCAACACGACAAGCCCAAAGATGCCCAACGCAGGTAACCACATCCACTCTTTGGTCCAGCGGTCCACCGGGGCCAGCACTTCAAGAATCTCTTGGTCGAAATCGAAGCCCAACTCCGCGGCCTGGCTGCCAAACTCAACAAAGTCGACCAGCGTTTGGTCACCGTCTTCGTAAAGCTCCATACCCAGGTTCGCCATGCGCTCCTCGCCAGTTTCACCACGTGGCACCGGGACCAGCATATACGTTGTCATAGGCGAGCCAAAATCATCTTCACCGGCAATTTGTACGCGCAGATTGCTGCCATCATCAACCCGGCCTAACGCCTCTGCGAACTGGGCAGGCGGCACTGACTCGTAGGGGTCGTGGATTTTGTCCATCCAAAAGCCCGGACGAAACAGCGTGAATGCCACCAGCAGCAGTAACAGCGACTCGTACCAGCGGCTGCGGGTCAGCATGTAGCCTTGGGTACCGGCCGCAAAGATCAGCATGGCAATGGTGGCCACGATAAACACCACAATGCCTTGCATCACCGTGACATCGATCAACAGCAGATCTGTATTGAAGATGAACAGGAACGGCAGCGCAGCGGTACGTAAGCTGTAGTAAAACGCCTGGAAGCCGGTGCGCAGCGGGTCACCGCCTGATACGGCTGCCGCGGCAAAGGATGCTAAGCCCACCGGTGGCGTTACATCCGCCATGATGCCGAAATAAAACACGAACAAGTGCACGGCAATCAGCGGAACGATCAGGCCATTTTGCTGGCCCAGCAGCACAATGACCGGAGCCATCAGCGCCGATACCACAATATAGTTGGCAGTGGTGGGTAGACCCATCCCCAAGATGAGGCTCAGCAACGCCGTCAGCAGCAGAATCATCATCAGGTTGCCGCCAGAGAGGATCTCAACGACATCCGCCAGCACCAAGCCTACACCCGTTTGAGATACCGCACCCACCACGATACCCGCCGTGGCAGTCGCAATGCCGATGCCGATCATGTTACGGGCGCCAGTCACTAGGCCATCCCACAAATCTTTAAATCCTTCTTTGATATCGGCGGCCATTTGGCTGCGACCACGGAAAATCGCAATGATCGGACGCTGTGTCACCATGATAAAAATCATAAACATGGTGGCCCAGAACGCTGAGAGTCCAGGAGAAAGACGCTCGACCATCAAACACCACACCAGTACGACAACCGGCAGAATATAGTGCAGACCTACCATCACCGTGGGGCGCGTTTGCGGCAGCTTAACGACTTCAGAGTTGGGGTCATCCAACTCCAGCTCTGGGTAGTTAGCACCGACTTTCAAAAGACCGATATACACCACTGCCAGGCCCACAGAAACAACCCATGGTGTCGCCTCGCCAAGTACCGGCTTCAGCCAGCCAAGACCATAGTAGACGGCGATAGAGAGTCCCATGAGCAGCAATAAGCCCGTCATAAAACCAATCACTTTGTTCAACAGCGGACGTGCCGGATTGCTAGAAGGTAGACCCTTCATATTGGCCTTCAGCGCTTCCAGGTGAACAATGTAGATTAGGGCGATATAGGAGATGAGAGCCGGTAAGAAGGCGTGCTTGATCACGTCGACATAAGGAATGCCTACGTACTCCACCATCAAGAACGCGGCTGCGCCCATCACAGGCGGCATAATTTGTCCGTTAACAGACGATGCAACCTCAATGGCGCCTGCTTTTTCTGAGCTAAAGCCTACCCGTTTCATCATCGGAATCGTAAAGGTACCGGTGGTAACGGTATTAGCAATCGACGACCCCGAGATCAAACCAGTCATACCAGAAGCTACGACAGCCGCTTTTGCCGGGCCGCCTTTAAAGTGGCCAAGCATCGAGAACGCCACTTTAATGAAGTAGTTACCGGCACCCGCTTTATCCAGCAGCGCACCAAACAGTACAAATAGGAAAACAAAACTGGTGGAAACCCCCAAGGCAATACCAAACACCCCTTGAGTGCCTAGCCACTGATGGTTAATCAACCCGCCAAGGCTAACGCCACGGTGAGCCAAAATACCCGGCATGTAAGGGCCAAACAGTGAGTAGGCGATAAAAATCGCCGCCACGATCATCAGGGGTGGCCCTAATGCGCGGCGAGTTGCCTCAAGCAACATCAAAATACCAACGATGCCCACCACGATATCCTGGGTAATCGGTAAACCAGGCCGCTGGGCCAAATCAGCATAGAAAATAAACAGGTAGGCACCGCAAAATGCCGCTACCGCTGCCAGTGCCCAATCGGCTAACGGCACGCGATCTCGGGGCGAGCGCTTAAAGGCGGGGTACGCCATAAAGGCTAAAAAGAGCGCAAACGCTAAGTGAATCGAGCGCGCTTCTGTGGCGCTAAACACGCCAAAGCCAACAATATAAGGGAGTGGCGATGCAATCCATAGCTGAAACAGCGACCAGGCGGCTGCAATACTCACAAGCAGCTTACCGGGTGCACCTAGGGGTTTCCGTGCCCCTGTATCACTGGAAGCAACCATATCTTCCAGGTCGTTCTCAGCGGCTGCCGAAGGGTGTTTGTCATCACGCATACGCTTGCCCTGCCTAATGGTCAGCGCTGACAATCAGCGCTTTCAACAAGAAGCGCGGACACCCAAGGTGCCCGCGCTTTGCAACTCAAAGCGACGCTACTCACCTTCCGTCAATAGCGTCACTCTTTTACGACTTATTCGATCCAGCCACGCTCACGGTAGTAACGTGCTGCGCCATCGTGCAGCGGAGCCGTTAAGCCGTCAGAGATCATGTCTTCTTCGTTGAGGTTCTCAAACGCTGGGTGCAGACGCTTGAAACGATCAAAGTTTTCGAAGACCGCTTTCACAGTTTCGTAAACGATATCTTCATCAACAGCCGTAGAGGAAACGAAGGTTGCCGCTACACCGAAGGTTTCAACGTCTTCGTCGTTACCACGGTACAGGCCGCCCGGAATCACAGAACGGGTGTAGTAGGGGTACTCTTCGATCAGACCGTCGATCTCTTCGCCTGTCACAGACACCAGACGCGCATCAATGGTGGTGGTCGCTTCTTGGATAGAGCCGTTCGGGTGGCCTACCACGTAAACCATCGCATCGATGTTGTTGTCAGACAGGGCAGCTGCCTGCTCAGCCGCATCTAGCTGAGAAGCTAGGGCGAAGGTGTCTTCGTCCCAACCGAACGCATCCATGACCACATCCATGGTGTTGCGCTGGCCAGAACCGGGGTTACCGATGTTAACGCGCTTGCCCGGGAAGTCACTGATGTTCTCAATGCCGGAATCTGCACGAGCAACGACAGTCAGCGGCTCGCCGTGCATGGTGAAGACAGCGCGCATATCTTCCCAAGCGCCCTCTTCTTCGAAGTTGGCTTCACCGTGGTAAGCACGGTACTGAACGTCGGACTGTACAACGCCCATGTCCAGCTCGCCGCTCTTCATGCCGTTGACGTTAGCAACAGAGCCACCGGTAGACGGAGCGTTACAGCGAATGTTGTGCTCATCGCTACCACGGTTAACCATACGGCAGACCGACTGGCCAACCACATAGTAAACACCGGTTTGGCCGCCGGTACCGATAGTGATGTAGCGCTCCTGGGCAACCGCCGGGGAGGCGAACGTTGCCGCAGCAATTAACGCGCCAGAGAAGGCCGCGGTAGAAAATACATGGCGTTTCATGAACACACCTCTTTATCTTGATGTTGTGAGCGTTATGCGCTTTGCAACCACCTGCAGAACGGTTCCCTTCAGGTGTTTCGGTTCCAAAACGTTGTCAAGACAGTCTGTTATCAACCTCGGCATTTAGTGCCGACTGTTCCTACTTTAGCGAAAAAAAAGCTAATTGGCGAAGCGCGATGCATTTTTGCTCTTGCTGCAGTGCAATAGTGCGATCCACTCACCTTAGATTTCTCAACTCGCTGAGTACGCCTGTGGGAATGCCTTTCTTAAACGGTTGCCCTCTATTTCAGGCCCCATCACGGTGTCATGACCTTGTATTAGTTTAGCGGCCTGTAACGTTTAGTAAACGTTAAACCTCATTCCTCCTACATGCAGTATCGGCATAGGGCATCCCTAATTGATTAGCCTTACCGCTAGACGTTGTAACCCAGCACCGTTGGCAGCCAAAGCGCAATACTGGGGAAAATAGCCACCAGCGCCAAGGCACACCCCATCGCGACCACAAATAACAGCGCCCAGCCAATCGTATGCTCTAAGCGTATCTTTGCCACTTCCGTGGTGACCATTAAATTCACTGCCACGGGAGGCGTAAATTGACCAATGGCGATATTCATCGCCAGTAAAATGCCGAACCAAACAGGGTTCCACTCGAAGTGCTGCATCACCGGAATCAGAATCGGCATCATGATCAGATAAATAGAGATGGCATCAAGCAGCATACCGGCCACCAGTACCGCAAGCATGACCAGGATCAGCAGCAGCACGCCGTTATCGGTCAGGCTAATAATCCACTCGGCTAGATGACGGAACGTGCCCAGCATGGTGCCTGCCCAGGCAAAAATCCCCGCCAGGGCAATAATC
This sequence comes from Halomonas sp. SIMBA_159, assembly GCF_046536035.1. NCBI lineage: Bacteria > Pseudomonadati > Pseudomonadota > Gammaproteobacteria > Oceanospirillales > Halomonadaceae > Halomonas > Halomonas sp. SIMBA_159. The sequence continues at coordinate 92,165 of NZ_JAWJBT010000004.1, forward strand.
AGCATCACCACGCCTGAAATAATCGCCGCCTCGCCCAGAAGCTCCCAGAGGTCACGAAACGAAAGCTCTTTGGTGAGCAGAAGCCCCACCAACGCCCCGTAGGCGACGGCCACCACGGCGGCCTCTGTGGGCGTAAACAGGCCTGAGCGCAGCCCACCTAAAATCAGCACTGGCGCAAACAAAGCAGGCAGCGCCTCGCGGAAGGTTCCGCGTACCGTCAGCTTTTCGGCTCCGTCTACCGGTGTGCCTTCCCAACCGTAACGCTTGGCGACCAGCATCGCCGGTACCAGCAGTGCAAGGCCCGCCAAAATACCGGGGAATAACCCCGCAGCAAACAGGGCACGCAGATCAACGCCCGGCACCACAATCGAGTAGAGAATCAGCGCCACCGAAGGCGGAATTAAGATAGCCGTGGAGGCCGAAGCCGCAATGAGCGTGGCCGAAAACGGCTTGGGGTAGCCTGCTTTCGTCATGCTAGGCAGCATCACCATGGCCACGGCAGCGGCGTCAGCGGGGCCCGAGCCGCTCATGCCGCCCATAATCATGCACACCAATACCGCAACCAGCGCCAACCCACCGTGACGGGGCCCAATGAGCGCCTGGGCAAAACGCACCAAACGCAGCGCCACGCCTGCTCGCTCAAAAATCAGCCCAGTGAGAATAAACAGTGGAATCGCAATTAAGGGGTACTTGGCGATGCTGTTGTAGGTATTGGTACCCAGGGTGGCCAGCATATCCGGCGAGAGCCCAAGCACGATGCCCACCGCCCCAGAAAGCGCCAAGGAAAACGCCACCGGCACGCCAGCAATTAACAGCCCGGCAAAGGCTAGAATCATCCAAATATCAGGCGTCACTGATTAGCTCTCCTTTCAAACGGTCGCGGGTTTGCTGCACCAAGCGCCATAGCATGGCGGCAGACAAAATAGGCAGCCACACCAAGTACCACCACTGGGGCAGGCCTAACCCGGGCGACAGCGACTCCCACTGATACTCCTGCCACGTCAACTTGCCGCCATACCAGGTAATTAAACCCAGGACGATCAGGCCACACAGGGCTTGAAAAAGAATCAGCGCGCCCCGCCACCGCTCAGGCAAAGCACGCTCTAAAAAGCCAATGCGGATATGCCGGTCGCGGCGTAATGCCACCGACGCACCGGCAAAGGTCAGCACGACCAATAGAAAGACGGAAAACTCTTCCGTGAACGAAAATGAGCCGCCTGTAAGGTAGCGAGTAATCACATTACCCAGACTAATCAATGAAATCACAATCAGCGCCAGCGCACCTAGCCAGCGCTCTGGGCGTGCATCAGGAAAGCCTTTCATGGCAGCCTCACAGCAAAGAACTGCCGCCCTGGTTAGGCGGCAGTCAAAACACTCGAAGAATTAACGTGCGTCGATAGCGGCTTGGGCGGCGTTCACTACCTCTTCACCAATGCGCGGGGCCCACTTTTCATACACTGACTGAGTGGCATCCACAAACGCCTGGTACTGCTCATCGGTTAGCTCGGTCACCGTGACGCCACGCTCTTGAATCGCAGCTAAACGCTCGCTCTCCTGTTCACGGGTCATGGCAATTTCCCACGCGCCCGCTTCTTCGGCTGTCTCACGCAGCATCGCCTGCTGCTCTTCACTCAACGACTGCCACACCTGCTGGTTAACGGCAAAAATCAGCGGGTCATTCATGTAGTTCCAGAGCGTCAGATGCTCTTGGCCCACCTGGTCAATACGCGCCACATCAAATACGGAAAGCGGGTTCTCTTGGCCATCGACCGCGCCTGTGGTGAGGGCGGGCTGAGCATCGGTCCAGCTCATCTGCGTAGGGTCAGCGCCTAAGGCGGAGAACGTATCCTGGAACAGCGGCGAGCCCACCACGCGGATCTTCAGGCCATCCAGATCATCCGGCTGGCTGATCGGGCCACGGGAGTTGGATACCTGACGAAAGCCGTTTTCACCCCAGGCCAACGGAATAACGCCACGGGATTCAATCGCCTCGAACACCAGGGTACCGGCATCACCGCCGGTCACGGCATCGACGGCGGCCTCATCAGGAATAAAAAACGGTAAAGAGAACAGATTCAGTTCCGGCACTTGGGGTGACCAGTTAATCGTCGAGCCTACAGCGGCATCAATCAGGCCAGAGCGCATGGCAGAAAACTCGCGGGTTTGGTCACCCGACACCAGCTGAGAGTTGGGGTAGACCCGCAGAGTGAGTTCACCACCGCTGCGCTCCTCCACCAGCTCTGCCCACTTTTCAGCGGCCTGCCCCCAAGGAAAGGCTTCTGAAAGCACGGTAGAGACCGAGAGTTCGCGCGCTTGCGCGGAAAAAGCAGCCGAGAGCAGTGCAGCGCCAGCTAAGCCAGCGGTAAAACGAGCCATAGAGCGTGTCAGCGTCATTATTATCGATCCTTTTTTATCGGTTCTTATAAGGTGCCTAGCTTTTAAAGGCCATCGGCACACTGCCCATTGTAGGCAGTTAGCAAGCGAAAGGAAGACGTCTAAGGTCGGTCTTGGCAATACAAAAGGATAACCCAACAGCTCATAGCAAAACGCCCTGAATATCTTCAGGGCGTTGCCAGGGTTTTCATTCATTTTAATTAAATGGCTACTCGCCAGCGGCCAGCCACGTATCGACTAACTCGCGGTTCTCGCCGATCCAGGTGCGCGCCCCTTCTACGGGGTCGCCCTGCTGTTCAATGGTCGCCATCAGCCCGCCTAAGGTATCGTCATCCATATGCCACTCGTTCAGCACTTGGGTGAGCCACGGGTCGTCTTCCGCGAAGCCTTTGCGGGAGAACCAGAAAATATCGTCGCTTTCACCGTAAACGCCCTGGGTATCTTCCAGGTACTTGAGATCATATTCAGCAAAGGCCCAGTGCGGGCTCCAGAGCGTCACGGCAATGGGCTCTTCACGCTGGTACGCATCATCGAGGGCCGCCATCATCGCCGGGTCGGAGCTATAGAGCTGGCGCATCGGCAGGTCATAAGCATCGATGGCATCATCCGTTGACCCGGCAATCGCGGAGCCAGAATCGATACCAATAATGGTGGAGCGCCCTTGATAGGAGAATTGTTCAGCGCTATCGCGCAGCGCGTCGATGGTGTCGATCTCAACGTAACTCGGTACCACAATGCCTAGGCCAGTACCTTCGTACCACACGTCGTGCACATCGATCTTATCTTTATAGGGCGCAAGAAAGTCTTTGTCCGTCGTGGGTAGCCAGATTTCCAAAGAGATATCGAAATCGTTATTGGCCAAACCGCTGTACAGCACGCTTTTGCCCACATCGGTCAGCTCAATCTCGTAGCCGTGCTCCTCTTCCAGCACGATTTTCCACATATTAGCGACGGCAATATTTTCGGCCCAGTTATTGGTACCAATGACCAGCTGCTTGTCGTTGGCATGGGCGGAAGCCGCCGCTAGCGCCATGCTCAAGCCTAACAACGTTGATGAGATTTTCTTCATAATCATTCCTCTGTTATTACTATTGATCTCGATACAACGACTGTTGCCGCCTTACTATAACACTATGTTTTGTTTGTAATCCCAAAAGCCCATATAGCTGTTATATCAACGCCTTCTTACACCCTTCCTCTTTTACCGAGATAACGCCGTGCCGCTTCGTGATTTGCTCCTGGGCCTGTTGGTCATTGTTATTTGGTCACTCAATATTATTGTGATCAAAGTGGGCGTGGCAGAGCTGCCGCCGCTGTTAATGACCACCCTGCGCTTCATATTGGTGGCCGCGCTGCTGGTGCCGTTTTACCCGGTAGCCCGGGCGCAGCTGCCGTTTTTAGTGCTGCTATCCATTACGTTTGGCAGCCTTCACTTTGCGCTGCTGTTTATTGGTTTGGGGCAAGCGGAAGCTGGAACAGGCGCGCTGCTTGTGCAGATGGGCACGCCGTTTGCCACGCTATTGGCGGTGGTATTCCTAAAAGAGAAACTAGGGCCTAAACGCTTGGCAGGCCTGCTGCTCTCGTTTGCGGGGGTGGTGGTGCTGGCGGGCGGGCCAACGCTGCCCTCGCCGCTACCATTAACCATTCTGCTATTGAGCGCGTTTGGCTGGGCGGTATCGCAGCTATTGATCAAACGCGGGCCGCCCATTGCGCCACTGGCGCTGGCAGGTTGGGTAGCGCTGTTTGCGGTACCTCAGGTTGCGCTCGGCTCGTGGCTCTTTGAACAAAATCAGTGGCAGGCCATCGCTCAGGCAAGCTGGCTGGGATGGGGCGCGGTGGCGTATACCGCTGTTATGTCGTCGATTATCGCTTACGGCATTTGGTATGCGCTGCTGCGCCGCCACCCGGTGAATCGCGTAGTGCCAATGACGCTGCTTACCCCGGTGTTTGCCGTTGGCCTTGGCGCGCTGCTGATGGGCGATCCGATGGGATTCCATAAACTGGTAGGCGGCGGGCTAGTGGTCGCGGGCGTTGCCCTAATTGTGCTGAATGTAGGAAAACAGCGGCTCACCAGGGCATAACAAAGCACGTTATTCGGGGCGGCAGAACCCGGCCAGTGCAGGTACCGAGACACAGTCACCTACCTGGATACCACGCTCAGCGAAGTAGCCGGCATTCACTTCTAAGGCGGCGTGATAGGCAGCGCCCGCAGGGTACGACGGGCACTCGCGCGGCGTATCCGACTCGCACGGCGGCATGGTGTTAATCGCCACAATGCGCCCTTCGCCATCGATATACGCGATATCCAGCGGAATTAGCGTCCGGTACATCCAAAAGGCGTTACCGGCGGGCTGCTCGCTCTCAAACCGGAACAGCATGCCGCGCGCTTCTGGAAGCTCCTCGCGGCCCATTAAGCCACGTTGGCGCTGTGAGGCTGTTTCTGCCACTTCCACATCCAGGCGATGCGGGCCACCTTCACTGTGGATCGCCAGTTGCAGCGTGTTAGCTGGCGCGGGTTCAGACGCCCAAGCCGCTAACAGCGGCAGGGGTAAACAGGCGGCGAGCGAAACACCGACAGCGGTTTTCAGCAGTTGGCGGCGTGTCAGGGTCATAACAGGTTCCTTTTGTTGTGTGATGCCGTGTGGGTACGCTGCGCGGGCATAAGATGAATGCCCTCAGCCAGCAGCGAGACGTGTACCCTTTCCCCCAAGCTAAGCTGATTACGTTTAGCCGCGTGGGTGGCGATGTCGAAACGTAGCATATCTCCGTGGGAAACACGCAGCGAGATTGATGTTATGCCGCCCAAAACCACCATTTCGCTGACCGTCGCCGCCACCGGGTTTTCGCGTTCGCCTTGGGAAGGCCGCCCCCGACGATGCAGCACGATATCCGACGGCGGCAGGTACCATGCCAGTGGCTGGCCGAGTTCAACACGGTCTAGCCCTTCTGCCACCTCCAGCCGCCACTCGCCCCACTGTAAGCGTCGCCCAGCGTCCGTCTCGGCCACTTCCCCGCTAAAGACGTTGTGGCGATCCAGCAGCCTAGCGACAAGCGGCGAAGCGGGCTGTCGAAACAGCGCTTCAGGCGTGCCCTGCTGCAAGCTGACGCCGTTATGCAGCACGCAGATTTGATCGGCGAGCGCGGTGGCTTCTTCCAAGTCGTGGGTGACGAGAATGATGGGGATAGAAATTTGCTGGCGCAGTAGCGCCAGCTCGCGCTGCAAGCGGCGGCGAGTCACCTGATCCACCGCAGAGAACGGCTCATCCAGCAGCAGTGCCTGCGGCTCTCTGGCCAACGCACGCGCTAGCGCCACTCGCTGGCGCTGGCCGCCGGAAAGCTCGCTGGGGTAGCGCGCCTCCAGCCCCTGCAAACGCACTTTGCTCAACCACTGGGTGGCCTGCTCAAACCGTTGAGCGCGAGGCAGGTGCCCCATGGCAAGCTGAACGTTCTGCAGCGCCGTTAGATGAGGGAACAGCGCATAGTCCTGAAACACCATACCAATCTGGCGCGCTTGCGGCGGCAGTGAGTGGCGCTGGCCGCTTTGGGCCAGAAACCACTCCCTGCCCGCACAGCTCACTCTGCCCTGCTGAGGCTGGTAAAGCCCGGCAATGGTGCGCAGCAAGGTGGTTTTACCACTTCCCGACGGCCCGACCAGCGCCAGCAGCTCCCCAGGGGCGCATCGAAACGAGGCATTAAGTGGAATCGGGCCAGACTGTTGGGCAGTCACTATCAGATCATCCACGTGACCACCTGCGCTTGCCAGCGAGCCCATAGACAAGGCCTAAGGTTGCCAGAGAAATGACCAGCAAGAGGGCAGACATGCTCGCCGCGCCCTGCTCGTCAAAGGCCTGTACGCGGTCATAAATGGCAATAGAGAGCGTGCGGGTCTCGCCATCAATCGCACCGCCTACCAGCAAAATCACGCCAAACTCGCCCAGTGTGTGTGCAAAGGTTAGCGCTGCCGCCGATAGGATGCCCGGCCACACCAGCGGCAATTCAATACGCCACAGGGTTTGCCATGGGCTTAGCCCACTGCACCACGCAGCCTCACGCAGGTTCGCTGGCACATGCTCAAAGGCACGCTGAATCGGCTGAATAGCAAAGGGAAGATTGGCAATCAGAGAAGCCAATAAAATACCGCTAAAAGTAAAGTTGAGGCCGCCCCCTGTCAGTGCGGCCCAGGCACCGCCTAACGGCGCATCACGGCCAAACTGCTGAAGCAGATAAAACCCCAGCACCGTGGGCGGCAGCACCAGCGGCAGCGCAATCAGCGCCTCACACAGCCCCTTGCCACGGAACTGTGCGGTCGCCAGCACGCGCCCCCACCAAATGCCTAGAGGTAATAGTAAGAGACAGGTAAACGCCGCGAGCCGCAGCGAGACAGATAACGCCGACCAGTCCATTAATCGGTACTAAATCCGTAGGTTTCAAAAATTGCTTTCGCATCCGCCTGCTGCAGCCACTCGTAAAACGCGTGAGCCACTTCTCTGGCCTGCGGCGTTAACACCATGCGCTGGCGCAGCGGCGTATGCCACGTTTCAGGCATCAACACCGCCTCGCTGCGCTCCGCTAGTGCGGGCGCAACTGCTAGCGAGTAAGCCACCAAACCACCTCGCGCCTCGTCGGAAAGGGCAAACTGCATCGCCTGGGAGACGTTCTCCCCCTGCACCCGCAGCGGTTCGCTGGCTTCCCACAGGCCCGCCTTTTGCAACACGTCTTGGGCGGCCATGCCGTAAGGGGCGTGTTCTGGGCTGGCAATAGCAACACGCAGCCGCTGCCCCTCTTCCCAGGCGGTAATGGCCTCCTGCACGCCGGCAAGCGGCGCTTGCTCACTGGGTAAGGAGTAACGGCCAGCCGACTGTACCCAGGCTAGCCGTCCTCGGGCGTAAATCACGCCCGCGTTATCCACGGACCCTTCGTCGTACAGCGCCTGAACGAACCCTTCATCTGCTGACAAAAACAGCTCGAAGGGCGCGCCCTGGGCGATTTGACGACGAAAGTTGCCGGAGGAGCCGAAGTTAAGCCGCAGCGCGTGCCCGGTCTGCTGGGTAAACTGGGCGGCGGCTTCCTCCAGGGCGAACTGCAGACTAGAAGCGGCCGCCACAATGGGCGCGCCCGCCATCACAGGCGCGCTTAGCAGCCAACCGCACAGGAGCAGCAGTGCGCGCATCCGTTTACGCCTTCGCGTTTTCGGCGTGCTGCTCGGTAATGGCCATCACTTTCATGGTGTTGGTACCGCCGTGGGCGTTCATGTGGTCCCCACGGGTCAGGATGACGTGATCACCCGGCTTGGCGACGCCCTGCTTCACCAACAGCGTAAGGGCTTGGTCGTTAAGCTCGGTGGCGGTCATTTCCGAGGTATCGAAGGGAAGCGAGACTACGCCGCGGTACATGGCCATACGGCGCTGGGCAATCGGGTTGTGAGCCAAGCCAACGATGGGCAAGCCCGAGCGAATGCGCGAGGCAATCAGCGGCGTGTAACCAGAGGCGGTCATGCAGGCAATCGCGACCACGCCTTTCATGTGGTTAGCGGCATACATGGCCGAAAGGGCAATGGTTTCATCCGGGCGGGTAAAGCCTTCGTGGATACGGTGCCCCGACTCTTGGGCAACCCGCTCACGTTCGGCACCCAGGCACACACGCGCCATCGCTTCTACGGTTTCCAGCGGGTAGTCACCTGCGGCGGTCTCCGCCGAGAGCATGACCGCATCGCTGCCATCCAGCACCGCGTTAGCCACGTCGAAGACTTCGGCACGGGTGGGCAGCGGCGCGGAGATCATGCTCTCCATCATTTGGGTAGCGGTAATCACCGCGCGGTTAAGCGAACGGGCGCGTTTGATCATGCGCTTTTGCACGCCTACCAGTTGGGCATCGCCAATCTCAACGCCAAGATCACCACGGGCAACCATCACCGCTTCAGAGGCTTCGATAATGCCATCCAGCGTGGCTTCGTCGGCCACCGCTTCAGCACGCTCCACCTTGGCGACGAGGCCAATTTCCTTGCCCTCTTCGCCCAACAGGCGGCGGGCTTCCAGCATATCTTCCGCAGTACGAGGGAAGGAGATCGCCAAGTAATCGACACCAATCTCAACGGCGGTTTTCAGGTCGGTTTTATCTTTTTCCGTCAGCGCGGGAGCAGATAGCCCGCCGCCCTGCTTGTTAATGCCTTTATGATTAGATAGCTTGCCGCCCACCACCACCTCGGTGTGTACCTGCTTGCCCTCTACGCGGGTAACGTCCAGCACCACGCGGCCATCATCCAGCAGCAGGCGGTCGCCCGCGGTTACGTCATCCGCCAGGGTTTTGTAATCGCAGCCGACGCCGTGGATATCACCGGCATCACTGTCCATGGCCATATCCAGTACAAACGGCTGGCCCTCTTCTAAATAAACCGCCCCCTCTTTAAAGCGGGCAACGCGAATTTTGGGGCCTTGCAAATCACCTAACGCGGCCACGCTGCGGCCTAGCTGAGCGGCGATTTCACGCACACGGGCAAGGCGGCGACGATGGTCATCCGCCGTGCCGTGGGAAAAATTCAAGCGGACCACATCCACCCCCGCCTTCAACATGGCTTCCAGCACGCCTTCACGGTCGCTGGCGGGGCCGAGGGTCGCGACAATTTTGGTACGACGAAGGGGGATATGGGTGTTTGCGCTCATAAATGTCCTAACCGTTCATAGAGTGGAGTGTCAGCTTATCAGGATAACCCAACCAAGATGACACTCGCATGCACTTGCGGTGGGCTACTGCGCTAAAGTGACGGTAACATCCAGGGGATATTCGTCACAGTTATTGCCATCCCCACCGCGGTCCACCACCAGGAATTCCCCTTCGCGCTCCAACACCGACTGAATCGCGTGCCAAGTACCGGCGCGGTAGTTCACCCCTTGGCGGCCGTCGGTCACAAACGCCTGCACCTCGTTTGGCGCAATGGTGTCGCCAGGCGGGGCGACCACAATAATAAAGCGCTCCTGGTGCAGCGGCATAAACGCTTGGCTGCCCTGAGGGTGGCGCTCCAAAAACGTGAGGGATAGCGGCAGTGACACCGGCTGGCTGACGAAAATATTGATCAGCGTATGGGCGTTGTCGCCTAAGGTTTCTACCTTGGCGAGATCATGGTGGCGCTGGGTGCGCCCGGCGTTAATTGGATACGACGCGGACGTGCGGGCATCCAGCACATCCCCAAACGGTGCAAAGGCGTCTGCCGTGAGCGGCTTGGCTTCAAGCGTTAACATAACGGTATCCCTGTAAACTATGTGATGCTCCCGATACGGTAGAAGGCCGCTAACCTGCGAGCATCTACCGTGGGAGGCAGCTTAGCTCGCGCCTATCAGCGGGCACCCAGACGTAGCGCCGCATGGCGGTTAACGTCTTTGTACAGTAGGTAGCGGAACGGGCCAGGGCCGCCGGCGTAGCACGCCTGAGGGCAGAAGGCGCGTAGCCACATAAAGTCGCCGGCTTCTACTTCGACCCACTGCTGGTTCAGGTGATACACCGCCTTGCCTTCCAGAACGTAAAGGCCATGCTCCATCACATGGGTTTCATCAAACGGGATCACGCCGCCGGGCTGAAAGGTGACGATATTGACGTGCATATCGTGGCGAACGTCGCTTGGATCTACAAACCGCGTAGTGGCCCAGCGCCCTTCGGTGCCCGGCATCTCAATCGGCGCAATGTATTGCTCATTAGTCACGAAGGCTTTCGGGACCTCCAGACCTTCCACATACTCGTAAGCTTTGCGTACCCAGTGGAAGCGCACCGGCTCGCGGGTCTCGTTGCGCACCTGCCAGTGGCTGCCAGGTGGAATAAACGCGTAGCCACCTGGGCCCATGGTGTGGCGCTCACCTGCCAGAGTAAGCGTTAACTCACCCTCCACAATAAACAGCACGCCTTCCGCTTGGGGGTCCAGTTCAGGCTTATCGCTACCGCCTTCGGGCTGCACTTCCATAATGTACTGGGAGAAGGTTTCCGCAAATCCCGACAGCGGCCGCGCCAGCACCCATAACCGAGTGCCCTCCCAAAACGGCAGGTTGCTGGTCACGATATCGCGCATCACGCCTTTGGGAATCAGTGCATAGGCTTCGGTAAAGACCGCACGGTCAGCGGTAAGTTGAGTTTGCGGCGGGTGCCCGCCCGCTGGGGCGTAATAATTGGCTGGCATGGTATTTCCTGTCGTATCGTCAACGTTGATGTTCTTGTATACAAAATCTGCAGTGCTTTTTAAAGCTTAAATCGACAACCTTGTGAAACATACCTCCCAGTAGTAATGTTTTTAGAAACTTTCGTTTCATAACTCTAAAACATACGAACCAAGCCCTGCCGTCATCGTCTGTTGATCGCGGCATCCCCGGCCCAATGCAATACATAACAAGAGCTGTCCACGGACGGCCCAATAATGTGAGGCTCTGCATGTCACAACAACGTCCCTCTCCCGCCAATAGCCCTGCTACCAAAAAGAGCTGGTGCCGCATCCCAGACATTTACGTGGTGCTGTTTGTCTTTATCGCCTTGGCCGCCATCGCCACACACTTTGTACCTGCTGGGGAGTTTGAGCGTGTTCCAGGGCCGAATGGCCGCATTACTATCGACCCCGATTCCTATACGTCTATTGCCTCCAGCCCCGTCGGTCTAACCGATTTTATGCTCGCGATCCCCAATGGGCTGATGAGCGCAGGAGAAGTGGTGTTTTTCACCTTTATGATTGGCGGAATGTTCATGGTGCTTAGACGTACCGGCATTATTGAAATTGGCGTCGACAAACTGACCCGACGCTTCGCTGGCCGGGGTCTGCTCACTCTTCCTGTACTGATGACCGTGTTTGCCTTGATCGCCACCGTGATAGGTACGCAGGAACTGGCGCTGGTGTATGTACCGGTCATTCTGCCGCTAATGATTGCATTACGCTTTGACTCGATCACGGCAGCAGCCGTGGCACTTTGCGCCACCACCGTGGGTTTTACCACGGGCGTGCTTAACCCGATCAACACCGGTTTGGGTCAACAACTGTCAGCGCTGCCGCTCTATTCCGGCTATGGCTTACGTATCCTGGCGTTCATTGTGATGCTGGCCGCGGCTATTTTCTTCGTGATGCGTTATGCACGCCAAGTCAGTCGCTCGCCCGAACTCAGTCTGCTGAACAGTGATCCTGGAGAAGCCGAAAAACGTGCTCTTTACCAACATGCCGAGAACAGCGGTGCCTTGATAGCCTCCACTCGCCAAAAGCTGGCCGCCCTGACCACCTTCGCCTTTTTTGCCCTGCTGGTTTACGGGGTACTGCAACAGGGATGGTTCATGATGGAGATGGCTGGCCTATTTATCATCATGGGCGTGGTCGTCGGGCTCGTCGCAGGCCTGAGCACCGATGACATCTGCGGTGGTTTCAACCAAGGTTTTCGCGACGTACTGGTCGGAGCCATGATTGCAGGGGTTGCCCGTGGGGTCGCCGTCATGCTCGAAGATGGCCAAATCATGGATACCCTGGTGTATGGCCTGGGCAATCTGGTCGGGGGGCTACCCACTCTGCTTTCCGCTATCGGCATGTTTTTCGCGCAGCTTGGCTTCAACTTCATCATTCCATCCGGCAGCGGCCAAGCACTCGTCACCATGCCCTTGATGGCACCGCTATCAGACATGATCGGCGTGACCCGGCAAACTGCGGTACTGGCTTTCCAGCTGGGCGATGGCATCGGCAATATTCTTTACCCCACGTCCGGCTACTTCATGGCGACCTTAGCACTGGCCGGTGTTTCCTGGCAGAAGTGGGTCAAGTTCTTCTTCCCCCTCTTCTGTATATGGGTACTGATTGCACTGGGCTTTTTAATCTTTGCCCAAGCCACTCAGTGGGTCGGTTAAAGCATTCTCGGCCGCACTTAAAGCTGCCTCTGAGCCGGTCGGGCTCAGAGGCTTCGGCTCATTTAAAGCACAGCAGAGATAAACTGCTTAAGCTCTGGGGTTTTAGGGTTACTGAACAGCTCGGTAGGTACTCCCTCTTCGTGAATGCGCCCCTGGTGCATAAACACCACGCGGTCGGCCACGTCCCGAGCAAAGCCCATTTCGTGGGTGACCAAAATCAGCGTCATGCCTTCTGCCGCCAACGCTTCCAGCACGCGCAATACCTCGCCGACTAACTCAGGGTCTAATGCCGAGGTCACTTCATCACACAACAGCACCTTCGGGCGCATGGCCAGCGCCCGGGCAATCGCCACCCGCTGCTGCTGGCCGCCGGAAAGCTGGGCGGGGTAGGCATCGTACTTATCTGCCAAACCCACTTTATCCAGCACCTCGCGGGCGACTTTCTCGACATCGGCGCGGGCTTCGCCACGCACCACCACGGGAGCCAGGCACACGTTATCGCCCACGGTTTTATGGGGAAACAGGTTAAAGCTCTGAAACACCATCCCGACGTTTTCACTAAGCTCTTTGGGCGACATGGAACCGGCATCGAGCTGCTGTTCGGCAATGGTAATCTCGCCGCTATCGTGCTGTTCGAGCTGGTTCAAGCAGCGCAGCAGCGTGCTTTTGCCTGAACCGCTGCGGCCGATAATGGCGACCACTTCCCCCTGGGCAACGTTGAGGTCGATCCCTTTGAGCACCTGCAGGTCGCCAAAGGCTTTATGAACGTTATTAACGCAGACCAGCGTCATAGAGCTTTTTCTCCAAATGGCGCGCGTAGCAGGAGAGCGGGTAGCACAGCGCGAAGTAAAAAAGGGCCACAAGAGTGAAAATAGTGAACGGCTCGAAGGTGGCGTTATTCAACATCGTGCCCGCTTTAGTGAGTTCCACGAAGCCAATGATGGACGCCAGCGCGGTGCCTTTAATCACCTGAACCGAAAACCCCACTGTGGGCGGAATCGAGAGCCGAAGCGCCTGAGGAAGGATCACGTGGCGCATGGTTTGGAAGTAGTTCATACCCAGCACGCGGGCACCGTGCCACTGCCCTTTGGCCACGGCTTCCAAGCAGCCCCGCCAGATATCGCAGAGAAATGCGCTGGTAAACAGCGTGAGGGCAATCGAAGCCGCCCACCAGGCAGAGATGGGATGTCCCATGGCCGCCGCGCCGAAAAAGATCAAAAACAGCTGCATCAATAGCGGGGTGCCTTGAAACAGATCCACATACAGTGCGGTCAAGCGCTGCAACCAGCGGCGGCTAGAAAGGCGCATAAAGGTGAGCGCCAGCCCTACCGTGGCGCCGCCGACAAAGGCAATCAGTGACAGTACGACGGTCCAGCGGGCGGCGAGCAACAGGTTGCGTACGATATCCCACAGAGTGAACTCAATCATCGTTGCTCTCCTTGCTGATATGCGAACACACGCTTACCCACCAGCATAAAGGCGCGGCGCATACCGAACGCCAACAGCAGGTACACCAAGGTAATCAGCAGGTAGACTTCAAAGCTTCTAAAGTTGCGGGACTGGATGAAGTTAGCGGCGTAGGTCAGATCGAAGACGGAAATTTGCGACACCACCGCCGAGCCCAACATGACGATGATTGACTGGCTAATCAGCGAGGGATAGACCCTGGCAAAAGCAGGCACCAGCACCACATGGCGGTAACTTTGCAGGGTGCTCATGCCCAGCGCTCTGGCGGCTTCTAGCTGCCCTTTCGCCGTGGCGCTGATGCCCGCACGTAAAATCTCGGCGCTGTAAGCAGCCAAGTTCAACGTCATAGCAATAAAGGCAGCCGTAATGGCGTCAATTTTGATACCGAGTCCCGGCAAACCAAAAAAGATAAAAAATAGCTGCACAATAAAAGGCGTGTTACGGGTGACTTCGACATAGCCGCCTAGCCCCCAGCGCATCCAAGGCTGCCCGTTCACACGTAAATACGCCACCGCTACTGCCAGCCCAAGCCCGGTTAAGGTGGTCACCACGGTCAGCACGACCGTGGTGGTTAAGCCTTTGACCAGCTCACTGACGTAGGGCAACAGGGTGAGAAAATCGAGTGTTGGCCCCATACCGCCTCTCAGCTACCGAAGTTGTCAGGAAGGTCTGCGCTGAACCAGCGCTGAGAAAGCTCGTTAAGCGTGCCATCTTCCAGCGCCTGGGCAATTAAGCGGTTTACTTCGGCCTGCAGCGCCGCTTCGTTTTTATTCAAGCCAATGTAGCAAGGGGAATCTTTCAGCTGATACATCAGCGAAGGCGCACGATTGCTGTTGCGCTCGGCAATTTCGGCGGCAACCACGTTACCGGTGGCGACATAATCCACTTGGCCAGAAAGGAACGCCGAGATGGTGGTGGCATTATCTTCAAAGCGCTGAATAGTGGTGGAGTCGGGAGCGACATTAGAAAGCTCCATATCCTCAACGGCACCGCGGGTAACGCCAATGGTTTTATCGGCGAAGCCTTCGGGGCCATCTACACTCTCGTCTGCATCCGCACTAAACACGCCCAGGAAGAAAGGCGCGTAGGCATCAGAAAAATCAATCGCCGCTTCACGCTCCGGGTTTTTACCCAGGCTTGAAATCACCAGATCCGCCTGCCCTGTTTGTAGGTAAGGGATGCGGTTAGCGCTGGTCACGGTAATCAGTTCCAGAGTGACGCCCATCTCGTCGGCAATGTAGTTGGCCATATCGATGTCGTAACCGCGCGGCTGTAGATCAGTGCCTACCGAGCCAAACGGGGGGAAATCCTGCGGCACCGCGATACGAATCGTGCCGCGAGACTCAATAGTTTCCAGCGCATCGGCATGGGCCGCCGTGCTAGCGCTCAGCCCACCTACAGCCAGGGTGGCCGCCATACCGGAAGCCACTACGCCGGTTTGAAGACGTTTCAAGTAGTGCTGAACCGAATCTTTAAAGCCCTGAGGGGTAGTTCCCATGACGCTCTCCTGAAAGTGAGTCGCAAGCCAATGCCGAGAAGCAATATGTGTGTGTCGCGTGATGAAAGCTTTGTTGCACAAGGCAAAACAAAGAAACTTTCGTTTCACACCACAACCCGCATTTGCAATAACGAGACCAGCTAAAAGGAAAGCAGCTTAAGAACAGCGTGTTAGGTAACTATCAGGCAGGAAAATGCACCCAGCAGGCCGGGTGCACAGAGAATACGGCGGTTATCTTTGGTGCAGAGAGCAGGCAGGCCGCACCATTATTGATGGGCATCCCAATCGACGCTCATGATGGGCGATGCCAGCTCGTTTAACTCAGCGTACTGGTCACCAATTGCGCTGATCCGTTCGCGACCATCCGCCAAGCGTTGGTGCAAAACGGCATTCGCCAACAGGCAAATCACGCTATTGGCGGTGGCGTAGCTATCAAACGCTGAAAGGCTCTCTAACGGTACTTCTAACCACCATGTGACTTGCGAAGCAAACGGCGAGGCGGTGGGGTCAGCAATCAAGAGTACGTTCGCGGGTGAACGCTCCAGTGCAGCGACTAAAGCTGCAAATGCCGACGGACGGCGGCGAAAACCAAACAGTACCACGGTATCGTGTTCGGTTAAGTCCACCAGCTCTTCGGCCAACGACTGGTTAGGCTGCGGAGCCAAACGCACTTGGCCGCGGGCCTGAACGAGCTGCTGACGTAGGTGCAGTGCCAACGGGTAGCTGTTACGAAACCCCACCACAAGCACCTGCTGCGCCCCTGCTAACGCATCCACCATGGCAGCAAAGTCGTGGTGGTCAAGATTGCCCAGGCAACGCTGCAGATTTTCCTGCTCCCGCTGAAGGTGGCGCTGGAACGGTGCTCCACTCTCGCTCTCCTCCTCCATGGCATGGGCATCAATCACCAATGGCACACCCAAATTACGCAGCTGCCGGGCGTGGGTTTTTACCGTGCGGTAGCTTTCAAAGCCTAGGCGCTTGAACAAGCGGCTCACGGTGGATTTTGACACCCCGGTCAAACGCGCTAGATCGGCGGCACTGTACACCGCTAAATCATCAAAGTGATCGAGGATAAAACTCGCCACCCGCTGCTCTTGGGCGCTAAGTGCATCAAACTGGGCGGCAATCCGTTGTCCGATATGGGGTGTCATGGTGTCCTGTTTCGTTATTTGGGTGCGGGGTGATGCTCCGCCCAGTGGCGAGCGATATCGACCCGGCGAGCCACCCACACTCGGTCGTGGGCTTCAATATGGTCTAAGAAGCGCTGCAGCGCGCGGAAGCGCCCGGGGCGGCCCAGCAAACGGCAGTGGATACCAATCGAGAGCATCTTCGGCGCTTCTTCCCCTTCGGCATACAGTACATCAAAGGCGTCGCGCAGGTAGGTAAAGAAGTGGTCCGCCGTATTGAAACCTTGCGGGGCAGCAAAGCGCATGTCGTTGGTATCTAAGGTGTAAGGCACGATCAGGTGGTTATGCTCAGCCCCCTGACTATCGCTCACCTTGGTCCAGAACGGTAGGTCGTCGCCATAGTAGTCGCTGTCGTAAAGAAAACCACCTTCGTCCAAAATTAAACGGCGCGTATTGGGGCTATCGCGCCCGGTGTACCAGCCTTCAGGCTTTTCACCATACAAACGCTGGAAGATCTCCATGGCTTTTTGCAGATGTTCGCGCTCGACATGCTCAGGAGTTTCTTGGTAGTGAATCCAACGGTAGCCGTGGCACGCCACTTCATGGCCAAGCTCTTTAAACGCCTGGGCCACGTCCGGGTGGCGCTCTAGCGCCATCGCCACCCCAAATACGGTCAGTGGCAACCCACGGCGCTCGAACTCGCGCAGAATACGCCACACGCCAGCGCGGGAGCCATATTCGTAGATGGACTCCATGCTTAGGTGGCGGTCTGGGTAGCTGGCCGCACCGATAATCTCGGACAAAAACTGCTCCGAGCCTGAATCCCCATGCAGCACGCAGTTCTCGCCGCCCTCCTCATAATTAAGCACAAATTGAACGGCGATCTTGGCCTTGCCTGGCCAGTTAGCGTGGGGCGGCGTGCGGCCATAGCCGATTAAATCGCGAGGGTAATGAGAGGTCATGGACAGGCTCCTTAACAAAGGCAGAGCGTTTTAGTTTGTATACAAAATAGCCATTTTGAACGGCCATCGCAATTCAACGCAGGGCTAATTAATTGAGATGACGACGCTTTTCGGCTCAATAGCACGCTAACCCTTTGAAACCTGAACACTTGGTCAACTCTACGAGCGCTAAACCGTTGCATGAAAGGGCTTGCGCATCGCAGAAAAGCGCCCTATTTTCGTATACAAGATAGAAAATATTGTTCACATGCGAGTATCACCCCGTGCATATACGCTTGATTAACCCCAATACCACGGCTGCCATGACGGCGACAATTCGACAAGCAGCCGAACAGTTAGCGGCCCCATCGACCACGGTGAGCGCCACTCAACCCGACGCTGGCCCTGTCTCTATCGAAAGCCACTTCGATGAAGCAGTGAGCGCAGTGGGCGTGGCCGAAGAAGTGCTGAAAGGCGAGCGCGAGGGCAATATTGATGCCTACGTAGTGGCCTGCTTTGGTGACCCAGGCTTGCTGGCTGCACGCGAGTTGACCCGCGCCCCAGTGATTGGCATTGCCGAAGCCGCTTTTCACATGGCCACCTTGATTAGCACGCGCTTCTCGATTGTGACCACCCTAGGCCGTACCGGCATTATTGCCGAGCACCTGCTTGAGCAGTACGGCTTTAGCCACCACTACTGCCGCCGCATTCGCGCCGCTGAAATTCCGGTGCTGGATTTGGAAGACCACCCTGACGCTGCCTTTAGCCGCATTGTGCAAGAGTGCTGCCGTGCCCGCGATGAGGATGGCATCGGCGCGATTGTGCTGGGCTGTGGCGGGATGGCGAACCTCACCCACGCCATTAGCCGCGAAGTTGGCCTGCCCGTGGTGGAAGGGGTAAGCGCGGCGCTGAAGCTTGCCGAATCGCTGGTGGGGCTGGGCTTACATACCAGCAAATACGGCGATTTAGACTACCCTCGCCCGAAACCCTTTACCGGCAAGTTCGCGGATTTTTCCAACCTAACCCTGCCACCCACACGCTAAAAAATCACGCATCATAAAACTATAACAACCGTACGAATACCGCCATTAGCACGCCACGCCGCAAGCGTCTCTTGGGCAGAGTCTGCCCAGGTTACCAATAACATCGATAATCTTGCGAGGACGGTAACATGAGCACTTCAACCTCTGCTCTTACCTCAGATGAACTACCGGGAGCGGCTAGCCCCGCCACCGCCAAAGCCGTTGGGGCGGAAAGCTTAGCTCCGCAAAGCACCCGCATTATGGGGCGCACCTCCTACTTTTTAGCCTGGTTTGGGGGGTGTGTCTCTATTGGCACCTTCGCCATGGGTTCGAGCGTAGTGGGCACGCTCAACCTGCTGCAAGCCACCCTGGCCATCGCCATTGGCTGCTTTGTGATTGGCGTGGCGCTCGCCATTAACGGGGCTGCCGGTTACAAATACGGCATTCCGTTTATGGTGCAGGCACGCAGCGCGTTCGGTTTTACCGGCACGCGTATTCCAGGCCTTGTGCGCGCCGTGCCTGCCATCGTCTGGTACGGTTTTCAAAGCTGGATTGGCGCAGGTGCCCTTAACATGGTGTCGGCGACGCTGTTCGGCTTCGATAACCTGATCTTCTACTTTATTACCTTCCAGTTTTTGCAGATTGGCCTTTCGGTACTCGGCTTTCAGGGCATTAAGTGGCTGGAAAATATCGGCAGCGCCTTTATTCTCTGCTCGCTGATGTACATGTTCTACGCCACGGTGCAGCGCTACGGCGATGAGCTTTCCACCAGCCTGCTGACCATGGAAGGCTCTTGGGGGATGCCTTTCTGGAGCGCCACCATGCTGTTTTTGGGTATCTACAGCACCATGATGCTGAATGTGAGCGACTACTCCCGCGAGCACAAAAAAGGCACGGCCCAAAGCCTGCTCACTACCATTTACGCGATGTCGATTCTGCCCTGCACGCTGTTTATGGGCCTGATTGGCTATATGGTGTCGCAAGCCACCGGCACCGCAGACCCCATCCAGGTGTTCGCCAACGCGGTGGATAACACGCCGCTACTGATGATCACACTGCTGTTTATCGCCTTCGCCCAGGTGACCACCAACGTGCTGAACAACGTGGTGCCGCCCACCTACGTGCTGATGGACGTGTTCAAGCTCAAGTTCCCCGTCGCAACGGTGATTGTGGGCCTGCTGGCCTTCGCTACCTTCCCCTGGAAGCTGGTGCAGCCTGAATCGGCCGCAGGGTTGCAGCTCTTTGTACAAACTTACTCCGCGTTCCTTGGCCCCATCTTCGCCATTCTGGTGGTGGACTACTACGTGATTCGCCGCCGCACGCTGGATATCGGCAAGCTCTACGACGAAAACGGCCCGTACCAAGGCATTAACCAAGCGGCGCTGATAGCGACAGCGGTGGGGATTATCGCAGCGCTCTCGTTCTCGGCGGTCTCTTGGTACGCCAGCCTCATTCCTGCCGGGCTGACCTACTACCTGCTGATGAAACACTGGCCCGCCTGCCAGCGCTTCACTCAGTAACTCGCCTTGCCAACGCCTGCCACCACCGTGTGGCAGGCGACCATTTCCGGATAACGAGCCTTGCAATGAATGAACAACCCAGCCAAAGCGACCTAAATATTCAGCAGATTGATCCAACGCTCTATAACGAAGACCTCGCCCCGCTAAAGCCAGAGCACCGCACTTGGGGCGCTTTTGAGATTTTTAACGTTTGGTCTAACGATATTCAAAGCCTGTTTGGCTACACCCTGGCAGCGTCGCTGTTTCTCTCTTATGGCCTTAACGGCTGGGCCGTGATGGCCGCGATTATTCTAGCCGGGATTATCGTCATGTTTCTGGTCAACCTGACCGGCAAACCCAGCGTGAAATACGGCATTCCCTTCCCGGTCATGGTACGCGCCAGCATGGGCGTACGTGGGGCCAACCTGCCCGCCATGCTGCGTGCCATCGTGGGTATTTTCTGGTACGGCGTGCAGACCTACTTCGCCTCTACCGCCGTGGCGCTGCTGATTACCGCGCTGTTTGGCGTGGGCAACGGCGGTACCTTTCTTGGCCTTTCCGGGGTGGCGTGGCTCTCGTTCGTGATTGTGTGGCTGTTTCAGATCGCGATTTTTTGGCAGGGCATCGAGCGCATTAAACACTTCCTGAACTGGGCAGGTCCGCTGGTCTACGTGGTGATGGTAGTGTTGATGATTGTGGTATGGGTACAAGCCGGTAGCGAGCTACTGCCCGCCATTGGCACCATCTTCAGCGGCAGCGGTGAGCAGGGCGGCCTGGGTGCGTTTCTCGCCATTGTGGGTACGATGGTGGCCTACTTCGCCGCAGTGGTGATCAACTTCGGCGACTTTACCCGGTTTGTGAAAACCGAGCGCCAGATGAAGCTGGGCAACCTGCTGGGCCTGCCCTTGAACGTGGCGTTCTTCTCGTTTATTGCGCTGATTATTACCGCAGGCACGCTGGTACTGTTTGGCGAAGCGCTCACCAACCCGGCGGATATTGTGGAACGCGTCGATTCGCTGCCGCTGACCATCGTGGCCGCCCTCACCTTTTTTGCCGCTACGGTGGGTATCAACCTCGTTGCTAACTTCATTCCCCCCGCCTACGACTTAGCCAACCTGTTCCCCAGCAAAATCAGCTTCAAAATGGGCGGCTTGATTACCGCCGTCATTGCCTTTTTCGTGGGTGCGCTGTGGATCTCGGTGATCAGCCAAATTGGCGTGCCGGGCTTTGTGAATGCGCTGGGCGCTATCGTCGCGCCGTTCTACGGCATCATCGTGGTGGACTACTACCTGATCAAACGCCAACACCTCAATATGCAGGAGCTATTCTCCTCAGCACCCGGCAGCGCTTACTACTACGTCAACGGCTGGAACACCCGCGCTCTTATCGCTTTTGGCGTGGCGGCGATGTTCTCGCTCTCTACCGTACTAGTACCGGCCTTAGCCAGCTTAGGCGGCTACGGCTGGCTGATCGGCGCAGGTTTGGGTGGGGTGTTCTACTATGGGCTGATGAAGCGGTTTAAGGCAGCGCCTGTGATGGTTGAGCAGAAAGCGCACTAAGCCATGTAGTGATGAAGTACCACACACGTTAGATAGCCACTAAAAACGCCACCGGATAAGCTCCGGTGGCGTTTTTATGTTAGTGGGGAGTCTCGAGAAGCGGCTTAGCCGTCATTAAAGCTGAGCAGAGCTGAGTCGCTACGCGCCAAAAATCTGCTGCAGATCCGGAACGTTCTCTTCCTCTTCAACCATTGAGAGCGAGGCTTCGATGGCTTTGAGGTGGCGGCTCATAAAGGCTTTGGCGCGTTCGCCGTTGCCAGTTTCCAGGTAGCCAATCAGGTCGTCGTGGTCGTGGGATTCGCAGCCTAAGTGGCCGCGATGGCCGTAGACGGCGAGGATCAGCGAAGAGCGGGAGCAGAGGCGTTCAACAAATTCTGCCAGGGTGGCGTTGCCGGAGAGCTGCGCGAGACGCACGTGAAAATCCGCCGAGAGACGAATCGCCACGCTCTGCTGACCGCTGCGCAGGGCTTGGCGCTCTTGGCGGGCCATCTCGCGAAGCTCCGCCGCCGCCGCGGCGTTCATTCGCCTGGCCACATCGGGCATGAGGCCACACTCGATCAACTGGCGGGCATCGAACACGTCTTTCGCTTCCTCGGCGGTGGGGCGCGTCACGCTAGCCCCACGACGAGGGGTCAAAGTAACGAGCTGCTCCAGCGCCAGCCGCTGGAGGATTTTACGAATCCCCGTGCGGCTAATACCGAATACTTCCGCTAGCGCATCTTCACGCAGCCGAGCGCCGGGCTTAAGGCGCTGCTCCACAATGGCATCGCTTACTGCCCGGTAAATCGCTTCGTGGCGCTCATCGCCCTCTTTGTCAGAAGGCCTCCGCTTTAACGCCGCCTGCGCATCACTCATAGTGTCTCCTGTCTGCGACTCTGATTACTCCTCCCAGGCCGCAATGATATCGCGCTCTTCGTCACTCATGTTGGTGATATTACCAAGCGGCATGTAGCGACTGCCAACGACCTGTTGGATTTGCGCTTTGTGACCAAGAATATCGTCCCAGCTATCAAAGGCATAGCCTGCAGGCGGCGCGGAGAAACCGGCATGTTCAGGGTTGCGGGCATGGCACTGGGTACAGTGTTGCTCGATGAGTCCAGATATTTGCGCTTGCGTGGGCGCACCGCCAGCGCCTTCCACGGCAGCACGTGGGCTGGGCGCTGCCACCCAGAACGCGAGCAAAATCAGCCCAACGCCTACCGCCGGGTAGGCAGGCTGGATTTTACCGGCATGCATCAGCACAAAGAACTGACGAATCAGCGCTCCGGCAAAAATAAACAGCACCATCACCACCCAGGAGAGTTCATGGGCGTAGATAAAGGAGTAGTGATTACTCACCATCAGCAACACCACGGGCAGCGTGAAGTAGGTGTTGTGCACCGAACGCTGCTTGCCGCGCTTGCCGTCTAGCGGGTTAGGGGCGTCGCCTGCCTTCATAGCCCTCACCATGCGGCGCTGGCCAGGAATGATCCAGAAGAAGACGTTGGCCGACATGGCCGTGGCCATCACCGCGCCGGTGAGCAAAAACGCCGCCCGCCCGGTAAACATCTGGGTGCTTAAGTAGGCCACCACCACCATCATCACCGCCACGGCAATACTCAGCAGGCCATCGCGCTCCATGTTGGGGCTGATGCGCTTACATAGCTCGTTGTAAACCACCCAGCCGCCTAGCAGGAACCCAAGCGCTAGCAGGTTGGCCTGCCAACCGGTCAGGTTAGCCGCCCAGGCCCAGTTGCTGTCCGGGTTCACCAAGTAGAAACCGGGATTCACCATGTAAAGAATGACGAACAGCGCGAAACCCGATAGCCACGTGGTATAGGCTTTCCAGAACGACCAGTGCAGGTCGTTGGGCAGCTTGGCCGGGGCCGTGGCGTATTTCTGGTTATGATAGAAACCGCCACCATGCACAGCCCACATCTCGCCAAAGATACCCTTCTCACGATCTTCAGCGGCTTTGGGAGCGCGCAGGCCGTTATCCAGCATCACGAAGTAGATCGATTCGCCGATCCAGGCAATGGCGGCAATGACGTGCAGCCAGCGCAGCAGCAGGTTTACGAATTCAATGATGTACGCTTGCATGATCCGCCCTCTTAGCTACCGCGATAGGTCGAGTAGCCATACGGCGAGAGCAGCAGCGGCACGTGATAGTGCTGGCTTGCATCGGCTACGCCAAAGCGCAGCGGAATCACGTCTAAAAAGCGCGGTTCGACGGCTTCAACACCCTGACGACGTAGATAATCCCCCGCGTGGAACACTAACTCATACTCACCGGGCGTGAGCGCCTCGCCTTCTAACAGAGGCGCATCACAACGGCCATCGCTGTTGGTGACGGTGGAGCCTAAGTGCTCGCGGCTGCCGACCGCTAGCCGAAAGACTTCAATGGTAATGCCTTGGCCGGGCTGCCCTTTGGCGGTATCCAGCACGTGGGTAGTTAAGCGTCCCATCGTCACTCCTTACATTGGCGGGGTTATTGGTGTTATGGATAGAGGTGATGCGTAGAGTTTGACCTATTGGTCAAAGAGTACCGTTGATGCTATTTATTGTATACAGCATTTCCTTTTTCGCACGCCTGGAGAGTTTTTGTGTCGACCGCTACCCCACTCACGTTATCCCCTGCCCCCAGCCAGTGCAGCCTGGAAGCCTTCGTTGCCCACTATGGCGATGTGTATGAACACTCCCCCTGGGTAGCTGAAGCCGCCTGGCAGCATGGATTGAGCCAAACGCATGATGCACCTGATGCCCTAGCTGAACTGATGGGCCTGATGCTACAACAAGCCACCCCTGAGCAGCAGATTGCCGTTATTCAGGCCCACCCCGATTTAGCAGGCAAGGCAGCGCTGGCGGGAGAGTTGACCCACGACTCCACCAGCGAGCAGGCTGGCGCAGGGCTCGACCAGTGCTCACCCGAGGAATTTGCCCGCTTTGAACAGCTCAATGAGGCTTATAAAGAGAAATTCGGCTTCCCGTTTGTGATTGCGGTGAAAGGGCTGGACCGCTACGACATCCTTTCAGCGTTCGATGAGCGCCTGAAAAACGGCTTGGCCCAGGAGCGTGAAACCGCGATTCAGCAAATTATTCGCATAGCGCGCTTTCGGCTCCGAGCACGCGCTGGCGATGCATCGCTATAATCGCCACACCCCCTACCTAGTCAAAAAACACTAGTCAAACAGCACGCAAAAAAATGCCGCACCCTGGAATAAACTCCGGGCGCGGCATCATTTCAATTAAGCGGGGTGATTACTGCTTGGCAGTCTCGACCGCTTTCTTGGTAGTTTCTTCGGCCATTTTCTGGCTGTCTTGCATAAAGCCTTGGCTGATGGAGGTGACTTTTTCAGAGTCGCCTTTCATGCGCTCCATCAGGTCAGTGGCAGTTTTTTGCTGGCTTTCCATCGCTTTTTTGAAGCTGTCTGCGTCTTTCACGTCTAACCATGTGCGCGCTTGGGCAATGGTCATATCCGAGTAAGCGCGTGCAGCATCCATCTGCGCGCCAACCAGCTGCTCGTAGTAGTTGAGCGCCGCCAGCGTATAAGAACGCATGGGGGACACGAACACTGACTCAAACTGCTGGCTGGTTTTCTCTGCGGCCTTGTTCATCACGTAATCTCCTTGAGTGAGCTAGCGATTCAGCCTGCGTTGAGGCAGGCCGATAGTGGGCGTTTGCCGTTGCTACCCACAAAGCTAGCAGTGCTTTTTGTGCAGCGCAACATGAATTTTAAGCATGCTGCGCTTGCCAAGCGTTCGCTCACTCAGAAGCCTGAAAAGGGCGTTTGATTAACGGTTGCCAAACAGATGCTTACGCGCCTCAGCATCCATCGTGACACCTGCCTGCGGATTAATGTCTTCCACTATTGCGTAGGCTTTACGCACCGCCGGACGTTGCGATACCTCTTCAAACCAGCGCTCAAGGTCGGGAAACTCTTCCAGAGTTTGGCGCTGTTTCTCCCACGGCACGATCCAAGGGTAAATCGCCATATCGGCAATCGAGTAGCGGTCACCGCCCACGTAATGCTGCTGGGAGAGCCGCTGATCTAATACGCTGTACAGTCGGTTGGTCTCGCGCACGTAGCGCTCAATGGCGTACTCAATTTTTTGCGGAGCATAGTGGCAAAAGTGGTGGTTCTGCCCCGCCATCGGGCCAAGACCGCCCATTTGCCAGTGGAGCCACTGCAATACCACGTAGCGCTCGCGCCCTTCTGTTGGCAGAAACTGGCCGGTTTTATCGGCGAGATATTCCAAAATAGCGCCTGACTCAAACAGCGACATTGGTTGGCCGCCATCTTTAGGGGCGTGGTCCACAATGGCGGGAATGCGGTTATTGGGCGCAATCGTCAGAAACTCAGGGTCAAACTGCTCACCCCGGCCAATATTGATGGGCTTAATACGGTAAGCCAGCTTTGCTTCTTCAAGCATGATGGAGATTTTGTGGCCGTTCGGGGTTGTCCAGTAATACAGGTCAATCATCGCCATCTCCTTTCACACAAACGGCCTAGGCCGTTTGTGTTGCCTGTGGGTAGTCGGCGGCTTGTGGCCGCCTTAACTATTATAGATCACGAACAGTGATGGCTTTGCCTGCCACTGAATCGTGCACTGCTAGCATACGCTTAAACCACGCAGCGACGGGGTCCTTTTCCTCCACCAGTGTCTCGGTCGAAACGGTGTAGGCCCACATCATGCTGCCAAACAGTAGGTAATCGGCACCGCCTGGGGCATTCCCATCTAAAAACGGGCTCTCTTTCAATTGAGCGCTCACCGGCACCAGCGCCTGCTTCAACAGTTGCCGCCCCTGTTCAGGATTGTTGACGGCCTCCATGGTCGCACCAAAGCGCGCCTCGCGGGTTTTGCGGAAGTAGTCACGATCATCTGGATGAATCGCGGCTAACAGATCTAACGCGACGATCTTAAACAGCGCGGGCGTAATGCTGCGCTCTACTAACTGCTTAAACAGCATTAAGCGCTGAAGGCTCACCCCTTCACCCACCACCGGTGCGTCCGGATAAGCGCGGTCTAGGTAGCACATGATATCGAAGCTATCGGTTACTACCGTGTCGCCATCGGTGAGCACAGGCACTTTGTCGTAGTCGGCAAATGCGAGCACGTCTTTTTCCTGGAAGCGCCACGCAACAGTGGTGTGCTCCAGCCCTTTGTGGGCCAGCGCCATACGCACGCGCCAACAGTAAGGTGAAAAACGTAGGCGCTCATCGCGGCCACACAGGTCATAAAGTGTTATTGCCATCGGATCGTACTCCTTTGATCGAGTTGAATTCGCTATTACATTGAGTCGAAGTAGTCAGTGACGCAAGTACCGAATCCCGCCTATGCCATTAAGCCATGCAAAGAGGACATGGGACATTTAGATCTGCACCGCTCTTTCTAAGGCCAACTGCACTGTCTATTAGTCTAATGGGCGTTGTGAAGCGAGCATACTCACGAAAAGGTTAAAGCCTCTAAAAAACAAAGCGTTAAATTAAAACGACCGCTTAGTTTACAGACTAATTTACCCTACATAACTGGTAAGACCAATTTTCCAATGTAGTCATCCAGCCCGCCTAACCGTATCTTTCACGCTGACCCAACTATCATTGAAATGACAAGTTGGCTACTGCGGAGCACACCAAATCAATAACAAGGGGCCGTTCCTCCCATGAATGAAACTATACTCGCTCTTCTGGCATTTCTGCCGCTGTTGCTCGCCGGGATTTTGCTCATAGGCTTTAAAATTCCGGCCAAAATAGCGATGCCGATTGTCTTCCTCACGGCGGCCATTATTGGCCTGACCGCCTGGGATATGTCGTTTAGCCGCGTGGCGGCATCCACCGTGCAGGGGCTTATCCAGACCGCTGGCCTGCTGTGGATTATCTTCGGCGCAATCTTACTGCTCAACACGCTTAAACACTCAGGCGGCATTACCGCGATTCGTAACGGCTTTTCGGGCATCAGTCCTGACCGCCGTGTACAGGCGCTGATTGTGGCGTGGCTGTTTGGCTGCTTCATTGAAGGCGCGTCCGGTTTCGGCACGCCGGCTGCCGTGGCGGCACCGCTGATGGTGGCGTTAGGCTTCCCAGCCCTTGCCGCCGTGGTCGTGGGTATGATGATTCAATCAACGCCGGTATCGTTTGGCGCAGTGGGCACACCGATTGTGGTGGGTGTGGGCAGCGGCTTAAACCGTGCTGACATTACCGCTCAGCTAGAAGCGAACGGCTCTACCTGGGATGTATTTTTCCAGCAGGTGACCAGCTCGGTGGCCATCACTCACGGTATCGTGGGTATTTTGATGCCGCTGATTCTGGTGCTGGTGATGGTGCGCTTCTTCGGTGCCAACCGCTCTTGGAAAGAAGGGCTATCCATTGCTCCCTTTGCGATCTTCACCGGCATTTCCTTCGTAGTGCCTTACATGCTGGTGGGCGTGCTGCTTGGGCCGGAATTCCCCTCAATGATTGGCGCGATGGTGGGCTTAGCGATTGTGGTGCCTGCTGCACGCAAAGGCTTCCTGTTGCCCAAAGATACTTGGGACTTCCCAGAATCGACCTCTTGGCCGGACGAGTGGATCGGCAACCTGCAAATCAAGCTTGACGATGTGGCCGGTAAAGCACCGATGTCCACCTTTAAAGGCTGGGTACCTTACGTACTGCTGGCGCTGTTCCTGGTAGCATCACGCACCATTGAGCCTCTTAAAGCCGCATTGACATCAATTAACCTGAGCTGGGCCAACATTTTCGGTGAAGCTGGTGTAAGCGGCGGCGTTCAACCGCTTTACCTGCCGGGCGGTATCATCCTGGCCGTGGTGCTCATCACTTACTTCCTGCATAAGATGAACCCGCGCCAGATGAGTGCGGCGGTATCAGAGTCCACCAAAACCATTTTTGGCGCTGGCTTTGTACTGATCTTTACCGTGCCGATGGTACGCATCCTGATTAACTCTGGCGTTAACGGTGCCGATTTAGTCTCGATGCCCGTCATGATGGCGCAAGCAGTCGCTAACGGTGTGGGTGGTATCTACCCGTTCTTTGCGCCTGCCGTCGGAGCGATGGGTGCCTTTATTGCGGGCTCCAACACGGTGTCTAACCTTATGTTGGCGGAGTTCCAGTTCAGTATTGCTGAAACTCTGGGGCTATCAACGGCCATGATGATCGCACTGCAAGCAGTAGGTGCCGCAGCCGGTAATATGATCGCGATTCACAACGTTGTGGCGGCGTCCGCGACCGTCGGCCTGCTCGGCCGTGAGGGCACCACCATTCGTAAAACGATTCTCCCGACGATCTACTACCTGGTGTTCACCGGCATTATCGCGATGATCGCATTTTATGTTTTAGGTGTGACTGACCCGTTGATGTAAACGCGTTGTAATACTCCTCGAAAGGAACGGCTGGGTAGCCTTAGGGCTACCCAGTACTATATTAAAAAGCACTGTATAGAAGAAAAAACTTCCCTCTATCCACCACTCTCCAACGCTTTATGAAAAATACTTCCAAAAGCTCCTCTATATTATGGAAATATTTTCCATCAAGTGATTAGATGGCTGTCTGTCCTCCTCACCCACAGGAGTTACTATGAATATCCTTTACGACGAGCGCCTTGATGGTGAGCTTGTCCGCCGTGATAAAGCCGAGGTGCTTAGCGACCTGCAAGGCGCCGTGCCCTCATTAACGCTGCTGCATCGGGAAGAAGATTTACGCCCTTTCGAGTGCGATGGCTTAGCCGCTTACCGCGTGCTGCCGATGTTGGTGGCCTTGCCGGAAACGCTGGAACAGGTCGAAGGCCTGTTAAAGCGCTGCCATGCGCTGGGCGTACCAGTGGTGACCCGGGGCGCAGGCACCGGCCTTTCCGGCGGCGCGCTGCCGCTTGAGCAGGGCGTGCTGCTGGTCATGTCGCGGTTCAACCAAATTATTACCGTTGACCCCGACGCGCGCATTGCCCGCGTTCAGCCTGGGGTGCGTAACCTTGCCATTTCCGAGGCGGCCGCCCCTTACGGGCTCTACTACGCCCCGGACCCCTCCTCGCAAATCGCCTGCTCAATTGGCGGCAACGTCGCTGAAAATGCGGGCGGCGTGCACTGCCTGAAGTACGGCCTCACCGTGCATAACGTGATGCGGGTGGATGTGCTGACCATTGAAGGCGAGCACATGACGCTGGGTTCTGAAGCCCTGGATGCGCCCGGCTTTGATCTCTTGGCCCTAATGAACGGTTCCGAAGGCATGCTCGGGGTGGTCACGGAAATCACCGTGAAGCTGCTGCCCAAGCCGGAAACCGCCAAAGTGCTGATGGCCAGCTTCGATGATATCGAAAAAGCAGGCCGCGCGGTGGGCGATATTATTGCCGCAGGCATTATCCCCGGCGGCCTGGAAATGATGGATAAGCTCGCCATCAAAGCCGCCGAAGATTTCATCAAGGCAGGCTACCCCGTGGAAGCCGAAGCCATTCTGCTCTGTGAGCTGGATGGCGTGGAAGCGGACGTGGACGACGACTGCGACACCGTTCGCCGCGTACTGGAAAAGGCCGGAGCCACTAACATTCAACAGGCGCGGGACGAAGCCGAGCGCGCCAAGTTCTGGGCCGGGCGCAAGAATGCCTTCCCTGCCGTAGGCCGCATGTCACCCGACTACTACTGCATGGATGGCACCATTCCCCGCCGCGAGCTGCCGCGAGTGTTGAAAGGCATTGCCGCGCTATCCGAAGAGAGCGGTTTGGCAGTAGCCAACGTGTTTCATGCGGGCGACGGCAATATGCATCCGCTGATCCTGTTCGATGCCAACAAAGAGGGCCAGCTTGCCCTGGCGGAAGACGTAGGCGGCAAGATCCTGGAGCTGTGCGTGGCCGCCGGTGGCTCGATTACCGGCGAGCATGGCGTTGGGCGCGAAAAAATCAATCAGATGTGTAGCCAGTTCCAACCCGATGAGCTGACGGTCTTCCACGCGCTAAAAGCGGCGTTCGACCCCAAACGGCTGCTCAACCCAGGGAAAAACATTCCCACCCTGGCGCGCTGTGCCGAATTTGGCGCGATGCATGTGCATAACAACGAGTTACCGCATCCAGAACTGCCACGCTTCTGATGCTATAAGGATCGACCATGACCGAACTAGCGATACACGCTGCCGACCGAGATATAGCCAATGAGCTGTGCGAACAGGTTCATAGCGCCTACCACGACCGCACCCCGCTACGCATTGTAGCGGGCAACACCCGGGCCTTTTATGGCCGCCCGGTGGAAGGCACGGAACTCAATGTCGCAGCGCATAGCGGCATCGTCTCTTACGACCCTATCGAACTCGTCGTCACGGTGCGGGCAGGCACCCGCTTGAGCGCGCTGAACGCGGCGCTGGCAGAAAAACATCAGATGCTGCCTTTCGAGCCGCCCATTTTTGGCGACGCCAGCACCATTGGCGGCGCGGTAGCTACCGGCATGTCTGGCCCTCGCCGCCCTTGGGCAGGTGCTGCACGGGATTTTGTCCTGGGCACTCGGGTGATTACCCAAGAAGGCAAGCTGCTGCGCTTTGGCGGCGAAGTGATGAAAAACGTCGCGGGCTATGACCTTTCCCGCATGATGGCAGGCGCCCAGGGCACGCTGGGCGTGCTGGCCGACATCTCGTTTAAGGTGCTGCCTATTCCCACCGCCAGCCACAGTCTGCGCCTTGAAATGGGCTTGCAAGATGCTTTAGCGAAGCTCTCTGAGCTTGGCCGCCAGCCGCTGCCCATCACGGCTGCGGCATGGCACGCGGGCGAGCTGTTTATTCGGCTGGAAGGCGGTGAAAGCTCCGTCAAGGCCACTAAAGAGCGCCTGGGCGGTGAAGTGCTTTCTGCGGATTTCTGGCAGCAGCTTCGCGACCAGCAGCATAGCTTTTTTAGCCTTGGCGAAGGGCAAGCACTGTGGCGCTTATCGCTACCGCCCCATACCCCAGCGCTAGAGCTCGCCGTGGATGAAAGCGACATTTTCTATGATTGGGGCGGCAGCCAGCGCTGGGTGAAAACTGCACTGCCCGCAGACACGCTGCGAGATGAATGCCAAAAGACTGGTGGCCACGCTACCTGCTATACCCCGCATGCCCAAGGGGGCGCGGAGTCGCCGTTTACTCCGCTGAATGCTGTGGTCGAGAAGTACCATCGCAACCTGAAGGCCGAGCTGGATGCCCACGGCATTTTCAACCCTGGTCGTCTTTATGCGGCATTTTAATCAGGAGAGCTGACATGCAGACGCACTTTACCGATGCCGACCGCCAGAAACCGCATATCCAGGAAGCCGAGCGCATTCTGCGTACCTGTGTGCACTGCGGCTTTTGTAACGCCACCTGCCCCACTTACCAGTTGCTGGGCGATGAGCGAGACGGGCCACGCGGGCGCATCTACTTAATGAAAGAGCTGCTGGAGAGCCGCGATGACGATGACCAAGTCACCGAAGAGACTCGCCTGCACTTAGACCGCTGCCTGAGCTGCCGTAACTGTGAAACCACCTGCCCCTCCGGCGTGGAGTATCACAAGCTGTTAGATATTGGCCGTGCGGAAATCGACCGTCGTGTGCCGCGCCCAGCGGCAGAACGCGCTCAGCGCTATGCGCTGCGCAAAATGCTGGTCGACCCGAAACGCTTCAAAGCGCTGCTGGCCCTGGGGCAAACCTTCAAGCCTCTAGTGCCCGGCAAACTGCGTAGCAAAATGCCGCCCGCACCGGTCGATGCAGGCCAGCGACCCGACAGCCAGCGCCATGCCCGTAAGGTATTAATCCTGGAAGGCTGCGTGCAGCCGGGCCTGTCGCCCAACACCAACGCAGCCACGGCTCGCCTGCTCGACCGCTTGGGCATCAGCGTCACGCCAATCAGTGAAGCCGGCTGTTGTGGTGCCATCGACTTCCACCTCAACGCCCAAGAAGCGGGCCGCGAGCGGATGCGTGCCAATATTGATGCCTGGTGGCCGCAAATTGAGCAGGGTGTGGAAGCCATCGTCCAAACAGCCAGCGGCTGCGGCGCGTTCGTCAAAGAGTATGCTGATATGCTCAAGGACGACCCTGCCTACGCTGACAAGGCCAAAAAAGTTAGCGCGCTGGCGAAGGATATCGTCGAAATACTGCGCGACGAGCCGCTGGAAGCACTTCAGCTTAAAGAGCACCAGCGCTTAGCGTTCCACTGCCCCTGCACGCTGCAGCACGCTCAGAAACTCAACGGCGCCGTAGAAGGCGTGCTTAGCAAACTCGGCTTTGCACTAACGCCCGTGAAAGATGGCCACCTGTGCTGCGGCTCGGCGGGCACCTACTCGGTCACACAGCCAGAGCTCGCCACTCAACTGCGCGATAACAAGCTGAATGCGCTGGAAGCAGGCAACCCTGAGGTGATTGTGACCGCCAACATCGGCTGTCAAACGCACCTGGCCAGTGCCAATCGCACGCCGGTACGCCACTGGGTAGAAGTCGTGGACGCTGCCCTGGTATAACCCTTTACACTCGCTGCGCTTTCACGACGTATTAACGGTTGGGCGCAGCGCTTTAATCCCTACGATAAAAAGGATCCTTTGATGCAAACCAAAGCTGTTTTAGGCCAAGCCGACGTTATCCAAGTACTCGACGCTGCACAGAAAGAAGCTGACAACAACAGCTGGCCGGTCACAATTGCCGTCACCGATGATGGCGGCCACCTGCTGGCACTGCGCCGTTTAGACGGTGCTGCCCCATTTAGCGCCGATGTTGCTACCCAAAAAGCGCGTAGCGCGGCCTTGGGTCGTAAAGAGACCCAAGTGTTTGAAGAGATGATTAACGGTGGCCGCACGGCGTTTGTCTCTGCACCGCTACAGGGCCTGCTGTCTGGCGGCGTGCCGATCATCGTGGATGGTCAAGTCGTCGGCGCTGTCGGCATCTCTGGCGTTAAGCCAGATCAAGATGTGCAAATTGCCAAAGCAGGCGTCAGCGCAATCGCCTAACGCTTCCATAGTAAGTAACAGCAGTAAGTAACAGCAGCGTGCAGCTCATTGACTGCATGCTGCTTGTTAGAGTCTTATGTACGCGCAATAAAAAAGCCCGAATCATAGATTCGGGCTTTTTTGGAATTTTTTCGGCTTTATCTTAATGACGGCCGACAGGTGCTTAATGGCGGACCGGACGAGACTCGAACTCGCGACCTCCGGCGTGACAGGCCGGCATTCTAACCGACTGAACTACCGGTCCACTGTAAGACACACTTACCATTTAAATTATTTATTAAAGCGGTTCAGAGGCGCTAAAACATTCACTTAAATGGTGGGTGGTACTGGGTTCGAACCAGTGACCCCCAGCTTGTAAGGCTGGTGCTCTCCCAACTGAGCTAACCACCCAGGGTATTGAAAGCCTATCGCTTATCAATAGAACTACTTATTAAGTTATCGTGGCGGACCGGACGAGACTCGAACTCGCGACCTCCGGCGTGACAGGCCGGCATTCTAACCGACTGAACTACCGGTCCGAATAGCGATAACTTATTATGCAAGTAAATTTGATGATGGCGGACCGGACGAGACTCGAACTCGCGACCTCCGGCGTGACAGGCCGGCATTCTAACCAACTGAACTACCGGTCCGCATATACATCAGTTACTGCATCACATTTCCAGGGCACCAAATGAATGGTGGGTGGTACTGGGTTCGAACCAGTGACCCCCAGCTTGTAAGGCTGGTGCTCTCCCAACTGAGCTAACCACCCGCTGGTCACGTGGCGCTGCATTCTACAGAAGCCTGGAGGATTGTCAATACTTTACGTTTAAACTTTTGATTTAAACCCGTGTACTAAACGTTCCTGCGGCAACCGCTTGGTGAGCGCGGACGAAGGATGCCGCAACTATGGCCGCTTCGTCAATCAAAAACTGCTGATTTATTCCAGACGCCCGCCTAGGCTTGAAATCATGATCGCCATCCGTCAGCCATTTAATAAAGATGGATGACGGCAGGCCATAGCTAGACACCTCTGCTCGGGTGCCAAAAGGGTCGCGTTCACCCTGGAGGATAACAATTGGGTCAACAATCGCTGTCAGATGCTCCGTGCGCAGTGACTCAGGCTTTTTAGGCGGATGAAAAGGATAGCCTGCTGCCACCACACCTCCACAGCGGCGCTCACTGGCAAACAGTGACGCAACGCGACCTCCCATGGATTTCCCCCCAACCCACAGTGGGCTGTTGTCCAACGGAGCGATGAGATCGTACCAAGCAGCAAAATGCGTGACGGTTTTCTTCACCGGCGGCGGAGGACGACGTTTGCCTAGCTCACTCATTTGCTGCATATAAGGGAAATCAATCGCCCAGACCTGAAGTCCTTGGCTGGAAAGCGTCGCGGCAAATTGCCGCATAAAATCAGACAGGTGCCCTGCCCCCGCGCCATGTGCCAGCACTATTCGCCCTATTTTGGGGATGCCTGAAACACTAACAGGGCCGTAGCCATCGACGATAAACCGCTGAATAGCTGGGTTCGCTGACAGCTCGGTCAGCGCCTCTGGCGTCGTGTCCCTAAACTCGTGGTCGGCGTAGTACGACACTCATGACTCCTAATAATTCAGCGTTACATCCATTGGCGTGTTCAGCTTAGGGCGCGGCTGCGATAGAATCGAGGCCGGATATTGACCTGCATCATCAAGCGGGTGGCCGCACCCGTGCAAAATGCGATGGCAACGTGCGATTGCAAAATGCCATGGGTTACCCCCTAACCGCGTTCGATGGGAACATGAAATGAGCACAGCATTGGAACACCCGACCTACAATTACAAGGTAGTTCGGCAGTTCGCGATTATGACCGTTGTGTGGGGCATCGTAGGTATGACGCTTGGCGTTATCCTTGCCTCCCAGCTGGTCTGGCCGCAACTGAACCTCGGCCTACCTTGGACTAGCTTCGGGCGTCTTCGTCCGTTACACACTAACGCCGTGATTTTCGCCTTCGGTGGCTCAGCGCTCTTTGCGACGTCTTATTACGTCGTTCAGCGTACCTGTCAGACACGCCTGTTCTCTGACAAGCTCGCAGCGTTCACCTTTTGGGGGTGGCAAGCGGTTATCCTGTCTGCGGTGGTCTCGCTACCGATGGGCTACACCACGACCAAAGAGTACGCAGAGCTCGAATGGCCGATTAACATACTACTGGCGGTAGTGTGGATCAGCTATGCAATCGTGTTCTTGATGACGGTTAAGAAACGCACCACGTCGCACATCTATGTGGCGAACTGGTTCTTTGCTGCGTTTATTTTGACCGTGGGTGTTCTGCACATCGTCAACAACGCCGCGATTCCCGTCACGCCCATGTACTCCACCTCGATTTATGCGGGTGCTGTCGATGCGATGGTGCAGTGGTGGTATGGCCACAACGCGGTAGGCTTCTTCCTAACAGCGGGCTTCCTGGGCATGATGTACTACTTCGTGCCGAAGCAGGCCGAGCGCCCGATCTACTCCTACCGCTTGTCTATCGTCCACTTCTGGGCGCTGATCATGATCTATATGTGGGCAGGCCCGCACCACCTGCACTACACCGCGCTGCCCAACTGGGCGCAGTCGCTGGGTATGATTATGTCGATCATTCTGCTGGCACCCTCCTGGGGCGGCATGATCAACGGCATGATGACCCTTTCAGGCGCTTGGCATAAGCTGCGCACCGACCCGACCCTGCGCTTCTTGGTGGTTGCCCTGTCGTTCTACGGTATGTCGACCTTTGAAGGCCCGATGATGGCGATCAAGACCGTCAACGCGCTGTCGCACTACACCGACTGGACCATTGGCCACGTTCACTCTGGCGCGCTTGGCTGGGTGGCGATGATTACCATCGGCTCTATGTATCACCTGATTCCGCGCGTTTTTGGTCGCACCGAAATGTACTCCGTGAACTTAATCGCCGTTCACTTCTGGCTGGCGACCATCGGCACGGTACTTTACATCGCTGCCATGTGGGTTAACGGCATTATGCAGGGCTTGATGTGGCGCGCCATTAACGCAGACGGCACGCTGATGTACACCTTCGTGGAGTCCGTTGAGGCCAGTGGCCCTGGCTACTTCGTGCGCATGGTGGGCGGCCTCTTCTGGGTAACCGGTATGCTCCTGATGGCCTTCAACGTGTACATGACCGTGAAGCGTCGCGAAGCCATCGGCCTCACTGCGCCGCAAGCCGCTTAAACCGGGGAAGTTAAGACCAATGAAACACGAGATTGTTGAAAAGAACGTTGGCCTACTCGCCGTGTTGATCCTGGTTGTGATCAGCTTTGCCGGTTTGGCCGAAGTCGTTCCGCTGTTCTTTCAAAAGCAGACCACCGAGCCGGTCGAAGGGCTACGCCCTTTAACCGCACTTGAGCTGGAAGGCCGCGATATCTATCGCCGTGAGGGCTGTGTAGGCTGTCACTCGCAGATGGTGCGCCCCTTCCGTGCAGAAACCGAGCGCTACGGCCACTACAACGTAGCGGGCGAGCAGGTGTACGAGCACAACTTCCTGTGGGGCTCTAAGCGTACCGGGCCAGACCTGGCGCGCGTAGGCGGCCGTTACAGCGACGATTGGCACCGTGCGCACCTGTACAACCCGCGCGACGTAGTGCCGGAATCTATTATGCCTGCCTACCCCTGGCTGTTTGAGCGCACCCTCGATGGCGAGGCAACACCGGCTAAAATGCGTACCCTGCGTCAGTTAGGCGTACCCTATACCGATGACGACATCGCCACTGCCACCGCTGATGTACGCGGCACCCAGGAAATTACTGCCCTGGTCGCCTACCTGCAGCAGCTAGGAACCGTGCTCGAGGGCACACGTTAAGTTATGGATACGGGAACTTTCCGCGGCCTGATCACGCTGATTTTGATCTTCGCTTTTATTGGCATCTTTTTCTGGGCCTACTCTAAGCGACGCAAAACAGATTTTGACGAAGCGGCTCACCTGCCCTTTGCCGATGACGATGATGAGCAGCCGACCCGTGATAAGCATGCTTCGACCGAACACGAAGCGGATTCCCGCCACGACAGGGGAGATAAAAATAGATGAATAATTTATGGGGTGACTCCCTATCCAGCTTCTGGAGCGCCTGGATTATTGTCATCACACTGGGCACGATCGCGCTGAGCGTTTGGCTTTTGCTAGCCAACCGCCGCACCGATAAAACCCCCGATGCTGATGGTAATGTCGAAACAACCGGCCACGCGGCTGACGGCATTGAAGAGTACGACAACCCGCTGCCGCAGTGGTGGTTTAAGCTCTTCATTCTTACCGTTGTGTTTGCACTCGGCTACTTAGTGCTCTACCCAGGCCTGGGTAATTACGCGGGCATTCTGGGCTGGTCCCAGGAGAGCCAGTGGGAAGAGGAAGTGGCTGACGCCGAAGATCGCTTTACACCGATTTTTGCCCAGTATCAGGAAGTGCCGATTCCCGAGTTGGCACGCGATGGCGAAGCCATGCAGGTGGCAGAGCGCATCTTCTTGAACAACTGCGCCGTGTGCCATGGCTCTAACGCCCAGGGCGGCTACGGCTTCCCCAACCTGACCGACGACGACTGGCTGTATGGTGGCGAGCCTGAAAACATCCTGACTACGCTGAACAATGGCCGTAACGGTTTAATGCCTGCTTGGCAGCAGCTCGGTGAAAATAACATCGAAAACCTGACCCAGTACGTGCTGTCGCTTTCCGGTGAAGAGCATGATGCCGAGCGCGCAGCCAGCGGTGAAAATACCTTCCTGGCAGCGTGCGCAGCGTGTCACACGCCCAGCGGCACCGGCAATATTGCCCTTGGCGCACCCAACCTGACCGACGATGTGTGGCTCTATCTGGCACCAGGCCAAAGCGTTGGCGACTCTATTCGTCAAACACTGCGTAACGGTCGTAACGGCCACATGCCTGCCCAGGCGGCATACATTGGTGAAGAGCGTGTTCACCTAGTGGCTGCCTACGTTTACAGCCTGCGCTTCAACGACTAGCCCCGTTGGTAGGCGTTTAACGCCAGCGTGTACGAAGGGGTGCGGTTACATACCGCACCCTTTCTACATCTAGCATCCGCTCAGCCACCCGGCTATCCGTTACACTATTGTTTAGCAATTTGTGTGTAGCGACTCGGCATACAGCGCCGCGATTTCAATCGCGAGTTAATGTTGCGTTAGCCATGCTAATGCCCACTCCTGCCTATGGAGCTGCGATCACCGCCATGGAAAAAATACCTAGCCACGATATTACGCCGCCCACCGTTGGACACCACACGCCTGGTGACACCACCACCCAAGAGATGTACGCCAAGCGTCGACACATCTATGTGCGGGAAATCAAAGGGCTGTTTCAAAAGGTACGGCGCAGCGCCAACTGGGCTCTGATGATGGGTTTCTTTCTACTCCCTTGGCTAAACTGGGGTGACCGCCCTGCGGTGTGGTTTGACCTGCCAGGCCGGGAATTTCATATCTTTGCCGCCACGTTTTATCCTCAGGAATTTATCCTGTTGTCGTGGCTGCTGATTATTTGCGCCTTTGGGCTGTTTTTAATCACTGTATTTGCGGGACGGGTCTGGTGCGGCTACACCTGTCCACAAAGCGTTTGGACATTTTTATTCATTTGGCTGGAACACCGCATCGAAGGCTCGCGCAACCAGCGCATCAAACTAGATAACCAGCCAATGAACGCCAGTAAAGCGTGGCGCAAAGGCGCTAAGCATAGCGCTTGGCTACTGATTGCCCTGGCGACTGGCATCACATTTGTAGGCTACTTTACGCCGATTCGTGACCTGGTAATGGAACTTCCCACCTTGGAGGCCCATGGCTGGTCCTATTTTTGGGTGGGCTTCTTTTTGGTGTTCACCTACCTCAATGCAGGCTGGCTGCGTGAGCAGGTGTGTATTTATATGTGCCCCTATGCCCGCTTCCAGTCGGTCATGTTTGATCGCGATACGCTCATTGTCTCTTACGACGAAGCACGCGGCGAGCCGCGTGGCCACCGCAAAAAATCGCTCAGCCATATCCAGGCACGAGAAGCTGGCTTGGGCGACTGTATCGACTGCGAGCTGTGTGTTCAGGTGTGCCCTACCGGGATCGACATTCGCGACGGTCTGCAATACGAGTGCATCACCTGCGCCGCCTGTATTGATGCCTGCGACAGCGTGATGGACAAAATGGGCTACCCCCGAGGGCTGATTCGCTACACCACGGAAAACGCGCTGGAAGGCAAGAAAAGCCATATTCTCCGCCCTCGATTAATCGGCTATTTTGTTGCTCTGATCGTCATGGTGGCCGCCTTTGCCTGGACCATTAACGACCGCACGCCGCTGAGCTTTGACGCGGAACGCGAGCGCACACAGCTTTACCAAATGACCCGCGAAGGCCAAATCAGCAATGTGTACAGCCTGACCGTGCGCAATTTGGACGCCCAGGATCATACCTATGACATCAGCGCGGCGGGCCTGCCTAACCTGCAACTGGATAATACCTCGCTACGCGTGCCCGCCGGTGAATCACGTATTCAGGTGATTACTGTGCTGGCAGCCCCAGATACGTTAAGCGAACCCAGCCACGCGATTACTTTTACACTGCAAGCGCAGCAAGATGATCAGATTCGCCAGACCCGCGAAGCGCGGTTCTTGAGTGACATTAGGAGATAAACGCGTCATGTCAGACACACCGATTCCGCCCTGGTACAAACAGTTTTGGCCGTGGTTTTTACTAGGCCTACTGTTTTCGTCCATCATATTCAGTATTACCTTTGCGGTCATGTCGATCAAAAGCTACGACGGCATGGTGGTCCAGGAGGATTACTACGAGCACGGCAAGGCGATCAATATGGTGCTGGCGAAGCAGGAGCGCGCGCGAGAGCTAAACTTGAGCGCCGACCTGCGCATCGACCCACTGACGAGCGATATTGTGATCGACCTTGCGGGCGATGTTCGCCCGGACAAACTCTATTTGGACCTTATCTTCCCCACGGAAGATGACCGCGACCAATCCTTTGTACTCGAACACGTGCGCGAAGGCCGCTATATCACCCAAGGCCCGGATAACCTGCGCTACCGCTGGTATCTACAGATTCAACCTGTGCAAGGTGATGACGCTGATTGGCGACTGATCGGCGAAGCCCGCTTCCCCAATGAAGAGAGCATTGCCCTGCTGCCAGGGGGACGATCAGAGAGCGAATGAGCACCACCGCGCCAAGTTCCTCCTCGTTGAGTTCCTCCCCATTGGGCTGCTACCACTGCGGCAGCCCGGTACCCGACGGGGCACCGTGGTGTATTGTCATTGATGACACGCCCCATTCCCTCTGCTGTCCCGGCTGCGAAGCTGTGGCCCACGCCATTGTGGATGGCGGTTTAGAGAGCTACTACCGCTACCGTACCGAACTGCCCGAGCGTCCCGATGAGCGCCAAGCCGCCAAAGCGGATACTTGGTCAGTCTTCGACGACCCCGGCCTGCAAGCACAGTTTGTGCACGCAGACGGCGATGAGGGCCACGTTAGGGCAACGCTTGCTGTAGAAGGCATTACCTGTGCGGCCTGCGCGTGGCTTATTGAGCACCGCTTAAACGCACTAGAAGGGGTTGCTTCCAGTGCGGTCAATCTAACGCATCACCGTCTACGCGTCTCCTGGGACCCGGCTATCATCAAGCTCTCCCAGCTCTTCGCCGAGCTGGCTTCCATTGGCTATGATGCGCAGCCCTACGAGCCCGACCATGCCCAAATGCGCTTGCAGCATGAAGAGCGCATGAACGTACGCCGCCTGATCGTGGCGGCGGTGGGAATGATGCAGGTAATGATGTTCTCCATCCCCATTTACGTATCGGGGCCTGGGGAACTCAGCGAGGACTTCTTTGCGCTGTTTCACTGGCTCTCGTTCGCGCTAGCCACGCCGGTGGTATTCTTTTCAGCGCTCCCCTTCTTCCGCAACGCCCTGCGCGATCTTAGAACCGGCGTGCTGGGCATGGATGTGCCCGTCTCACTGGCGATTGGTGGCGCTTATCTCGCCAGCAGCTATGCGGTGCTGTTCAACGTCGGCGAGGTCTATTTTGACTCGGTCGCCATGTTTACCTTCTTCCTACTGTTTGGCCGCTACGTGGAAGGGCGCGCTAGGCGACGCAGCGGCCATAGCGGCAATGCGCTGAGTGGCGTGCTGCCTGTATCGGCAACCCGCCTGGAAGCCGACGGCAGCGAACGTATTTTGCCTGCCAGTGAGCTTGCCCCCGGCGACCGTGTACTGATCAAACCAGGCCACGGCGTCCCTGCCGATGGCATCATTGAAGATGGCGAGTCTAGCCTGGACGAGTCGATGTTGACCGGCGAGTACCTGCCCGTCACCCGCCGAGTGGGCGAACAGGTGGTAGGCGGCAGCCAGAACATGGAAAACCCGCTCACGGTACGGGTGACTCATGCGGGCAACAATGCACGCGTGGCGGGCATTGTAGATTTAACCGACCGCGCTTTTGCCAGCCGCCCGCGCTTGGCGCAAATGGCAGCGCGTATGGCGCACCTGTTTGTACTACGCCTGCTGGTAGTCACTGCCTGTGTCACCGTGGCGTGGTGGTTTATTGACCCTTCCCGCGTACTCTGGGTGCTGCTCTCGGTTTTGGTGGTGACCTGCCCCTGCGCGCTGGCACTCGCCACCCCAACCGCACTCACGGCAGGGCATGGGCAACTGCGCCAGCGCGGCGTGCTCATTACCCGCGCCGACGCCATCGAATCGCTCTCTAACGTCACGCGGGTGATTTTTGATAAGACCGGCACACTGACCCGCGGCGAGATGCAGCTCACCCAAACCTGCCCGTTAACAGCACAGAGCAGTGAACAGCTGCGCGCCATTGCCGCCGCGCTGGAAGCTCACTCCGAGCATCCCATCGCCCGCGCGTTTCGCCCGTTCCGGGACGCCACGTTACAGGCGCGCCAGGTAAAAAGCGTGACGGGAAGCGGCCTAGAAGGCGTGCTGAACGGTGCCACGTGGCGCTTGGGCAAGCCCGATTTTGCGACGACGGAACCACTCACGCCGCCCAGCAGCGGGCAGTGGCTGCTGCTCAGTGAAGATAACGCTCCACGGGCCTGGTTTAAGCTCCACGACGGTATCCGTGAAGACGCTGCGCAAACTGTAGCTGCCCTTCAGGCGAAGGGGCTTCACGTTGAGTTACTATCAGGCGACACGCAGGAAGCCGTACAGAGCTTAGCGGAGCAGCTCAACATCACGACTTGGCATGCGGGACAGTCACCGGAAGGCAAGCTGGAGCGACTTCGCGCGCTGCAGGCACAGGGCGAGTGTGTAGTGATGATTGGCGACGGCATTAACGATGTCCCGGTACTCGCGGGTGCTGATGTAGCCATTGCCATGAATGGCGCCACCGATTTGGCACGCACCCGGGCCGATGCGGTCTTGCTCAGCCCGCGTTTAATGCGTATTTTCGAAGCCATTGAGATTGCCAGCGCCACTCGGCGTATTATGCGCCAAAACATGGTGTGGTCGGTGTGCTATAACTTTTCGGCGCTGCCGCTGGCAGCGATGGGCCTGGTGCCCCCTTGGCTTGCTGCGATTGGGATGTCGTTAAGCTCTCTGGTCGTGGTAGGTAATGCGCTACGCCTCACCCGCTGGCGCACGACGCCTGCTCCCCAGGTGGTGCCTGCGACACCGGTGACCGTATGACGATTTTATATCTGCTGATTCCTCTTTCGCTGATTCTTTTGGGGCTGGCCGTGTGGGCCTTCTTTTGGGCCGTCAAGAACGATCAGTTTGATGATTTAGAAGGCCCTGCTCATCGTATTCTCTTTGACGATGACGACAACGACCTCACACCCGACCAGCGTGCCGAGCGTAAAAAAACGGCCAAGCCACCCCGCGACCGTGAGCCGCCCCCATGAATCCCACCGGACTTGACCTGCCGCCGCTGATGGCGGCATTTGTTTTTGGCTTAATGGGCGGTGCCCACTGTATTGGCATGTGCGGCGGTATTATGAGCGCCCTTACCTTTGCCGTGCCGCCCAGCATGCGCCACCCTGCCCGCATGGGCGGGCTACTGCTCAGCTATAACCTAGGGCGTATTCTCAGCTACATGACCGCGGGTGCTATGGTGGCCGCCCTCGGCACGCTGATATCGCTCTCACCTGAAGCACGTATTGCACTGCAGGTAGTGGCTGCGGTGATGCTGATCTTAATGGCACTGTATATCGCTAACTGGTGGAAAGGCCTGTTAAAAGTGGAAGCCATAGGGCGCAGGCTTTGGCGCTATATCGAACCCATTGGCAGGCGTTTGATGCCCGTGGTTTACCTGCCCCAAGCGTTTGCCTTAGGTGCCTTATGGGGCTGGCTGCCCTGCGGGCTGGTGTACTCCATGCTCGCCTGGAGCCTAGCGATTGCTGACCCGCTCCAGGGGGCGCTGCTGATGGGTGCTTTCGGCTTAGGCACCCTGCCCGCCTTACTGGCAACAGGCCTTGCTGCCCGTCAGCTTAGCCACTTAATTCGCCACCCCGCCACGCGCAGCCTCGCCGCGCTGACGATTATCAGTTTTGCGCTATGGCAGCTCTGGGCACTCCTCTCCCCCGCTGGGCATTGAGCACTATCAACGCCACTCTTTCAGCGCTCGGCTATTACGCCGTTGCTTGATATAGCTCAACGCTTTGCCCAGTGCGCTGGCATAGCATAGGCGCATCCGTTTATCTGCTTGCCCTGTTACGCCGGAGCGCTTCCTATGCCCGTTCATGCCACTGCTGCCCTCGCTCACCCTACTTCCGCAGCGGCTGAGGCCACTGCCTGGGACGACGCTTTGATACGCCGCTACGACACCAGCGGCCCTCGCTATACCTCATACCCAACGGCACTCTCGTTTCACGATCAATTCACCGCTGACGATCTAACCCA
This sequence comes from Halomonas sp. SIMBA_159, assembly GCF_046536035.1. NCBI lineage: Bacteria > Pseudomonadati > Pseudomonadota > Gammaproteobacteria > Oceanospirillales > Halomonadaceae > Halomonas > Halomonas sp. SIMBA_159. Next base: position 136,275 of record NZ_JAWJBT010000004.1, read on the forward strand.
AGCGCTTGAGCGCAGCAACGCCAGCCAAAAGCCGCTCTCGCTCTATGTGCACGTACCGTTCTGTCGCAAAATTTGCTTTTATTGTGCATGTAATAAAATCGCTACGAAAAATACCGCCCTCGCAGAGCCTTACTTATCGCGGCTAGACCGAGAAATGGTGCTCACCTCACGTCATCTGGACACCCAGCGGCCTGTGCAGCAGCTACACTGGGGAGGCGGTACCCCTACGTTTCTGACCCTCGCTCAAATGAGCGATTTAATTGACCGCCTAGACGCTCGGTTTGGCTTATCCAGCTCGCCCGACCGAGACTATGCCGTCGAGATTGACCCTCGTGAAGCGGATGTTTTTACGCTGCGTCATTTGCAATCACTCGGTTTCAACCGGCTAAGTCTGGGCGTGCAGGACCTCAACGCACGGGTGCAAACGGCCATTAATCGCGTTCAGCCGCGGGTACTTACTGAAACTTTAATGGATGAGGCACACCGCCTTGGCTTTCGCTCACTTAATCTGGATTTGATTTACGGCCTGCCGTTTCAAACCCAGCAAAGTTTTGCCGATACGCTTCATCAGGTCATTGAGCTTAATCCCGCTCGGCTGTCGGTGTTTAACTACGCCCATATGCCAACGCGTTTTGCCCCTCAACGACGCATCAATGAAGCCGACCTACCCAGCCCAGATGAAAAACTAGCGATTCTACACACCACCATTGAGATGCTGACTCAAGCAGGCTACGTACACATCGGCATGGATCACTTTGCTCGCCCAGACGATAGTTTGGCCCAGGCCCAGCGTAACGGCACGCTACAGCGTAATTTCCAGGGTTACTCCAGCCACGCCCAGTGTGATTTGATTGGTTTAGGAGTGTCCGCCATTTCTCGGGTAGACGATGTCTATGCTCAAAACCCTACCCAGTTAGCTCACTATGAAGCGGCCTTAGATGAAGGTAGGCTGGCGACGGTGAAAGGGTTAAGATTAAATAAGGATGACCTAATACGCAGAGACGTCATTGAGCGGCTCATGTGCGATATGGCCATCGACCTAGACACGGTGAGTAAGCGCTGGGGAATAGACGCTGCTGACTACTTTGCCACCGCCATTGAGCAGCTGGAAACCGCCGAGCAGGATCGTCTGCTAACGCGCCAAGGCCTCTATTTTCAAGCCACGCCTACCGGTCGGCTTCTGATTCGGCACCTAGCGATGGCCTTCGATACTCACTTACAACGTCAGGGCAACCAGCGCTATTCTAAAATTGTATAAGCGCCTTGAGACACCTGTCCCCTGTGCCTATGATGGCTAATAAGAAGGGAGAATTACATGTCATATCCTGCCAGCCAACGACGCTCACTGCTGCAAGAGGCGCGCTGCCAAACCTGCAGCTTGAGTTCGCTGTGCCTACCGCTCGCTTTGGAACTTGAGGATATGAGCCAGTTCGATGCCATTATTCGCCGCCGCTCGCCGCTGAAGAAAGGCGAACCGCTGTTTCGCCAGGGTGATCCGTTCACCAGCGTTTATGCCGTGCGCTCTGGCAGTTTGAAGCAGGTAACCAGCGAAGGGAATGGCAACGACCAGCTCACTAATTTCTTTCTACCCAGCGAGTTAGTCGGTCTGGATGGCATCGACGAGGAGCACTACCCCGGCACCGTGATTGCCCTGGAAACCACCACGGTGTGCGAAATTCCGTTTGACCGCCTGGACACCCTCTCAGAAGAGATACCTGAGCTGCGCGGCCAACTTTACCGCAGTATGAGTAAGGAGCTGCGCGATGACCGACGGATGATGCGCTTACTATCGCGCAAAACCGCCGACCAGCGGCTGGCCAGCTTTTTAATTACCCTCTCTGACCGCTTCCGCCGCCGGGGCTATTCGCCTTACAGCTTCCGGCTTTCCATGTCTCGGGCGGATATGGGCAACTATTTGGGTCTGGCGGTGGAAACGGTCAGCCGTATTCTCAGCCGCTTTCAGCAGCAGAGCGTGGTGGCCGTCTCAGGTCGCGAGGTCAATATTTTAGATATGCAGCGCCTCATCACCCTGGCAGAAGAAGAGGCGCAGACAATTACACGTTAAACGCCTGAATGCGTCCTTCCATCAACGCAGCCTGCTTGGCTTCTAAACCGGCAAAATCGAACAGCGCACGGTCGGCAAGCTGCGAAGGGGCCACGTTGGTGACCGCTTTAAACATACTTTCTAATCGGCCAGGATGTTTTTTATCCCATTCCGCCAGCATCTCTTTGACCACCTGACGCTGCATATTGGGCTGCGAACCACACAGATTGCAGGGGATGATCGGAAACTCCATTAGCCGTGAGAACTCCGCAATATCCGCCTCTTTGCAGTACGCCAGCGGGCGAATCACAATATTTTTGCCGTCATCCGAAAGCAGTTTTGGCGGCATCGCTTTTAAAGTGCCCCCAAAGAACATATTCAAGAACAGCGTCTCAAGAATATCTTCCCGGTGATGGCCAAGGGCAATCTTGTTCGCACCGATCTCTTCGGCAAAACCGTACAGCGAGCCACGCCGCAGACGCGAGCAAAGCGCGCAGGTAGTTTTACCTTCTGGGGTTTTCTCCTTCACCACCGAGTAGGTATCACGCTCCAGAATGTGGTACTCCACACCCTGCTTATCTAAATACCGGGGCAGCACATGCTCTGGAAAACCCGGCTGCTTTTGATCCATATTGACCGCCACCAGGGAAAAATTAACCGGTGCGTTACGCTGTAGGTTGCGCAGAATCTCCAGCATCGTATAGCTATCTTTACCACCAGAGAGACACACCATCACCCGGTCGCCCTCTTCGATCATGTTGTAATCGATGATGGCGTTTCCCACCTCGCGCCGCAGGCGTTTCTGCAACTTGTTGAATTCACGCTTCTGCTTGGCATCCTGCAGGTCGTTCTGCTGGGAAAGGTGATCGTCAGACGCGCTGTCTGACAATGCGGGGTCAAAGTAGTCAGGTTGTAACATGGTCGTCGCACTGCCGATGGGTGAAGGAGCAGCGCGTATTCTAACAACACTACGAAGCTCTACCCAATAAAACCCTAGGCTGTTAATGCCACCTCGCGCTGAAGACGCAGGTATAAGAGCGCACTGGCAGTGGCTTCACTCACCACGCTGGGCCAGGTTAACGGCGGCAACTGCCAGCGAGCGAGCGCATCCTCAAGACATCGGCTAGGGTCGATATGGGGATGCAACCGCCGCAGCTGCCGCCCATGCAGCTTGGCAAGATCTACCTGGGCATTGGGCAACCCGAACCCTAGTCCAGCACGAAACAGCCCGTTCAGCGGTTCGATGGTTTGATCCAACTGCCACCCCACCAGCGGTCGATTACCAATAAACTCCGCAAGCTCACTCAGGCACTCTGCATCAGGGTTACGGGGTAAATCCGTGCCGTGGAGCTGATAATGACGGCGCAGCGTCGCCGGTACCAGTGAAGGTGACGCTGCAAGAGTAGCCACCCACGTTCTGCTGGTGTGAACGCGCCGAGGGCTGAGCACCACTGCAGCCACGCTCATCACCGCAGGCTGAACGTCACTTACCTGACACGCCATGGCCACGGCTTCTTCTCCCATATAGGGTTGGAACAGCCAGGCATAGGGCGTATCCGACCAACGCCGCCGGTCGCTTTCTCGCTGCAAAAGCGTGCGCAGTGAACCGCTCAACAGCGTCATGTGTCGATCTAACAAGGGCATCCCGCTCACGAATACTCCAAATGGTAGCGATGAGAAAGACGCTGTTTAAAGTCTTTCACAATATGTAAGGCTTCACGCAGCAGGTCCCGCTCTAACGAAGAAAGCTCTTGGACCACCACTCGATTAGTGCGTTTTGGATTGATGCCATCCAGCTCAAGCAGCTGCTGGCGTAAACGTAGCTCAGTAAACAGCGACAGCGCCTCGCCTAAGTCATCGGCAAAGTGCCGGTCAAGCCGCCCATCGATGGCTAACGCGTCTAAGCGGTCTAGGGTGGAGGTAGCTTTAATGCGCCGTTCAAGGGCCATGGTGCGAACACCATGCACTATCGGGAAAATTCCGCCCTTTTTAATATCAATCCCGTGCTGGGGCTTTTTCAGCGACCCAAACAGCGTCAGCGGCGTTGAGAAGCGCAGCGCAGCACGAGCAAAGTATGAGAGCAGCAGCTCATCGTGGGAACAGCGCTCAAACAGCGCATCGCGCACCTGATCCAATAGCGCGGGATTGCCCGCTACGCCGTGGGAGTCGAGCAGAATGGCTAGCTTCATCAGGCTATCGCCATCACGGGCATTGACCCACTTGGCAATGTTACTTTTCCACTGCGACACCGTGCCTACCCACTCGGGGTTTGAGACCATAATGTTGCCAGGGCATGGTGGGTAGCCGAGCTGTATCAACGTCTCGGTGAGTGTCGACATGTCTTCACCCACCGTAGGCCACTGGCAGTCATCTGCCAGAATCAATCCGTTATCCTGATCGGTTTTAAGAATCTGCTCGCCGCGCCCTTCACTGCCCATCACCATCAGGCAGCTTTGACGGTGATACTGCTCAGGTACTGTGAAACTCCAGGCCTTACTCATGATGCGGCCATTTAGCGCCGCCAACAGATCCATGGCAAAACGCAGTTTTACCCCTTGCGCCATCAGGGCATTGACCAGTTCCGGCGTACGCTGGCTGGCGGCTGCCAGCGTCTCCAGGTCATTCGCTTGCTCAACCTGCAAACTCACCACGTAGCTACGGCTTGAGAAGAAGCTCAGTACGTCCATCAGCTCCACAACGCCTTGAACGCTCTCGCCCTCCATCACGACTACCCGCGCGACTTTATGGCGGGTCATTAAAATCAGGGCTTCAAACAGGTATTGCTCGGGTGCCACGGTCACAAGCGAGCGGTTAGCCAGCGCTTCTACCGGGGTTTGCTGAGTAGCGTCGCCAAGCACTAGACCATTGAGCAGGTCGGTTTTAGTGACCATACCCAGCGCGCCTTGAGTACCCACCAGCAAGCTATCTGCGTGGCTCTCGTTTAGTTGTCGAACGGCGTCGTGGATACTTTTCGACGCGTCAATCAACAGCGGCTCGCGCATACAGTCGCGTACCTTGGCCAGCATAAAGCCCGCCATCGTGACGCCACCTTCGGCGCGCTTTTCGGTCAGCAGGCGTGCTTTGTGGGAAAGCGACTGTTTAAAAAATTGCTCAAACGGCGGATATTGACGGCACAGCTGCGTGAACAGCGCCTTGGGCATCACATAGCACAAGCACTCCTGCTCGGCTTGAAAGCGGTAGCGGCTTTTGCCGTTGAGAATACTGATCGCACCAAACAGATCACCGCCAGTGTAGTGGCCAATACGCGCACTAGCCGCCGGTAGCGTTGGATCAAGCTCGGCGACCTCGCCTTTATGAATCAAAAAGACCGACTCACCCGGCTGCCCCATCTCCAGAATAATTTCGTCGCGGTCAAAATAAGCAAGATCCATCCCGCGACGAACATGATCACGCCCCGCTTCATCCATCAGCGTAAACGGTAGCTGGGATAGATCCACTTCCACCATGGGCGACCTCGCTTTAGCGCAAATATTAGGAAACACATTGAGCACTTGATGACGTTTCAACTAGCACTCTATTCAGTTTACTCAACCGGCACTTTCGTTATACTTTCCGCTATAGCGCTAACGTCTTAACGACGTTAGTTCAGAGACTAAAGTAGTGACTTTTTAACTCACTTAAAGCCACTCATCTTCTCTTATTAAGGTAGCAAACATTACTTTTAACCGAGCCATAGACCATTGTCCTATCACCCGACACCTGGCGTTTAAAAAACGATGAAAAACCAATATAAATAATGCTTTATATTCACAACGACCATTTTCACTACGCTGCTAAGCGCGCCTGATACCAAAGTCTGGGATTTATTTTTTTCAATTATTGCCCAGTATTATCAACGAGTCATACAGGGTAATCGCACGACACCTATCTAATGCACTTCCTAACGCACTTCACGCTGATGCATGGAAAGCCGCTGACGATAACTTGATGATCACCCAACAACGATACAAGACATCTTAAAAGAAGAAGGTGACGTGCCTGGCAACACTGCCTTACCGCTCAACACTCAGTGCGGTTTTTGTATGCGGGGTTGCCCTGATGGATCACACGCTATCTTGAGTTCACTTTCCAACCCTAAAAATCACAACTGGAGAGCAACACAATGGCAGACGATAAATCCAATGCTGCTGAATACTGGAAGGCCAACGTCCGTCTGATCTTCGGATGCCTAGTGGTTTGGGCATTTGTCTCTTATGGATGCGCCATCCTCTTTCGTCCGCTTCTCGCGGGCATTCCCGTTGGCGGTACGGACCTGGGCTTCTGGTTTGCTCAGCAAGGCTCCATTCTTACCTTCATCGTGCTGATCTTCTTCTATGCCTGGAGAATGAACACGCTCGACAAAAAATACGGCCTGGGGGAGTAAGCCAGTATGAGCCAGTTTGCAATCAACTTACTGTTTGTTGGCGCCTCGTTTGCGCTCTATATCGGGATTGCGATATGGGCGCGAGCGGGCTCCACCAAAGACTTCTATGTCGCCGGCGGCGGCGTACACCCCATCACCAACGGCATGGCAACAGCGGCCGACTGGATGTCTGCGGCATCGTTTATCTCCATGGCGGGTCTTTTGGCCTCTGGCGGTTACGCTAACTCCACCTTCCTCATGGGCTGGACCGGCGGCTACGTTATCCTGGCGATGCTGCTTGCCCCTTACCTGCGTAAGTTCGGCAAGTTCACCGTTCCAGATTTCATCGGCGACCGTTTCTACAGCAACACTGCGCGTTTAGTGGCGATTGTGTGCTTGATCATTGCCTCGGTAACCTACGTTATCGGCCAGATGACCGGCGCAGGCGTGGCGTTCTCCCGCTTCCTCGAAGTCAGCAACACCTGGGGTATCTGGATCGCTGCGTTTATCGTCTTCCTTTACGCCGTATTCGGCGGTATGAAAGGCATCACGTATACGCAGGTTGCTCAGTACGTGGTACTGATCATCGCCTATACCATTCCGGCGGTGTTTATCGCCATGCAGCTCACCGGCAACCCGATTCCGATGTTCGGTATGTTCAGCACGCACACTGAATCTGGCGTTCCGCTGCTGCAAAAACTGGATGATGTGGTATCCGCACTTGGCTTCCGCGACTACACCGCCGATGTGGATAACAAGCTCAACATGGTGCTATTCACCCTGTCGCTGATGGTCGGTACTGCTGGCCTGCCCCACGTTATCATTCGCTTCTTCACCGTACCGAAAGTGGCCGATGCACGCTGGTCAGCGGGCTGGGCACTGGTATTCATCGCCCTGCTCTACCTGACAGCGCCTGCGGTTGGTTCCATGGCACGTCTGAACCTGATGACCACTGTCTATCCGGAAATGGCTGGCCAAACAGAGAACTACGAAGAAGCTGCGCGTAACCCGATCCTCTACGAAGATCGTCCTGCGTGGTTCAGCACCTGGGAAGAGACCGGCCTGATCACCCACAACGACCTGAACGAAGATGGCCGCATCCAGTTCTACAACGGCACGGCTGACTTTGCAGATCGCGGTTGGGAAGGCAACGAGCTAGAAGTTAACAACGACATCCTGGTACTGGCGAACCCAGAAATTGCCAACCTGCCAGGCTGGGTAGTGGGCTTGATTGCAGCGGGCGGTATCGCAGCGGCACTCTCTACGGCAGCGGGTCTGCTCTTGGCGATCTCTTCGGCTATCAGTCATGACTTGATCAAGACCATGATCAACCCGAAAATCTCCGAGAAAGGCGAAATGCTCGCGGCGCGTATATCCATGGGCGGTGCGATCTTGCTGGCGACCTATTTAGGGCTTAACCCGCCTGGGTTTGCTGCGCAAACCGTGGCACTTGCCTTCGGTATTGCCGGTGCCTCGCTGTTCCCTGCGCTGATGATGGGTATCTTCTCCAAGCGCATGAACAACAAAGGCGCAATCGCCGGTATGCTGGCGGGTCTGATCTGCACCCTGCTCTACATCTTCACCTACCTGGGCTGGTTCTTTGTTCCAGGCACCAACATGCTGGCCAACACGCCGGATAACTGGATGCTGGGCATTTCTCCCCTCTCGTTTGGTGCCGTAGGCGCGGTGATTAACTTCTCAGTGGCCTTCCTTGTCTCTAACGCCACCGATGCACCGCCGCAAGAAATTCAGGACCTTGTGGAAAGCGTACGCTATCCGAAAGGTGCTGGTGCAGCAGTTGATCACTAAGTCATAATCGTTCCTCGCTATTGCGCCACTGGCCAGTAGCATCATGGGACCACTTACCATCGGGCTTCCTCAGGGGAGCCCGATGGCTTTTAAGAAGGAAACGTTATGATTTGGCACTTAGTGGCCGCTGTTTTTGCAGGCCTTGCGGCTGCCGGTATTGGCTTACTGCTTCGCACCTTGAGCCGTAAGCGGCTTCCTAAATGGATGGTTCCGGTGTTTGGTGGCCTAGGCATGCTGGGGTATCAGGTTCAGTTCGAGTACGACTGGTTCGAGCATAAGCAGCTACAGCTGCCGGAAACAGCCCAAGTAATTTCCAGCGACACCTCCAGCAATATGTGGCGCCCATGGACGCTTTTTTTCCCGATCACGACCACCTTTAGCGTGGTGGACAGCGAGAACGTGCGGGCCCAAAGCGTCGATGGCGATCTGGTAGCCGAATTTATTCTTTACCAGTTCGAGCGCCGCCATACGGATCTGATTACCACGCAGCCCTATATCCTCAACTGCTCAAGCCGAGAGCTGGTTCCGCTACACCCAGAAACGGGAGAGGCGGATCTCAATGAGCTACGCACACTCCGTGACACCTCACCGCTGCTGACCACCGTTTGCCAACTGGCCAACGAACGGCAGACGTAGCGCCTCCCCTTCGCCTAGAATGGAGCCCTTTGCTGGGCGAAGGTCGGTTTAGACGTGCTGTTTAGACGCACCGCTCAGAAGCGCTATTTAAAGGTACTGTTAAAAGTACGATTGGTGAGGAGACACTATGTTTCATGGCGGGCTGCTTGTCGCGGTGTCACTGCTCTATATCGCAGTGCTGTTTGGTATTGCCTGGTTTGGCGACCGGCGTGCACGCACTCACGGCGCTAGCCGCCGCCGCCCAATTATTTATAGCTTGGCACTCGCCATCTACTGCACGTCGTGGACGTTTTACGGCGCAGTGGGCCAAGCGGCCACCGCGGGCTGGTCGTTTGCCAGTATCTTTGTCGGGCCTATTCTGACCTTTTTACTGTTCTGGCCCGTGCTCGCGAAAATGATCCGCGTCGCCAAGCACCAAAACGTCACCTCCATTGCCGACTTTATCGCCTCCCGCTACGGCAAAACCCAATCTTTGGCAGCTTTTGCTAGCCTTGTGGCCCTGATTGGCACGCTGCCCTATATCGCCCTACAGCTAAAAGCGGTCTCCACCACCTTTAGCGTGTTGACCGATGCCCAAGATATGACCCACACCCCGCTGTTTGGCGATACGGCCTTTTATGTGGCGGTGGTGATGGCCATTTTTGCCATTCTATTTGGCACCCGGCATACCGATGCCACCGAGCACCACGAAGGGTTGATCCATGCAGTCGCCTTTGAGTCGCTGGTCAAGCTGGTGGCGTTTTTGGTGCTGGGCGCCTTTGTCACCTGGGGCATGTTTGACGGCTTAGGCGAGCTGATGGGCCACGCCGAAAGCCAGCTAGAGCTACAGCGCCAGCTCGCCAACCAAGACTTCGGCCAAAGCTTCTGGGCGCAGACGCTGCTCGCTATGCTGGCCATTCTTTGCCTGCCGCGCCAGTTTCACGTGGCGGTGGTGGAAAACATCCATCCCGATGATGCCACTAAGGCTCGCTGGCTGTTCCCGCTTTACTTGCTGGCGATTGCTTTCTTCGTCGTGCCGCTGGCGGCGGCTGGCCTGCTGCTGTTTTCAGAAAGCGGCGTGGAGCCCGATACCTACGTACTCGCCCTGTCGATGGCCTCGGGCCAGCAGTGGCTCACGCTGCTCACGTTTATCGGCGGATTCTCTGCCGCCACGGGCATGGTGATTGTGGCGGCGGTGGCCGTTTCGATCATGATCTCGAACGAAATTGTAATCCCAGCGCTCTTCAGGCTGCGCTGGTTTGACACCAAAGCCCGCGACTATGGCCGCTTGGTGCTGCGCGCCCGGCGCCTCACTATCGTGGCCGTGCTGGCCATGGCGTACGGCTTTTATCAGCTGATTGGCGAGTTCACCTCGCTGGCCTCCATCGGCATGCTCTCGTTTGCAGCAGCGGCCCAGTTTGCTCCGGCGCTGATTGGCGGGCTGTACTGGAAACGCGGCAACCGCCTAGGCGTAATCGTGGGCATGAACGTAGGCTTTGCTATTTGGGCGTATAGCCTGCTCATGCCTGCCATGATTAACGCTGGCGTGCTGCCACAAGCATGGCTGGCCGGTGGCCCGCTGGGACTTAACTGGCTATCACCTACAGCACTATTTGGCCTGAACCTGGGGGATACGTTTACCCACGGGGTCATGCTGTCGCTCGGCATCAACTTGTTCTGCTATATCTTTGTCTCGCAGGTAACCTCGCAGCGAGTCGTGGAGCGCATTCAGGCCTCACTGTTTGTGGATAGCGTTGAAACCCGCCAGACCTCCGTGAATCGCCCTTGGACCGGTGCCACCACCGTGGGCGATTTGAAAGTGCTGTGTGAGCGCTTCTTAGGCGCGGGACAAGTCGATCGAGCCTTTGATGATTACGCACGCCGAGCGGGCAAGCCGCTGGATGACGGAACCCGTGCCTCCATCGATTTGATTCAGTTTACCGAGCGCTTTCTCGCGTCTGTCTTAGGAGCTTCTTCAGCGCGGATCGTAGTGAACTCTGCACTTCAAGGGCGGGGCATCGGTATTTCCGATGTCATTTCGATTGTGGATGAAGCGTCTCAGGTGTTGGAGTTCAACCGCGCCCTGCTGCAGGCCACTATCGAGAACATCAACCAGGGCATTAGCGTGGTCGATCAGAACCTACGCCTGGTGGTGTGGAATCAGCGCTATTTAGAGCTGTTCCGCTTTCCTGATCACATTATTCGCGTTGGCGCACCGATGGACCGCATCTTCCGCTACAACGCCCACAACGGCGAGTACGGCCCCGGCGACCCGGAAGAGCACGTACAGCTGCTGCTGGATAACATTCGCGACGGCCAGCCCCACCGCTACGTGCGCTACCGCCAGGATGGCAGCGTATTAGAAGTACAGGGTAACCCCATGCCCGGCGGCGGCTTCGTGTATACCTATCAGGATATTACCCAGCAAAAGCGCATCGAAGAGGCGCTGATTCGCTCGGAAAATAATATCCGTATCTATACCGATAACGTTCCCGCGCTGATCGCCTACTTCGATAAAGAGAGCCGCTACCTGTTTACCAACCGCGCTTACGAGCAGGCGTTCAGCATCGACCGTAACGCGGTCATCGGGCGTCGCTACGCAGACGTGCTGCCGGTGAAACAGGCAGAGGAGCGTGTACCCTGGGTGCAGCGCACCCTGGCCGGTGAGCGGGTGAGTTTCGAAGTCTCCATGCGGGTCAACGACGCCATGCGCTATATGCTGGTGACCTACACCCCACACTTTGGCGACAGCCAGTCGATCTTGGGCTTCTTCGCGCTGTATCAAGACATTACCGAGCGTCGTCAGGCGGAAATCGCCCTGAAAGAGACCAATGAAACGCTGGAAGAGCGGGTGCGCGAGCGTACTCAAGCGCTGTCGGAAGCCAACGCCGCCCTGCGCCAGGAGAACCGCGTGCGCGCTGAAGCCGAACAGGCACTGCGCCAAGCTAAACAGCTCGCGGAAGATGCTAACGCCTCGAAAACGCGCTTTTTGGCCGCCGCTAGCCACGACCTGTTGCAGCCTTTAAACGCCGCGCGGCTGTTTACCTCGGCGCTGATGCAAAACGTCACCGCCAGCGACACCCAGCGCACCATTGGCCATATCGACAACTCGCTGCAAGCGGCCGAAGAGCTGCTGGGTACGCTGCTGGATATCTCAAAACTAGATGCCGGTGCGCTGACGCCACGTCGCAGCCATTTCGCCTTAGCCGATATTTTCCGCCCGCTACGCGCTGAGTTTGAGGTGATGGCCGATGATCGCGGCTTGGATCTTGACGTTGTGCCCACTCAACAATGGGTGGACTCCGACCCGCAGATGCTGCGTCGCATCGTGCAAAACTTCCTCTCCAATGCGATTCGCTACACTCAAGAAGGCCGCGTGCTATTGGGCTGCCGTCGCCAGAGTGGGCGGCTGCTGATTGAGGTGTGGGACAGCGGCCCAGGGATTCCTGAATCCAAGCTGACGGAAATCTTCCAGGAGTTCCGCCGTCTGGATCAGGTATCCCGCCATAAAGAGAGCGAAAAGGGCCTTGGGCTGGGGCTCTCCATTGCCGACCGTATGAGCCGCGTGCTGGATCATCCCATCAAAGTGCGTTCCTGGGTTGGCGTGGGAACGGTGTTTTCTGTGAGCGTGCCCACGGTGGCCGCGCGGGAAATAACCGTCGCAGAGCAGGAGCCCAACAGCCGTCGCAGCGGGAACAAGCTGGCGGGCACACGGATCGTGTGTATTGATAACGAGACGCTGATCCTAGAAGGCATGACCGCCATGTTAAGTGGCTGGGGCTGCGAGGTGTTTACCGCTACCAGTATCGGCGGAGCTAAATCAATTTTGCGCAATATGGACGGCGACCCCGACGCTATCCTGGCGGACTACCACCTGGATAACGAAGTGACCGGCTTAATGGCCCTAGAAGCCCTTAGCGAGCGTTTTGCAGGGGCCGTGCCGGGCATTGTGATTACCGCTGATCGTACAGAGGTGGTCGCTGAAGAGGTCAAACGGGCAGGCTACCAGCTGCTGTTAAAACCGGTGAAGCCTGCTGCGCTGCGCGCGCTACTGACCCGCACTCTCCAGGCCAGCCGCGCCAACTCTTAATCATGAGTGCTAAAACAGTAGCCCTAAAACGGTAGTCCTAAAACAGCAGCGCCGCGCTTAGCAAAGACTAAGCGCGGCGCTGTTTACTGACCGTAAGCCGTTAAGACTCGACTTTCGGCGGCTCCACTTCCAGTTTCTGCGCGGCGATGACCGCCTGGGTACGGGAGTGCACACCTAGCTTACGTAAAATCGCGGTCACGTGAGCTTTGATGGTCGCTTCTGATACGCTGAGTTCATAGGCGATTTGCTTGTTCAGCAGGCCTTCGGTCAGCATATTCAGTACGCGAAACTGCTGGGGCGTCAGCGAGGCAATCGCCTCAGCAAAGCGCGACTCCTCTTCGCTGGTTTCTTCCAGCACATTGGCTAGCGCTTCGGGCAGCCACACTTCACCCTGCAAAATCTCGCCCACTGCTTCTGCAATCAGCTGCAGCGACGATGATTTAGGAATGAAGCCCGAGGCGCCATAGTCGATAGCACGGCGCACGACGTAGGGCTCATCGCTGCCGGACACCACCGCTACCGGAATATCCGGCATCTGCCCGCGCAGTTGAATAAGACCCGAAAAGCCATGGGCTCCGGGCATATGAAGATCCAACAGAATCAAATCCGCATCGGGGTGTCGATTAACGACCTCCGTGGTGGCTTCCATGGTGTCGGCTTCGACAATCTCAGCCTGGGGGGCCAACTGGCGCAACGCCTGGGTGAGCGCTGCACGAAACAGCGGATGGTCGTCAGCGACGATAAACTTATGGGCTACTGCCATGGATATTCCTCCGGTTCCTCGAGCAGCGGGGTTGCCTGCCGCCGCGACGCTAGGCTCATACGGTTGAAGCATGGTACCCCATGGGCTTCATCATGCCCAAGCATCACATGCACAATTTGTCATTGAGTCGTCATCCGAACAGAAACAGCAGTGCCGGCCCTATGGCCGGCACTGCATCGGACAAGCGCAGTTTGCCTTACATGAATGAGCAAACGCTTGACGTCCGTCATTGAAACTCGCCCCTAATGCTGAATGCCTAGGGGCGAGCCGCTTACTGGTTTGCCCGATGCTCGATCAGGTCATCGACGACCGATGGGTCTGCCAGTGTACTGGTGTCACCCAGGCCATCACACTCATTGGCGGCAATTTTGCGCAAAATACGGCGCATAATTTTGCCTGAGCGGGTTTTTGGTAGCCCCGGAGCCCATTGGATAACATCCGGCGAGGCAATCGGGCCAATATCTTTGCGCACCCACTGGGTCAGCTCTTTCTTCAGCTCATCAGTGGGGTCGATGCCGCCGTTCAGGGTCACATAAATGTAGATGCCCTGACCTTTGATATCGTGGGGGAAACCCACCACCGCCGCTTCGGCGACCGAAGAGTGCGCCACCAGCGAGGACTCAATCTCAGCGGTACCCATGCGGTGACCAGAGACGTTAAGCACGTCATCCACACGGCCGGTAATCCAGTAGTAGCCATCCTCATCACGGCGGCAGCCGTCGCCGGTGAAGTACATGCCGTCGTAGGTGGAGAAATAGGTCTGAACAAAGCGTTCATGGTCACCCCAGATAGAGCGCGCTTGCCCCGGCCAGGAGTCCAGAATCACCAGGTTGCCTTCGGTAGCCCCTTCCAGCGTGTTGCCTTCGTTATCGACCAACGCGGGCTTCACACCGAAGAATGGCGTGGTTGCTGAGCCTGGCTTGAGGTCAGTGGCCCCTGGCAGCGGCGCAATCATGATGCCGCCGGTTTCGGTTTGCCACCACGTATCGACAATCGGACACTTCTCTTTGCCGATCACGCGGTAGAACCACTCCCACGCTTCCGGGTTAATGGGCTCACCCACCGACCCCAGCAGGCGCAGCGAATCACGCTTGCTGGAATCCATCACGTTATCGCCGTGGGCCATGAGTGCGCGTACGGCGGTAGGTGCGGTGTAAAGGATATTGACCTGATGCTTGTCGACGATTTCGCCCATGCGGCCGTGAGTCGGGTAGCTCGGCACGCCTTCAAACATCAGCGTGGTAGCACCGTTTGCCAGCGGGCCATAGACGATATAACTGTGGCCAGTCACCCAGCCGACGTCTGCCGTACACCAATAAATTTCGCCCTCTTGGTAGTCGAAGACGTACTGGTGGGTCATGGCGGCGTAGGTCAAGTAGCCGCCCGTGGTGTGCTTCAAGCCTTTCGGTGCGCCGGTGGAGCCTGAAGTGTAGAGAATAAACAGCGGGTCTTCCGCGTTCATGGCTTCGGCAGAGCATTCAGTGGACTGCTGGTCGACCAGCTCGTCAAACCACAGGTCGCGACCTTCCTTCCAGTCGATCTCGCCACCGGTACGCTTCACTACCAGCACGTTTTTGCACACGTCGGTGCCGTCGCGGGTCAGCGCGGAGTCGACGTTCTCTTTTAGCGGTACGTGCTTACCACCACGCACGGATTCATCGGCGGTAATAACTAGCTTGGAATCCGCACCGATCACCCGCTGAGCCACCGCGTCTGGCGAGAAACCACCAAATACCACCGAGTGCACCGCGCCAATCCGCGCACAGGCCAGCATGGCCATGGCGGCTTCGGGAATCATCGGCATATACAGCGTGACCGTATCGCCTTTTTGAATCCCCAGCGATTTCAGGCAATTGGCCAACTGGTTCGTGCGCTCGTACAGCTCACGATAAGTGATGTGTTTGGAATCGTTGGGATTATCGCCTTCCCAGATAATCGCCGTTTGGTCGCCACGCTTTTCCAAGTGGCGATCCAGGCAGTTCGCCGCCACGTTCAGTTCGCCGTCTTCAAACCAGCGGATATCAACGTTATCGCGGGCAAACGAAGTGTTCTTGATCTTGCTGGGGGTTTTGATCCAGTCGAGACGCTTGGCCTGCTCGCCCCAGAAACTTTCCGGGTCGTCCATGGACTGCTGATACATTGCCGCATATTTATCTTTATCGGCCCATGCCTTGGCAGCGATGCTATCGCGCACTGGATAGACGTTTTTATGCTCGCTCATGAAATTGCCTCTGTCCGTGAAGTTGCACTCTCTAGGAAATGGTGCCGGTCTTATTATTGGTTACACCGACGCGCGTAATATTTACCTAGCATAAACCTGTCCAGAGCGGCTTCCCTTTAGACATTGGTATTAACATTTTTAATTTTAAAAACAATAACTTAAAACACTATCATGGGTTTTCAAATGCACTGTAGACCAAGGTCTGATCACAATGACGGCAGCGATAACGACGCCCTTTAACCACTAAGGCATGACGTCTGGCCGTAAAACAGTGGGTCTGGCAGCCACACTCATAGCGATAAGGGCGCGGCTGTGAGCGCTGTGTATCAAAGCGATGGGTTACCTTTGGCACCAAGCCAAACAGGTCTCGCATCACTGCTTGCCACTCGCGTCCATGGGGTTTCAAGCGTGTGCCGTTGGCGAGGTGAAAGACCAGCCAGTGGGCCATTTCGTGGGGAATCACTTCGTCAAAGAACGCTTGGCGATTATCCGCCAGCAGCATCGGGTTGAAGCGCAGCCCGCCTCGCCCCAAATGCGCTTGCCCCGCCGAGGCTCCCCTTAAATCAAACCACACCTTGGGTTCAGGCAGCGTTGGGTACACTTCCCGACAGCGATCTAACGCCTGTACTACCCGCTGCTGAGCGGCATGAATGAGCGCCTCTTGCGAGAGCGCCATCAGATCATCGCAAGGCCACGGGGGCAGTGGTGCGATCTTCATTAGTGATAAACTAGCCATTAGTGACGTTGCTCGATTGTTCTGGATCGACAGCGGTTTCTCAAAGATGACGTTGACCACGAGGCTCCCTATGGCAGAGCGCAATAACGTGCCCGCAGCAAACTCGCCCGACAGTGTCCCGCCTCAGCCGCTGCTGGATGATGAACAGCTGGACAGGCTGGACGATTTTCTCGACTCGGATCAAGTAGGCGAAGATGCGCTTGATCTGATTTCAGCCCACGGATTTTTGGTGGCGCTGGCCGTTGCTCCCAGTGAGCAGCCACCGGCCCAGTGGTTAGAAGAGCTGTTTCAAGGCACCCCCCATTACCGGGACGACGCCGAACGCGCCGAGATTGAACACCTGCTGACACAGCTGCGTGATAACGCCATGGCAGTGCTTGAGCAAGGCGGCTTGCCGGAGCTTCCCTTTGAGCTGACCCTCGATGGCATTCCAGCTGAAGAGACACCAATTGGCGACTGGTGCGCTGGCTTTATGGAAGCGGTGTTTAGCGACGAGAGCGCTTGGTTCCAGGAAGACGAAGAAGCCGCCGCGACCCTGCTGCTACCCTTTATGCTGCTCTCCGGTTTATTTGACGATGAACCCGATATGGCGGAGATGGCGAAGGATCAAGCCAATCAAGAATCGTTAGTTGCTCAGTTGCCGGAACTCGTGCTCGACCTTTACCTGCACTACCGCGTGCCGCCTGAAACCCCCAAGCCTAAACCCCGCAAGAAAACGCCCGCCAAAGCCAAGGGTAAAAAACGTAAGTAATTGCACGGCTATTTGAGTCGCGTTACCCACCCATCAATCACCCCATATAGCCACTCCTTGGCCCGCTGCCCCCAAGGCCGCGCGGCCCAGGCAGCGGCGTCTACCT
This sequence comes from Halomonas sp. SIMBA_159, assembly GCF_046536035.1. Taxonomy (NCBI): domain Bacteria; kingdom Pseudomonadati; phylum Pseudomonadota; class Gammaproteobacteria; order Oceanospirillales; family Halomonadaceae; genus Halomonas; species Halomonas sp. SIMBA_159. Next base: position 153,773 of record NZ_JAWJBT010000004.1, read on the forward strand.
CTTGGCTGGCAGCGAAGTTGCGCTCAAAGAGCGCCTGGACTTCATCCGCAAACCCAGCATCGGCGATCTCCTGATTGGCCTCCAGGTTCCAGTGCAGATTCCAGTGATCGAAATTGCACGAGCCAAGGCTAACCCACTCGTCGGCCAAGACGAATTTGGCATGGATAAACGTTGGCTGAAACTCAAAAATGCGCACCCCTGATTTCATCAACCCCTGGTAGAAGCGCTGCCCCGCATAGCGCACACCGGGGTGATCATGCTTTGCTCCCGGCAACAACAGGCGAACATCGACGCCTCGCCGTGCAGCGCGCATTAGGCGTCGGCGCAGCGAAAACGTAGGTACAAAATAGGGCGTGCAGAGCCACAAGCGTTGTTGGGCACTGCTGACCTGCTCGTAGAGCGAATGACGAATGGCCTGATAGCGATAGCCCCTGGCCGACATGACCCTTCCCCGTACGCCATCCTCATGCACAGTAGCGCTGCGCTGTGAGGGCAGCGGGAGGGGCATTTGGCCGCCCGACGCTTGGCGGGTAAGCCGAGAGTGCCATAGACGCCGAAACAGCGTTTCCCAGTCCGCCACAGCGGGACCATCAATGCGCAGTGCAATCTCATACCAAGCTTCCAAAAACTCATCTACCGCGCCAAAGCCGCCGGTAAACGCAACTTCGCCATCCACCACCACAATCTTGCGGTGGTCGCGACTAAGATTACGGGCCAGGGAGTGAAAGCCTATGGGGTTGAAAAACTGCACCGCCACGCCTGCGGCCTGCAAGCGCTCACGGTCGTCTCGCGCTAATCCCATGGCACCGTAGCCGTCCAATAGCAGATAGGTGCTTACTCCCCGCTGCGCGGCGGCTTCCAGCGCGTCAATGACTTGGCTTGCCAGCTCGCCAGACTCCATCAAATAGAGTTCCACCAGCACGTAGTGCTGCGCTTGATTCACCGCCTCAAACATCGCTGGCAAAAAGCGCGATGCTTCCGGAAGCAGAACGACACGGTTTCCTTCTCGCCACTCGTGTTGCATAGAGACTCCTTCTCTTGCTCTAGATCTGACGATGACCGTACTTAGCGGGCCAATGAGCGATGAACGTACAAATCGTAGCGGCTCGTTTTACCTTCCAGCGTATGTTGCGGAGCGGGCCCGGCAATAGGCGGTGCTTTACGGGGTCGCTTCACCACTACGCGGTGGGTTGCCACTTCCAGCGCGGCTTCCAACAGCCGTGGGGCATCGTCGTCATCCCCGGCCAGCTCACGAAACACGCGCATCTCTTTTTTCACTAATGCGGACTTTTCGCGGTGGGGGAACATCGGGTCCAGATGAATCACCTGAGGCGCAAACTCAGCACCGGCGACGAGAGCTGCTAACTGTTCCGCGGCGTCGCCATGGCGCAGTGCCATTCGCCCGGCAATCAGTGCCGTTTCATCTGCGCTAGCGGCGCGTTCAAGGCCATCTTGCAGCAGCGCCGCAATGGCGGCGACGCGTTCAATCATTAGCACCTGCGCGCCTAGGCTTGCCAACACAAAGGCATCGCGGCCCAGACCTGCCGTGGCATCCACCACGCTCGGCGTGATGCCTTTGGTAAGCCCGCAGGCTTTGGCCACCAATTGCCCACGGCCGCCGCCGAACTGACGGCGATGCGCGGCCTTGCCCGAGACAAAATCAACGCTGAGCGGCTTGCCGTACTGGCGCTCGTCTCCGGCTAAGGCGAGCTGACCATTCACATAGCCCAGCGTTAAGCCCGGCGGCAGCGCCACCTGTGGCACTGGCTGGCTCATGCCGGTTTTTTCCAGGCGACGTTATTGCGCAAGTACACGGGCTGCGCCTCGTGGGCCGCCTGGCCTAAGCCTGCGTCCAGATCGCGAGCGGCTAGCCACGCCATTTCCTCTGCGCGTGGCTCTAAATCCGTGAGGTGCTGTGACATGCTGGCCTGCACGCCCACGGCGAACTCATCCCACAGGCTAAAGCCAGAGCCAACGCCCACCCAGTCGGTCTCATCGGCAGGAAGTCGAAACGCACCGGGAGCGATGACAACTTCGTCGCTTTGTAAGCTTACGGCGTCGTTTAGACAGTGCCAGGTGGCCGCATACACTTCGCCCATGCGGGCATCCAGAGCGGTCACGACATGGCGGAAGTGATAGCGACGGTGTGCCTGTAGCGCTAGCGCTTCCAGGGTAGAGACGCCCAGCAGCGGGCAGTCTAAGCCGAATGCCAACCCTTGGGCGGCACCGGCAGCAATACGCAGGCCGGTAAACGAACCTGGCCCACGGCCAAAGGCAATGGCGCTCAGCGACTGGGGCGTAATGCCGGCATCAGCGAGCAGTTCATCCACCATCGGCATCAGGCGTTTGGTGTGCGCACGTGGGGTCATCTCATAGCGCGCCAAACATTCACGCTGGCCGCCCGCTTGGCGGAGCAGCGCCGCTGAACAGGCGCTGGAGGAGGCATCCAGTGCCAGAAGGTATAACGACGACATAGCGATGTTGCACTCCGTAAAAATAGGCGACTAGTATACCGCCACACGCCGGTAACGACGATGGCCCGCAGGGTCACTGCAGGCCATCGTTGAGAAGCGCGCTTGTGAGGTGAAACGCTTAGTTCAGCGCTTCTTTCACCTGACGGGTAATGTCTGTCACGCTGCCTATCCCTTCTACGCGATGGTACTGAGGCGCGGCGGCAGGATCTTCTTTAGCCCACTGCTGGTAGTAGTCCACCAGCGGCGCAGTTTGATCGTGGTACACCGACAGGCGGTTACGTACCGTGGACTCTTGATCGTCTTCACGCTGAATCAGCGTTTCGCCGGTCACATCATCTTTACCCGGCTCTTTAGGCGGATTGTGCTCAACGTGGTACACGCGACCAGAGGCCGGGTGCACACGACGGCCAGCCAGGCGGCTCACAATCTCTTCATCCGGCACGGCGATTTCCAACACATGGTCGAGTTTCACACCGCCCTCTTTCATGGCATCCGCCTGAGGAATGGTGCGCGGGAAGCCGTCAAACAGAAAGCCATTAGCGCAGTCAGGCTGGCTAATGCGCTCTTTGACCAAATCAATGATGATGTCGTCTGACACCAGACCACCGCTGTTCATGATCTCTTTAACTTTAAGGCCCAGTTCGGTGCCATCTTTTATAGCGGTGCGCAGCATATCTCCGGTGGAAATCTGGGGAATCTTAAACTGCTCGCATATAAACTGAGCTTGAGTCCCTTTCCCCGCGCCGGGGGCACCCAACAGGATTAAACGCATAGCACTGCTCCTTGAATGATCGTCTTGAATGATAGTGATAGATGAAATCAATGAATCGACAATAACCGTGCCGTTCAGGGGACACAACTCCCCAAAAGCCTGAGAGCGCGATTATTTTGTGTTTTTTTGAGCAAAAACAGCAAAGTGGCCAGCATTAGTACTTTGGTCACCCTGTTTACGCCACCCACCATTGCCGCAGCTAAGTCGTTATAAACACAAGCGGCGCCCATCAGGGCGCCGCTTGTGGCTTGCTTTTATGACCGATTACAGCAGTAAACGACGGATATCGGTAAGCACGTCCGCCAGGAAGGCGGTGAAGCGCGCCGCATCCGCACCGTTAATCGCACGGTGATCGTAGGAGAGCGACAGCGGCATCATTAGGCGCGGCTGGAAGGCATTACCATCCCATACCGGCTTCATTTGCGCTTTCGATACGCCCAAAATCGCTACTTCAGGTGCATTAACAATCGGCGTGAAGGCGGTTCCACCAATCGAGCCCAGGCTCGAAATAGTGAAGCAGCCACCGGTCATCTCATCACGCTTGAGCTTCTTGGTTTGCGCTTTTTTACCTAGCTCCGCCATTTCCTTGGCAATTTCAATCAAGGACTTCTTATCGGCGTTGCGTACTACCGGCACCATCAGGCCATCCGGTGTATCCACCGCGATACCGATGTGCACGTAGTTTTTCCATACCAGCGTATCGCCGTCGCCTTTCAGGCTGACGTTGAACTGGGGGAATTTACGCAGTGCAAAGGCACACGCTTTCACCATAAACGGTAACGGCGTGAGCTTAGCGCCCTGAGCTTCGACTTCTGCTTTCATTGCTTTACGGAAGTTTTCAAGCTCGGTGATATCGGCTTCGTCAAACTGGGTCACGTGGGGCACGTTGAGCCAGCTGCGATGCAGATTGGTTGCGCCCATTTTGAGCAGGCGGCCCATCGGCTTCTCTTCCACTTCACCAAACTGGCTGAAGTCGACTTCCGGTACCGCAGGAATACCTGCCCCACCGCTGGCCGCAGGCGCTGCTGCCGGAGCTTTGCCCTGGTTCGCAATGGCTTGCTTAACGTACGCTTGTACGTCCTCTTTCAGCACGCGGTCTTTCGGACCGCTGGGCTTAACGAGGCCAATATCTACGCCCAGCTCGCGGGCCAGCATGCGTACCGCAGGGCCAGCGTGGACCAGCTTACCGTCGCGTGGCTTATGAGAGGCCATTTGCGCTTCGGGGCTTGGGGTGCCTGAAGGCGACTGAGCCGGCTTGGCACTTGATGTGCTAGCGCTGCTCTGCTGCGCCTTTTCAGGTGCTGCCTTTTTCGGCGCCGCTTTTTTGGCACCCGCCACTTCCATATAGCCGATCACATCGCCTTCAGAGACGGTGTCACCCTCTTTGACGGTCAGCTCCAGAATCTTACCCTTGAAGGGGCTCGGCACGTCCATGGAGGCTTTGTCAGACTCCAGGGTGATCAGCGGGTCTTCAACGTCAACTTCATCGCCAGCGGCCACGCCAATTTCGATAATCGGCACGTCAGAAGAGCCCGAAAGATCCGGCACGCGAATTTCTTTACGCTCCGGCTCACCGCTACCGCTCTCTTCTTCGGCCGCGTCTTCTTCAGCGGGCTCGCTGGCAGCAGCAGGCTCGTCTGCTTGTGCCGGCGCTTCCTCTTCAGCGGCATCGCCTTCACCAGCGATTTCCATCTGGCCGATGACGTCGCCTTCAGAGACGGTATCGCCTTCTTTAACGGTCAGCGCCACGATCTTGCCGCTGTGCGGGCTGGGCACATCCATAGAGGCTTTGTCAGACTCCAGGGTGATCAGCGTATCTTCAGCGTTAACTTCATCGCCTGCGCCGACGGCGACTTCGATGATCTCAACGTTGTCAGAGCCACCGAGGTCCGGGACTTTGATATCCACGGTTTGCTTGCCACCGCTGGCTTTCTTCGGCGCTGGGGCCGCTTCTGGCTGCTTGGCAGGCGCTTCGGGCTGGCTTTCTTCAGCGGCGGCTTCCGGCTCGGCATCGCTTTCACTGCCGCCTTCCACTTCCAGCTCAACGATATCGTCACCTTCGGAGACTTTATCGCCCTCTTTCACCAACACTTTGATCACCTTGCCGCCTTTCGGGGCCGGTACATCCATGCTGGCTTTGTCGGATTCCAGAGTGATCAGGGTGTCTTCCGCTTCAATGACGTCGCCTTCTGACACCGCAATCTCGATGATTTCGACATCGGTATCCCCACCGATATCGGGAACTTTGATGATTTCGCTACTCAAGGTCGCGCTCCTTCCAAATCGGATCGAGCCGGCGGGCATCTGCCCGCCGGGCAGCGGTTTAGCTAGTCAGCGGGTTCGGCTTGTTGGCGTCAATGCCATACTTTTTCAGCGCTTCGCCGACATGCTTACGATCAATCTCACCGCGGTCAGCCAGGGCACGCAGCGCGGCGACAGTGACGAAGTAACGGTCTACTTCGAAGAAGTAGCGCAGCTTCTCACGGGTATCGGAACGACCAAAACCATCGGTACCCAGTACGGTGTAGTCATTCGGCACCCAGGCACGCACCTGATCAGCGTACAGCTTCATGTAGTCAGTAGAAGCAATCACCGGGCCGTCACGGCCTTCCAGGCACTTGGTAACGTGGGGCTTATTGGCTTCAGCATCCGGGTTCAGGAAGGCTTCACGCTCCAGCAGCAGCGCTTCACGACGCAGCTCGTTAAAGCTGGTCACGCTCCAGATGTCCGCACCGATGCCCCAGTCGTTGGCCAGCAGCTCAGCGGCCGCTTCTACTTCACGCAGAATGGTGCCTGAGCCCATCAGCTGAACGCGACCTTTGTCACCCTGGGTCTCTTTGAGCAGGTACATACCTTTAACGATATCGTCAGCAGGTACGTTCTCAAGCTCAGGGTGCTCGTAGTTCTCGTTCATCACGGTCAGGTAGTAGAAGCAGTTCTCTTTATCTGTGAACATGCGCTTCAGACCATCCTGCACGATAACCGCCACTTCGTGCGCATAGGTGGGGTCGTAGCTGCGGCAGTTGGGGATGGTGGACGCCTGAATCAGGCTGTGACCATCCTGGTGCTGCAGGCCTTCACCGTTGAGCGTAGTACGCCCTGCGGTGCCGCCGACCATAAAGCCACGTGCCTGCAAGTCGCCTGCGGCCCAGGCCAAGTCACCGATACGCTGGAAGCCAAACATCGAGTAGTAGATGTAGAACGGCAGCAGGGTGACATTGTTATTGCTGTAAGAGGTCGCGGCGGCAATCCACGCCGACATCGCGCCTGCTTCAGAAATACCCTCTTCGAGAACCTGGCCTTTCTGGTCCTCGCGGTAGTACATGATCTGGCCTTTATCGACCGGCTCGTACTTCTGACCTTCAGAGGTGTAGATACCCAGCTGGCGGAACATGCCTTCCATACCGAAGGTACGCGCTTCGTCAGGAATAATCGGCACGACCTGCTTGCCCAGCTGCTTGTCTTTTACCAAACCATTAAGAATGCGCACAAACGCCATGGTGGTAGAGACTTCGCGCCCTTTAGAGCCACCCATTTGCGAGGCAAAGGTTTTGTCTTCCAGGCTCGGAATTTCTAGCGCGTCAAAGTTGCTGCGGCGGCTCGGCAGGTAGCCGTTGAGACGCTCACGCTGCAGATGCATGTACTTAAGCTCGGGAGAGTCGTCTTCCGGCTTGTAGTAAGGCACGTCTTTAAGCTGCTCGTCGGTGAGCGGAATACCGAAACGGTCGCGGAATTTCTTCAGCGCTTCGTGCTCCATGCTCTTGACCTGGTGCGCTTCGTTGGCTGCTTCGCCATCGCCGCTACCCATGCCATACCCTTTAACGGTGTGCGCCAGGATGACCGTGGGCTTGCCGTTAGTGGTGTTCACCGCTTCGTTGTACGCCGCGTAGACCTTGAACGGGTCATGGCCGCCACGGTTAAGCTTCCAGATATCTTCGTCGGTGAGGTCTTTGACCATCGCCTCGGTTTCTGGGTACTTACCAAAGAAGTGCTCACGGGTGTAAGAGCCGCCGTTCGCTTTGTAGTTTTGGTACTCGCCGTCAACCGCTTCATCCATACGTTTTTGCAGGATGCCTTTTTTGTCCTTCTCGAACAGCGGATCCCAGTGACGACCCCATACCACCTTGATCACGTTCCAACCGGCACCACGGAAGACACCTTCGAACTCGTCCATGACGCGGGAGTTACCGCGTACCGGGCCGTCCAGGCGCTGCAGGTTACAGTTGATCACGAAGATCAGGTTATCGAGGTTTTCACGGCCAGCCAGCGAGATCGCGCCCAGGGATTCCGGCTCGTCACACTCGCCGTCGCCCATGAAGCACCAAATTTTGCGGTCGTGCATATCTTTCAGCTCACGGTGATGCAAGTACTTCATCACGTGGGCTTGATAGATGGCCTGAATCGGGCCAAGACCCATCGACACCGTGGGGAACTGCCAGTAATCCGGCATCAGCCATGGGTGCGGGTAGGAGGACAGACCGTCGCCGTCGACTTCGCGGCGGAACTTGTCCATCTGCTCTTCAGACAGACGGCCTTCCAGGTACGAGCGCGCGTAAATGCCCGGCGCTACGTGACCCTGGATGTAAATCAGGTCGCCTTCAAAGTCGCCTTTGGGAGCGCGGAAGAAATGGTTGAAACCTACGTCGTACAGCGTTGCGGACGACATGAAGCTTGCAATGTGACCACCCAAGCCCGGGTTAGCCCGGTTGTTACGAATAACCTGTGCAATCGCGTTGTAGCGAATCAGAGAGCGAATGCGACGCTCCATGAATAGGTCGCCCGGCATGGGCGCTTCGCGATGAACCGGAATCGTATTACGGTGGGGGGTTGTCACCGAGAAGGGCACCTTCATCCCGTCCCGGCGCAGGCGATCCGCCAGGCGGGTCATCAGGTAGCGGGCACGATCCTCGCCCTCACGATCCAGTACCGATTCCAGGGATTCCAGCCACTCCGTGGTTTCGACCGGATCGAGATCTTCTCTTGTCTCCAGACTCATAGAGGTCTCTCCGAATGACGATAAATGACAATGAGCCCCGCCAACCCTTCGGGCCTGGGGCGGCTGCGGTGTTTAGCCACCACAGGCCAATCAATGCCACGATGCGTTTGCACCGTGCGGGGGTTTTCGTTCTACATTCAACAAGCTACGCTCGTCTTAATGTAGTAAAGCTACACATGCGTTGTAAAAATTAGCCTTTTGTATATGCGAAGATACCGCAAAGTCGCCACGCTGCCAATTCTAGTGAACTGTAAAAGGCTATCCAAAACAAACTATTGCACTGCAACATAAGCGCTTTATAAGACCTTTGTCGCTGCGACTAACGCCCTCTGAATGTAGTTAAACTACCGTTTTATTGTCTGTCATCAGAACCACTTAAACCGTGTTTTTAACCTACTCAATTGCTAATCAAACGCGGAAGGCTGCCAATCGCTGGCGAAAGTAGGCCCAATCAAAGGCAGGTCCTGGATCGGTTTTGCGCAGCGGCGCTACTTTGGCGTGACTAGTGATTCGCTCTTCCGTTAACGCTGGGTAGCGCGCCATTAAGGCCCACGTTATGGCCACTAAGGAGTCATACTGCGCCTTGGTAAAGGGCGTTTGATCATCGCCCTCAAGCTCAATGCCGACTGAAAAATCATTCAGTGCAGAACGCCAGGAGGATCTCGCCGCATCCCACCAGTAGGAGCGCCCTGCGTGCCAAGCACGCTGGTCGGTATCGACAAACTGCAGGCATTGGCCATCGCGGCGAATCAAGAAGTGCGCCGACACGCGTAGATGGGCTATTTGCGCAAAAAAGGGGTGCGCACTGGGGTCCAGACGATTGGTAAACAGCGCTTCAATGGCATCGCCTGAGAACTGCCCAGGCGGCAGGCTGATGGCATGCAGTAGCAGCAGCGACACCTCTTGATGGGGGCGCGCATCTTGATTGGGTGATCGCACTTGCCGTGCTTGGGGCCACTGCCCTGCCACGATTTCTCTGTTCATTGCCAATACGCTCCTCTACGTTCGCGCTCTGTTTCACTATAATGCCCGTCACCGAAGATAACGCCCAGAGAACTCACCGCTATGGATTATCAACCTGCTCTTGCTGAAGAGACGCATGCTTGTGCCGCCCGCCTGCTGGCCGAAGACGTTGGCACGGGAGATATCACGGCTCAGTTAATCCCCGAGAACCAGTGGGCAACCGCTAAAGTGATTACCCGCGAACCCGCCGTACTCTGCGGCGTTGCCTGGGTCGACGAAATCTTTCGTCTCTTGGATAGCCGCGTCACGCTGCGCTGGCAGGCAGCCGATGGCGACGCGTTAGACGCTGACCAGTGCTTTTTAGAGCTAGAAGGCCCGGCCCGCAGCCTGCTGACCGGTGAACGCGCAGCGCTTAATATGCTGCAAACGCTATCGGCCACTGCCACCGCCACGCGCCGCTACGTAGATTTAATCGAAGGCACCGGCGTGCGTCTGCTCGATACCCGCAAAACGCTCCCCGGCATGCGATTGGCGCAAAAATACGCCGTAACCTGCGGCGGCGGGCACAACCATCGCATAGGCTTGTGGGATGCGTTCTTGATCAAAGAGAACCACATCGCCGCCTGTGGCGGTATTCAGGCGGCGGTAGCACAGGCCCGTAAAGTCGCCAGCGACCTGCCGGTGGAAGTGGAAGTCGAAACCTTTGAAGAGTTAGACCAGGCGCTAGCGGCGGGTGCCGACATCGTGATGCTGGACAATTTCGCCATTGAAGACCTCCACGTAGCGGTGGAAATCAACGGCGGCCGTGCCACGCTGGAAGCCTCTGGCAACGTGGATGACTCTAAGCTGAGAGCGATTGCCGACACGGGGGTCGACTGCATCTCCAGCGGCGCGCTGACGAAAGACGTCAAATCCATCGACCTGTCGATGCGCATCACGCAAACCTTTAACGTTTAGTCGTTAGGTTTCTACCGCGCTGAGCTGTTTCACCAGCCGATAGCGGCGCAGCATTTCGCCGCTGCGTTCCACCCACTGCTCGCCGAGGTTATCGAAACCTCGGCGCTGCAGGCGCTCAAAAAGCACGAGGCTTGCTTCAATTTCCACCTGAGACACGCCATGTTCCAGCAGGATGCGCTCGGCATGGATCAGCAGCGTTGTCCCAATGCCGCGACCCGCTAATGACGGCCACACGTAGAGGGTTTCAATACGTCCTGCGCTGATATTGAGTTCTAAAAAGCCCACGCAGCGGCCATCACACGCGGCCACTAGGGTTGTGTAAAGCGCTTGGCGTGCGGCCCAAGCGCTTGCCTCGCGGGGCAGCGCATTCGCCCAGGCAAGGCGCTCATCCAGCCCGTAGTGGGCAGCCGCCCCCTGCATGACCGCATGGTAAAACACTTCGGCCTGATCTCCGGCATCTCGCGCCAGCGCCGCGCGATAGGTCACTCGTGCCGTCGGTGTAGGCGCTGATTCGCGTTCGTTGGTTTTTAACATGCTTCGCCTCAATGGGATTTCGCGGCTGGCAAAGAACGTCTGACTGTCTGTCGCCAGCAGGCTATTTTATACTCATCGCTACGTTACAAAAGACCCCGATTTCATTGATCACGTTGGCCACGGCCAGCGTCTACAAGGCAGTGCTATGCACGATAACTCCGACAGCGCGTCATTCGCGCTGACACCCATTGGCCATATCATCAGCGATTACCCGGACAAATTCGGCGTTCCCCGCCAGCCAGGGCTCGCACCAGCTGCCAATGCGCGATTAGTGCTGACACCGCCGTTTAACGATCCTCTCACCGTACGGGGCTTGGAAGAGTTTAGCCATCTATGGGTGACGTTTATCTTTCATCAAAGCCCAACTCGCTGGACGCCTTTGGTGCGTCCACCACGCCTGGGCGGCAACCGCAAAGTCGGCGTGTTTGCCAGCCGTAGCACCCATCGCCCTAATCGGCTCGGGCTCTCGTTGATCGAACTGGCGAATATCGATACCCGGCAAGGGGTAAGCCTGCACTTGGCAGGCTGCGATTTGGTCAACGGCACGCCGGTGGTCGATATCAAACCCTACCTGCCGTGGGCCGAAGCAAAGCCCGACGCACGGGCCGGGTTTGCCCCCAGCGCGCCCTCACTGCTGCCCGTGAGCTTTAGCCAGGCCGCCCAGGCCAGCCTTGCCGCTCGCGCTGACGGCTCCTCGCTTCATGCGCTGATTGAGCAGGTGTTAGGCCAAGATCCTCGCCCGGCTTACCAGCGAGAAGGGCAAAGCGAGCGCATTTACGGGGTGCGGTTGAGAGATGTGGACGTGAAATTCCAGGCGGTACAAACAACTCTCTTTGAAAACGACGCCACCACCTTGAAGGTGGTGGCAATCGACCCACTGGCTAACGAAACACGTTAGGCGGGAAAGGTAATACCCAGGCGGCGACCCACTTCTTCGTAGGCTTCAATCACGCCACCCAACCCCTGGCGGAAGCGGTCTTTATCCAGCTTCTCGCGGGTGTTGGCATCCCACAAACGGCAGCCGTCTGGCGAGAACTCGTCGCCCAACACTACTTCGCCGTTGAACACACCGAACTCAAGCTTGTAATCAACCAGCAGCATATCGCCTTCCGCGAACAGCTGTTTGAGGATGTGGTTCACTTTAAAGGTCAGCGTCTTCATCTTGGCGAGTTGCTCGGGGGTTGCCCAGCCAAAGGTTTCCGCCAGCGACTCGTTGATCATCGGGTCGCCCTTCTCGTCGTTCTTGAGGAACAACTCAAAGGTCGGCGGGTTGAGCATAATGCCTTCTTCCACGCCCAGACGCTTCACCAAACCGCCAGCGGCAATGTTACGCACCACGCACTCTACCGGGATCATCTGCATTTTTTTGACCAGGCTTTCGTTATTAGAAAGCTGCTTCTCAAAATGCGTGGGGATACCGCCCTCTTCCAAACGCTCCATGATGAAGGCGTTGAAAATGTTGTTCACCATCCCTTTACGGGCGAGCGCCTCTTTCTTTTTACCATCAAAAGCGCTGGTATCATCACGAAAGTGCAGTACCAGCAGGTCAGGATCGTCAGTGGTGTAGACGGATTTTGCCTTGCCGGCATAGAGTTCTTGGCGCTTTTCCATGGAGGCTCCGTGAGAGAGTGAGAGTCAAAGGGTTAACGTAAGTAGCCGGAGACACGCTCAAGCAACTCGCGCTGATCATCAGCGCTAAAACTACGCTCGCTGGCGTTGATAGCACGCAGCACGGTCTGGTCACCGTTGGGCTCAAGCGCTAGGCGAATCTGCTGCGACATGCGACGAACATCAGGGCTAAAGACGATCTGCAGCGGGTTGCGCCCACGCTCAGTTTCCGTCATGTACTCCACCAAGAACTCGTAGTTATCAGCGGACGTCGCAAGCAGGTCGCGCTGCCCTTCTTGGGTGAAATCAAGCGATAGGTAGTGGTTCAGCTCGGCCCAAACACGGTCGATGGGCTGCGGAATCACGACTTCCCATTCGTCACCCTGCTGACGCATTTGCAGCGTTTGCTCGCTGGCAAGGCGCTGTGCGGTCCAAGATGAGGAGCTTGCTGTGGCGCTACGCGCCCCCAGATACTGCTCTAACGCGGCCAAACAGCTCTCTACTCTCTGACCACCTTGGTCACAGCGTATTTCGCTGCTGCCCGCGCGCAGGGCGCTTTGCAAACGCAGCGTCGCTTGTGAGGTCACAATCACGCCTTGGGTGGCGCTACTCTCTTGAACACCTAGCTGACGGCTACGCACGAACGCCTCCAGCTGCGGCCAAACGGTACCGGGGTCTGCGGCAACCACTAGCCAGCTTTGGCCACCCACCTGACGGCGCTCAACGTACTCAGGCTCTAACCCACTGCCAATCGCGAGCGACTGCGGCGGCGCTATTTCTTCCGGTTCGTCCAGCTGCGTGCCCTGCATCGCTACCTGAGGGACCGGCATAGCATCCTGGTAGCGTTGGGTGTTACGGGTTTCAGGCAGCACGAGGGGCGGCGCAGGAGCCGCTTCGGTGTAGTCCAAGTTGCGGTCGTGGTAGTAACCATCGCGCGCGCAGCCTGCCAGTGTCACAGCGGCTGCGAGTGCCAGCGGTATCCATTTAAGCGCACGTTGTTCAAGCACAGAGCTCATCAAGCCACCTTAACAGTCAACAGGTCAGTTACCCGGCAGGACACGCCATGTCCGGGTAGCAAAAGATTCGTAGCGCCGGGGGTTACTCCTCTACGACGCCCGCTAGCTGCAGCGCTTCGCTCACCGTGCCGTGGTATTTCTCTGATAGCCACGTCAGCGGCAGACGAATGCCGGCGTCCATGTAACCCATGCGGTTCAACGCCCACTTTACGGGAATGGGGTTAGACTCGATGCCTAAGTTAGTGTGCAACGGCATCAGGCGCGTATTGATTTGGTGGGCCTTGTCGGCATCCCCCGCCACCGCAGCGGCGCACAGGTCGTGCATGGCTTTAGGGGCAACGTTCGCTGTAACGGAGATATCGCCATGGCCGCCCATCAGCATGAAATCGCACGCCGTTGCGTCATCACCGGAGTAGAGCATGAAGTCGCTGCCTTTCAAGCGTGAGATTAGATCCTCTGCGCGCTCAAGGTTCCCGGTGGCGTCTTTCAGGCCGATAATATTGTTCACTTCCGCTAACCGCACCACCGTCTCGTTATAGAGATCAGAGCAGGTGCGGCTCGGCACGTTATATAGGATAACCGGCAGCTTGCTACCTTCAGCCACCGCTTTAAAGTGCTGGTACAGGCCTTCCTGGGTGGGCTTGTTGTAGTAGGGGCACACGGAGAGGCAGTAGTCAGCGCCTACTTCGCTGGCATAACGCGCCAGCTCAACCGCTTCAGAGGTGGCGTTCGCCCCCGTACCGGCAATCACCGGAATGCGGCCATTCACCTCTTCCACCACGCTGCGAATCACATCAAAGTGCTCAGCAAAAGACATAGTGGTGGGCTCACCCGTGGTGCCCGCAGCGACGATGGCATCGGTGCCATTATCGAGGTGGAAGTTCACCAGACGACGAAGCGCCTCCCAGTCGATGTCGCCATTGACCTTCATCGGCGTCGCCAGGGCGACAATGCTGCCTGTGATCATCCGTATTTTCCTCACCTGCAAAAAGTTGAAATCAAGCTGCCACGCAGGATGCAATGACGTACATTGAGTTAAGACGCGGCGCAGATACCTTGAAGGAGCGCGATCACCCCTGCCCACAAACAGCAAATGGTACTCAGGCGATTCGAACCTGTACAGCGTAAAGCGCTGCGAGTTTGCTTAACGTAGAGAATCCGCTTTGACAGGGGCGCTGTGCTTACGTGTAATTTGTCATGAAAGTCACCCCTATTTAGGAGCTATTATGCCTATCGAACTCGGCCAGCCTATCCCTGATTTTTCCGCTACGGCTACAGGGGATACCACCATCACGCTGTCTGAACTACGCGGTCAGCAGGTGGTGATCTACTTCTACCCCAAGGCCAGCACCCCAGGCTGCACCACTGAGGGCGGCGACTTCCGTGATCGCAAAGCCGCCTTCGATGCCGCCAATACTGTAGTGATCGGTGTATCTCGCGATGGACTTCGCGCCCAGGAAAACTTCAAAACCAAGCAGGATTTCAATTTTGAACTGATTTCCGACAAAGACGAAACCGTCTGCCAGCTATTTGACGTGATCAAACTTAAGAAGATGTACGGCAAAGAGCATTTAGGCGTCGAGCGCAGCACCTTCCTGGTTGACCGCGACGGCAAGCTTGCTCAGGAGTGGCGCGGCGTTAAAGTGCCCGGCCATGCGGAAGAAGTACTGGCCGCTGCCCAGGCACTCAATAACAAGTAGGCATGCCCTTGGCTGTGCCCAACGATAGGGCACAGCCACAGCCACCACTAATCCTGTTTAAGCGTCGGAGGCGATACATACGCGTTTCGCTCTTCCATCCCCCTTGGCCACGCATACACTAAGGCTTTGAGCAGGGTCGCCAGCGGAATGGCGAAAAACACGCCCCAAAATCCCCAAATGCCGCCAAAGAACAGTACCGCCACGATAATGGAGACCGGGTGGATATTGTTGGTTTCTGAGAACAACACGGGGGCCAGTACGTTGCCATCCAGTGCCTGCAGCACGCCGTAGGCCACTAAAACGTAGACAAATTGCTCGCTAATACCGAAATGGAAGCCCGCTACCGCCGCCACGGGGATGGTGGCCACCGCCGCGCCAATGTAGGGCACCAATACGGAAAAACCGACCAGCACGGCCAGTAGCGCCGTATAGGGCAAGCCAAAAAACGCGAACGTGATATACGCCACCGTGCCAACGATAACGATCTCGATGGACTTACCGCGGATATAATTGGCGATTTGGCGATCCATTTCATGCCAGATGCGCGTCAGCAGCGTCCGCTTCTGCGGCAGCAGCGAGAGCGTAAAGCCCACCAGCGCCTCACGATCTTTCAGCATAAAAAAGACCAAAATCGGCACTAACACCAAATAGATGATCAACGACATGACATTGCCAAGCGAGGTCAACGAGAGCGTCAAGGCACGCTGACCCAGCTGGCTAATTTCCCGCCCGGCAACGCCAATCCAGCTCTGCATCTGATCAGGCGTCACGATATTGGGGAAGCGCTCTTGCAGCTGATCTAGCCACCCCTGGCCGCTGGCAAACATGCGCGGCGTTTCTTGAACGAGTCCGACCAGCTGATTCCAGATCAGCGGCATCAAGATAAACGCTAGCGTGAGCAGCACGCTGACGAATGCCAAAAACACCAAAATGACGGCCAGCAAATGCGGCACTCGACGTCGCGTCAGCGCGCTCACCACCCCTTGCAGTAAAAACGCCAACACCAGCGCGGTGAAGAAAGGCGCCAGCATGCGGCCAAACCAAATAATGGCAGCAAACCCTGCCACCAGTACTAACAGAAGAATTAACGCCTCTTCGTCTGAAAAGTAACGATCGACCCAACTTTTCAGGATGCTGCGCATGGTCATGAGTGGGAGTTCCCTGCTTTACGTATCCAAAAAACATATACCTCGCCGCGCTGCACTCGGGCTTCCAGTACGTGGTCACTTAGCTCGGTAAACGCTGCCATATCCCGCCATGCACCCGCATCGGTCGCACTCACTTCCAGCAGTTGGCCCGGCGCAAGGCCTGCCAGTGCCTGTTTCGCCTTTAACAGCGGCAGCGGGCAGTGCAACCCCGTGGCGTCCAACACCCTATCGGGCTGAACCCCTTCCGCTAACCCAGACGCTGTTTGCTCAGACATACCCTATCCCCCAAAATGCGGCTTTACGTGGTGCTAAATCGTTCGATGGCTACATAACAACAGCATTGTTGCATAAACTGTTTTTTTGCGTTGCCCGCCGTGACGTTGATTTAACGGCACTTCCCTGCCTGAATCAATGTCACACCGTTGTTCGCTGCGCTTATTATCAGAACTCATGGGGATGCCATGCTGCACTTTAGACCCGTTCACTCTCGCTGGGCTTGCGCGATAGCGCTGTCGCTAGGCGTGCTTTGCGTCAGCCCGCCAAGCCATAGCTATGACGACTATCAGTTGCCTAGTCTGGGCGGCGCATCGGCGACGGTGAGCAATGAGGAGTTTCGTCTTGGCCGCGCATGGCTGCGCCAGTTCCGCGCTCAGGCCCCCCAGTGGCAGGACCCCATCGTTAGCGACTATCTGGAGAGCCTGGTGGCCCGCCTTGCGCCTTACAGCCAGCTCGGCAGCCTGCAAACCACCACGGTGATGGTGGATAACCGTTCGCTCAATGCGTTTGCGGTGCCCGGCGGCGTGGTGGGCATTAATTCAGGGCTGTTTGCCTTTGCCGAAGATGAAGGCGCTTTTGTATCAGTGATTGCCCACGAGCTTGGCCACCTCTCCCAACGCCACTACGCCCGTGGCAGCGCTCGTGCAGAACAGACCCAGCTGCCCGCCATGGCGGCTATGCTAGCCGGTATGCTGATTGCTGCCAGCGGCGGCGGCGATGCGGGCATTGCCACCGCCATGGGCTCTCAGGCAGCGCTTATTCAGGACCAGCTCGCCTACTCCCGGCGCTTTGAGCAAGAGGCAGACCGTATTGGCCTGCAGGCCATGGCAGAAGCAGGCTACGACCCAGAAGCCATGGTACGCATGTTCGATACCATGCAGCGCCTTTCGCGACTTCAAGGCGGCACGCCGCCTGAATTTCTATTGACTCACCCTGTGTCAGATAGCCGCTTGAGCGACGCCCAAGCGCGGGTTTCTCAGCTTAGCGTGGCCAGCCGCTACACCAGCGATACGCTCTACGACATGATGCGCGCTCGCGCCCTGCTGAGCATTTACCGCAATACGCCCCAACAAGCGGCTTCGCGTCTGGCGCAGGAAGATGCCGAGGAGCCTGCGCTGCGTTATATCAACGCACTCATCGATGCGCACAATGGCCAAACCGACCGCGCACTGCAAACCCTCGACCAGCTTGCCAACGAGCTTCCTGATTACGGCATGCTGCCCGCCTCCGCGGCGAATGTAGCCCTGGAAGCCCAACGCTATGATGAGGCCATTTCCCGAAGCCAGCGTTTACTGCGGCTAATGCCTAACTATCTGCCTGCTCAGCTGACCCTGGCGGAGGCGCAGCTACAGCGCGATCCAGCAGCGGCTTACGACCTGCTTCGTGATATCACCACGCAGCACCCGGAAAGCCCACAGGGCTTCAACCTGCTGGCAGAGGCCGCCGGGCGCAGCGGGTTTAACGGCTGGGGTCACCTGGCCCGCGCTGAGCACCTGCAGCTCACCGGCCGAGTGGACCGCGGCATTCGACAGTTGAGTATTGCCAAAGACGCCGCCCAGCAGGAAAACGACACTCAGGCACTAGCGCGCATTGAACAGCGCAGAGAAGCGTTTCTTGAGTACCGAGAGGCGCTAGAGAAGTTTTAGCGCCCTGAAGCACATACAAAACATACAAAAAAGCCCGACGCATCGCGTTCGGGCTTTTGGCTTACAGCAGAAACGTTGTACTGATGTTAAAGCGCTGATACTTAAGCGCTAATGTTTAAGCGTTAAAGTTCAGCATACGCTCCAGGGGCTTTAACGCCTGCTGACGCAAGGCATCATCAACAAAGATCTCGCCGCTGCCTTCACGCAGCGCGCCTGCCAGATTATCCAACGCGTTCATCGCCATCCAGGGGCAGTGGGCACAGCTGCGGCACGTCGCACCGTTGCCTGCTGTGGGCGCTTCAAAGAGCGTTTTCTCAGGCACCGCCTGCTGCATCTTGAAGAAAATGCCCCGGTCAGTGGCCACAATCAGCTTTTCATTGGGCAGCGTTTGGGCTGCTTTGATGAGCTGGGAGGTAGAGCCAGCCACATCGGCCAGCTGCACAACAGCCTCCGGCGACTCCGGGTGGGCAAGCACGGCGGCATCCGGATACAGACGCTTCAAGTCTTGAATGCCTTTCGCCTTGAACTCCTCGTGCACGATGCAGGCACCGTCCCACATCAGCATGTCGGCACCGGTTTTTTTCTGAATATAGCCACCCAGATGCTTATCCGGTGCCCACAAAATCTTTTCACCCTTCGCCTGCAGATGCTCAATGACCTCAACGGCAATCGAAGAGGTCACGACCCAATCGGCACGCGCCTTCACCGCCGCCGAGGTGTTGGCATACACCACCACAGTACGGTCCGGATGGGCGTCGCAGAAGGCGCTGAACTCATCGATAGGGCAACCAATATCGAGCGAACAGGTCGCTTCGAGCGTAGGCATCAACACACGCTTTTCTGGGGAAAGGATCTTGGCCGTTTCGCCCATAAAGCGCACGCCTGCAACCACCAGCGTTGTGGCATCGTGACGGGCACCGAAGCGGGCCATTTCCAGAGAGTCAGCCACACAGCCGCCGGTCTCTTCGGCAAGCTGCTGAATGGCATCGTCAGTGTAGTAATGCGCTACCAAAACGGCGTTATTCGCCTTGAGCAACTGCTTGATTTCAGCCACTCGCGCTTCATCTTCCGCAGGGATACGGGCAGGGCAGTACGGGCTTGGTAGCGGAGCGTCTAGCTCAGCTTGAGAGGTCATAATAGTCATCGTGTCTACCACTGTGACGAACAGGGAATCCCCCTGTTAAACACCAGTCACGGCGTATGCGCTCCGCATGCGCCGCACTCGGGGGCAACGGCCGCTGCGTCTCTCGCGGTGGCACGTCACCAGCCTGGCTCGCTTAGAGCCAGGGCTGCCGTGACATCTTCGGCAGCCAAACGATCTATCGATTATGCGTTAACCAATACGTTTTTCACTATGCTTCTAACTATTCTTCTAACTATGCTTCTCACTACGCGTCTCACCACTGTACCACCGTGGCAATCACGTTATTGTCATCATATTGTGGTGGACAATCGTTGCCCGCTGCAAGCAGAAAGTCACGCTGCAGCGCGGCAAAACGTGCATAGCAAAACGCCCCTGGCAGCAAGCTACCAAGGGCGTTAAATTTGGTGGGTCGTGTAGGATTCGAACCTACGACCAATTGATTAAAAGTCAACTGCTCTACCAACTGAGCTAACGACCCAAATTTTGCTGCGCTAATCAAAAACGACTAGCAAATACTACACTAACTCACATCAAAACACATATTGAAAACAAAGCATTGGTGAAACTACTACCTGATGCGTTTGCTTATTTCGGATGGTGGGTCGTGTAGGATTCGAACCTACGACCAATTGATTAAAAGTCAACTGCTCTACCAACTGAGCTAACGACCCGTCCGAACGGATGCATATAGTACGGATACGGCTTGTGAATAGCAAGCCCTTTTTTATCTTTCGTCTACATCTACTGCTCTGCACGGTGCCAAAAAAGCCTTACCCCGTGCAGAGCGCACTGCTTGAACCGCGCCTAGCTTAACTGCGCTTCGGTTTCGGCTTGCGCATCGCCTGCACCGGACGACGCTTATGCTTGTCGCGGCTCCAGCGGTTCTTCTCGTCTGGCGTCAGCTCAGGCACTTTGCGGGTTTCCAGGTTGGCCAGCGTCGCTAAGTCATCTACCTCATCCTGAGAGAGCTCGACCCACTCACCGGCTTTCGCCCGCTTGTCGAGGAAGATGTTGCCGTAGCGAACGCGCTTCAGGCGGCTAACGGTAAGCCCCTGGGACTCCCACAGGCGGCGCACTTCACGGTTGCGGCCTTCCAGAATCACCACGTGGAACCAGGTGTTGATGCCTTCGCCACCAAACTCCTGTACGTCGGTAAAGCGCGCCGGGCCATCTTCCAGCATCACACCGTCGACCATCGCAACGATATGCTCGCGCTTGACGTCGCCCATGACCCGCACCGCGTACTCACGCTCTACCTGGGTAGAGGGGTGCATCAAGCGGTTGGCCAGCTCACCGTCGGTGGTGAACAGCAGCAAACCGCTGGTGTTGATGTCCAAGCGGCCAATCGCAATCCAGCGCTCGCCTTTCAGGCGCGGTAGGCGCTCAAAGACCGTGCGACGGCCTTCCGGGTCTTTGCGGGTGCACAGCTCGCCTTCCGGCTTGTTGTACATAATGACCCGACGCGGCACTTCCTCTTCTGGGCGCAGCGTCACAGGGCGGTCATCAAAGCTGACCTTATCCCGCGCTTCCACTCGGTCGCCCAGCTTGGCCACTTGGCTATTCACCTTCACGCGGCCGTCGGAAATGGCGGTTTCCATTTCACGGCGGGAGCCAAGGCCCGCACGGGCCAGCACTTTCTGCAGTTTTTCGCTGGTAGGCGGCGTGGTGTTATTACTTTCACTCATGGTCGTCTGACCTCACATCGTTGGTCTGCGTGCCAGCGTCCTCATGTTGACGCTGCGCACGTGCCGCTAGCCGTGCCTCTAAATCGGCAAAGCTGAGCGGCTGGGTTAACGCCGTCTCGGCGTGGTGGTCGGCACTCTCTGCCGACGTATTCTCATCTTTCTGGGGTGGCGCATCCTGCACGCTTTGCACCGTTTCGTCCAGTGCTGACGGCGGGTTTTGTTCGGATGATGCCTCCTCCAGAGAAAGCTCTTCGCGATCATCACCGTTGACCAGGGTATGCATGGGCGGCAGCGCATCCAGGGTTTTCAGCCCGAAGTCATCCAAAAAGCTGCGCGTGGTGGCATAGACCGCCGGGCGGCCCGGCACGTCCCGGTGGCCCACCACGCGTATCCAGCCGCGCTCCATCAGCGTGCGAATAATCGAACTGCTGACGCTCACACCGCGCACATCTTCGATATCACCCCGAGTCACCGGTTGGCGGTAGGCAATTAGCGCCAGCGTTTCCAAGAGTGCTCGAGAGTAGCGCTGAGGCCGTTCGTCCCACAGCCGCGAGACCCAGTGGGCCAAGCGTGGGCGAATGCGTAGCTGAAAGCCAGAGGCGGTCTCGACCAGTTCGAGCGCGCCGTTATCGTGGCGCAGCGCTAACCGTGAAAGCGCCTCCCTCAACGCTTTGCGGGAAGGGCACTCATCGGCCAAAAATAGTGTTTCCAGGCGCTCAACCGGCAGCGGCTCACCCGCCGCCAACAGCGCCGCTTCAATAATATCGTCTAACGTGGTGTCTCTCACCGCGACTCCTCGTCAGGTTCAAACGCAGACTCTTCAAATGCCGAGGCGGCATCGCCCTGCTCCTCTTCCAAGCGCTCGAAAGCGCCCTCTTCCTCATCGGCCAGCGCCGCTTGGCGGGCACGCACGTGAATGGGCGACAGCGGTGCGTTTTGGACAATCTCAATCATGGCTTCTTTGGCCAGCTCTAAAATAGCCATAAAGGTCACGACTACACCGGCCTTACCCTCTTCCAGGGCAAACAGCGCTTCAAAAGGGGTGTAGCGACCGCTCGCTCCATCCTGGCTGAGCTGCTCCATGATTTTCAGCATACGCTCGCGGGTGGAAAGCACTTCCCGGCTGATCTGGTGGGCCTGGGCCAGCTCGGCGCGCTTGAGAATATCGGACAGCGCTCCCAGCAGCTCATTAAGCTCCACATCGGGATGGATCACCCGCGTTTCCAACGGCGGTAAGCCCGCCTGTACGCTGAACCAGTCCCGGCCTACTCGGGGCAGCGTATCCAGCGCCTCGGCGGCCTCTTTCAGGCGCTCGTACTCCTGTAAGCGACGAATCAGCTCGGCGCGGGGGTCCTCCTCCTCCTCGCCTTCCGCTTTCGGCGGGCGTGGCAGCAACGTCCGGGATTTAATCTCCGCCAGCATGGCAGCCATTAGCAGGTACTCACCCGCCAGCTCAATCTCCATGGCTTTCATCAGCTCCACGTACTCAATGTACTGGTGGGTAATGGTGGCCACGTTGATGGTCAGAATATCCAGATTCTGGCGACGAATTAAATACAGCAACAGATCCAGCGGCCCTTCGAAGGCTTCCAGAAAGACCCGCAGCGCTTCGGGTGGAATATAAAGGTCTTCCGGTAGCTGCATGATGGGCTCATCAAACAGACGCCCAAGCGCCTCCACCACCGGCTCGGCAGTAGCTTCCGCCACGTCTTGGTCTTGGTCTGGCGCTGCGCTTGGCGTCTCGCTCACGCGGGTCGAATCCTTCATTGATGAGTGGGAAAACAGCAGTGTAACAGCGTGCTTTCAGCGCGGCATCTAGCCAGCATCGGCGGCTTTACGATAGCGCCCTTGATAATCAAACAGCTTATCGCGGATTTGAAAGTGTCGGCCTACCTTTCGCCCCACCACAAAATCCGGGTGGCGCAATCGGCGCTGCTCGTTGACGACCTCATCAGGCGTCGTCGGTTGCCATTGACCGCCTGGCGCGCGCAGGTGGGCACGTAAAAAAACGGCATAAAACGCGCGGCGCTGGGCCGGGGTTTCTAAGGCAAACCATTCGCTCAGGTTTTCGCCATCTTCATCGTGGTAAGTGGCTTTTAGGCGCGGCAGGCCACGGCCATTGGTGGTTGCTTCCAAATGCATGCCGCTGACGCGCAGCACCTTGGCATCTTTTAGCTTCAGCGCATCCTTAAGCTTGTCGTCGGCGTCCACCAGCAGCTTCTCGCAGCCATGGCAGCGGCGGGCGGCAATATCGTTCTCAGCGCCGCACTCGTCGCATACTTTGAAGCGAAAGCGAAACTCGCACTGGCGGCGGCGCCCTGCGTCATCCTCAATCAGCCCCTGGCAGCGGCGGCCGAAGTGTTCAATCACCAGCTCGCCGTCGCGCTTGCCCCAGAACAGGTTCGCGTGACCGCAGTCCGGGCAGGCTACCTGCACCGGTTCGCTATCGCTATCCGGCTTGGGCTCGCCTACTTCCGGGGCGTAGAGGTCCCACGGGTTGCCCGCATAGTCGAGAACCAAGCACTCCTCTTTGCCCGGCGAGAGGCGCAGCCCGCGACCCACAATCTGCTGATACAGGCTGACCGACTCGGTGGGCCGCAGAATCGCGATCAGATCGACGTGGGGGGCATCGAAGCCGGTGGTCAACACCGCCACGTTGACCAAATACTTTAACTGGCGCGCTTTAAACGCATCGATCAGCGCGGTGCGCTCGGCCGAGGCCGTCGCACCGGTAATCAGCGCGGCCTGCTCGGCGGGCAGGTAGCCCATGATCTCTTCGGCGTGGGCCACCGTCGCGGCGAAAATCATCACCCCCTGGCGGTCGGCGGCGTAATCCACTACCTGGGCAATGATGCCCGGTGTCGCGCGGCTGCCCGCCACCACGCGGTTGAGTTCCTCCTCACGAAACAGACCGCTGGACGAGGGCGCAAGCGCCGAGAAGTCGTACCCCTCAATAGCCATATCCAGCCGCTTGGGCGCGGCCAAAAAGCCCTGCTTGACCATCAGGCGCAGCGGCTGTTCAAACACACAGTCGGCAAAAAAGCTCTCTTCTGAACCGCGCACCATTCCGTGGTGGTGGCGGTGGTAGATAAAACCCTGCCCCAAACGAAACGGGGTGGCGGTTAGGCCGAGGATTTTTAGCTGCGGGTTCTGGCTCCGCAGGTGCTCGATCACCTGCCGATAGCTGGAGTCCTCCTCCAGCGATACCCGATGGCACTCGTCGATCACCAGCAGAGTAAAGCTGGCGTCGTTGAACTGCTCCAGGTTACGCACCACCGACTGCACCGAGCCAAACACCACTTGGCGACTGGCCTCTTTGCGCTTTAACCCAGCGCTGAAGATATCCGCCTCCAAGCCGTACGCTTGGTACTTGGCGTGGTTCTGCTCCACCAGCTCGCGCACGTGGGCCAACACCAGCACCCGCCCACGGGCGAGTCTCGCCAGTTCAGCGATCACCAGCGACTTGCCGCTGCCCGTCGGCAGCACCACCACGGCGGGAGCGCTGGTGGCGCGAAAGTGGCTGACTACCCGCTTTACCGCCTCGGTTTGATAGGGGCGCAGCGAAGGCGCTGCCGCGTTAGCCAAGAAAGGCGGCCCAGAGGCCGCCTTTTCAGGATGTGTCATCCATCACCTTTCGGGTTGATCACATGACATTAGCCCAGCCATACCCGCGCATTGCGGAACAGGCGCAGCCACGCACCATCTTCGGTCCACTCCGCCGGACGCCAGGAGTTGGTGACCGCGCGGGTCACCCGCTCGGGGTGCGGCATCATGATCGTCACGCGGCCATCCGGCGTGGTCAGGCCGGTAATGCCCGACGGCGAGCCGTTGGGGTTGGCCGGGTAGCGCGTAGTGACCTGACCGTAGTTGTCGATGTAGCGCAGGGCAATTTGGCTGCTCGACTGCATGCTGCGCAGGTGCGCCGTGTCGCGGAACTCGGCGCGGCCCTCCCCGTGAGCAACGGCGATAGGCAGCTTGGAGCCTTCCATGCCCGCCAGTAGAATCGAGGGGCTCTTCTCTACCCGTGCCATCGCAACGCGGGCCTCAAACTGCTCGGACTCGTTGCGCACAAAGGCAGGCCAATTTTCTGCACCGGGGATCAGCGTTTTAAGCTGCGAGAGCATCTGGCAGCCGTTACACACGCCCAGCGAGAAGCTGTCATCACGGGTGAAGAAGGCTTCAAACTGCTCGCGGGCGCGCTCGTTGAATAGCACTGATTTGGCCCAGCCGCCGCCTGCGCCCAGCACGTCGCCGTAGGAGAAACCGCCACAGGCCACTAAGCCTTTGAACTCCTCCAGGGAGACACGGCCTTCGAGGATGTCGCTCATGTGCACATCCACCGCGTCAAAGCCCGCTTTGTGGAAGGCCCAGGCCATCTCTACCTGGCCGTTAACGCCCTGCTCACGCAGCACGGCCACCGCTGGCTTGGTGGTGTTGATAAAGGGCGCGCTGATATCGTCGTTGATATCGAAGGTCGGTGCGGCGCTAAGGCCCGGATCGCGCACGTCGAGCAGGTTGTCGAACTCGTTTTTCGCACATTCCGGGTTATCCCGTAGCGCCTGCATGCGGTAGCTGGTCTCGGACCAGGTGCGCTGGGTTAGCTGACGAGTGGTCTCCAGCAGCGGCTCTTCGAACAGCGTTACACGTACTTGGTCATCGTAACGCGGGCGAGCAATCACGCCGCAGGTTTCGATACCCGCCATGGCGAACTGGGTCAGCACCTCTTCGGTGTGCTGACGATTGACCTGAATCACCGCGCCCAGCTCTTCGGAGAAGAGCGCATTAAAAGCTTCCACCGGCTCATCGATCAGCCAGTCGAGCTTGATCTCAAGCCCGGCGTGACCGGCAAACGCCATTTCCAGCAGGGTGACCAGCAGGCCGCCGTCGCTGCGGTCGTGGTAGGCCAGCAGCTTACCGTCGCGGTTCAGACCTTGGATCACTTCGAAAAACGCTTTCAGATCTTCTGGGTCGTCCACATCCGGGCACGCGTCGCCCACCTGGCCGTACACCTGCGCCAGCGCCGAGCCGCCAAGACGGTTCTGGCCGTTCCCCAGGTCGATCAAGATCAGATCAGACTCATCCTGCTCCAGGTTGATCTGCGGCGTCAGCGTCGCTAGCGCGTCGGTCACCGGTGCAAATCCGGTCACCACCAGCGACAACGGCGAGGTAATGCTCTTCTCTTCGGCATCATCGCCCTCTTGCCACGCGGTGCGCATGGACATGGAGTCCTTGCCCACCGGCACGGCAATACCCAGCGCCGGGCAAAGCTCCATACCCACGGCATGAACGGCGTCGTACAGCGCCTGGTTTTCACCGGGGTGGTCAGCAGCGCTCATCCAGTTAGCAGAGAGCTTGATATCCGACAGCTTGGCAATCGGCGCAGCCGCAAGGTTGGTAATGGCTTCGGCCACCGCTAAGCGTGCGCTGGCGGCAGGATTAATCAGCGCCACCGGCGGGCGCTCACCCATGGCCATGGCTTCACCGGCGTGGGTGTCGAAGCTTGCGGTGGTGACCGCGACGTCGGCCACCGGCACCTGCCAGGGCCCTACCATCTGATCGCGAGCCACTTGGCCGGTGATGGAACGGTCGCCGATGGTGATCAGGAAGCTTTTCGAGGCCACCGTGGGCAGGCGCAGCACCCGGTCCATCGCTTCGCGCAGGTCCAGGTTATCCAGCATGACGCCAGAGAGTTCGGGCGTTTGGCGCTCAAACGAACGAGTCATCTTCGGCGGCTTGCCAAACAGCACGCTCATGGGTAGATCGACCGGCTTGGTCTCGAAGTGGCCATCGCGCACTTCCAGGTGGTGCTCCGCCTGGGCTTCGCCCACTACCGCGTAGGGGCAGCGCTCGCGCTTGCACAGCGCGTCGAAGGTATCCAAGTCTTCAGGTGCCACTGCCAGTACGTAGCGCTCCTGGGCTTCGTTACACCAGATTTCCAGCGGGCTCATGCCCGGCTCGGCGTTGGGCACCGCGCGCAGGTCAAACAGACCGCCACGGTTGCCGTCTTTGACCAACTCCGGCAGGGCGTTAGACAGCCCGCCCGCACCGACATCGTGGATAAAGCGAATCGGGTTGTTGTCGCCCAGCGCCCAGCAGCGGTCGATGACTTCTTGGGCACGACGCTCGATTTCCGGGTTTTCCCGCTGCACAGAGGCGAAATCCAAATCCGCGCTGGACTCACCGGACGCCATGCTGGACGCCGCACCGCCGCCCAGGCCAATCAGCATCGCTGGGCCGCCCATCACGATCAGCTTACCGCCAACGGGGATCTCGCCTTTTTGCACGTGCTGAGCACGAATGTTGCCGTAACCGCCGGCAATCATAATCGGCTTGTGGTAGCCGCGACGCTCGATGCCGTCTTCGCTTAGCGCATCCTGCTCGTAGGTGCGGAAGTAGCCGGTCAGGTTGGGGCGGCCAAACTCGTTATTGAACGCGGCACCGCCAATCGGGCCGTCCAGCATGATATTGAGCGCGGACTGCATGCGCTCGGGCTTGCCGTAGTCGAAGGCTTCCCAGGGCTGAACAAATTCAGGAATGCGCAGGTTAGAGACGGTAAAGCCGGACAAGCCTGCTTTTGGCTTGCCACCGATGCCGGTCGCGCCTTCGTCCCGAATCTCACCGCCAGAGCCGGTGGCCGCACCGGGGAACGGCGCAATCGCCGTGGGGTGGTTGTGGGTCTCCACCTTCATCAGAATGTGGATCGGCTCTTGGTGGGCATCGTAGCTGGCACGCTCGCCCTCGGCACCGGTGAGCGGCGTGGGGAAGAAGCGGCCACCGTGGCTGCCTTTGATCACCGCCGCGTTATCGCTGTACGCAGAGAGCACGTTATCCGGTGACGTGGCGAAGGTGTTCTTGATCATCTTAAACAGCGAGTGGCTCTGGGCTTCGCCATCGATGACCCAATCTGCATTGAAGATTTTGTGGCGACAGTGCTCAGAGTTCGCCTGGGCGAACATCATCAGCTCCACATCGCTGGGGTTGCGGCCTAGCTCGATAAAGGCGGCTACCAGGTAGTCGATCTCATCGTCTGCCAGCGCAAGGCCAAGTTCGCGGTTAGCCGTGGCAAGAGCGTCGCGACCGCCTTCCAAAATATCCACGCTGCCAAGGGGCGCAGGCGAGTGGTGGGCGAACAGTTTGCCCGCCTCTGCTACGTCGGCCAGTACATGTTCGGTCATGCGGTCATGCAGCAGCGTGCTAATCGCTTCCAGCTGTTCTGTGCTGGGTGCGCCGCGCAGCTCTACGCGGTAATCAATGCCACGTTCAATGCGGCTGATCTGGCTAAGCCCGCAGTTGTGGGCAATGTCGGTTGCTTTAGAGGACCACGGTGACTGGGTGCCTAAACGCGGGACGACCAAAAAGCGCTGGGCGTTGTCGGGAATCTCTTGGCTGTCTTGGCTGCCGTACTCCAGCAGTTTCGCCAACCGCTCCTGGGCGGCATGATCGAGCTCTTCGTGGTGGTCAATGAAGTGGACGTAATGGGCAGACAGCGCCTCCACCTCCGGAACACGGTCACGCAACACCGTTAACAGCCGTTCATGGCGGAAGGCAGAAAGGGCGGGTGCGCCTCGCAGTTCGAGCATATCTGGGAGCCTCTAAAGCAGGGAGAGTTCGAGCAGGAAATCACCGGGCCGCAAAGCGGCAATCCCGCTATGATACTGGAAAGCGACGGCCACACGAAATCAACAAGGTGACAGCGGCTATCAGGCTGGGTATCGTGGCAGACTGTTCCATGTTGACAAGACATCATGCCGACATTGATTTACCAACATTTTATCGCCTATTACCGGGCGTATTTCGCGATGATCGCGACACTTTTGCTTATTTTGGTGCCGCGCAGTTCGTTGGTACCAAGCGGTGAACATTTAGCGCAAATTAACGCAAAAGAGTTCATCACTATTCATACTCGCAACACACCCACTACCTATTACGAAGGCCGCCAGGGGCCGACCGGCTTTGAGTATGAGCTGATGCACCGCTTTGCGGATTACCTGGGAATCAGCCTCAACCTGAACGCGAGCCACCACCCGGAGAGCGTACTACCCGCCGTGCGCGAGCAGGGCGACCTAGGCGCCGCCGCCCTCCCCCTGCTGGCGGATTCACCGGGCATTCACTACACCCGCTCTATCATTCAGATGCAGCCGCTGGTGGTGTATCGCCGCGGACTCAACGGTATCGATGAACCGGCAGATCTCGTGGGCCTGGAGCTGGGCACGCTAAGCGAAGCGGGCACCAGCCAAGCGCTGCTTGCTCTACAACGTGACTACCCCAGCCTTACTTGGAAAGAGTCTCACGAGCTTGAAGTGGCCGAACTGCTGGCACGGGTAGAGAGCGGCACTCTGGATGCGGCGATTATTTTTGATCATCAGTTCCGCTTAAATAGGCTGTTTTTCCCTAACGTCGAGCGCGGCTTCTTTTTAGGCGAGCCACTCTCTCTGGCATGGGCCGTGCCTAGCGGCCGCGGGCTTGGATTATTAGAGGCTGCCAATCAATTTCTTCAAGAGCTGCAAGAGAACGGCACTCTGGAGCAGTTGGTAAGCCGCTACTTTGGCCACGATGACTATCTTGAGTACGTGGGCACTCGGACGTTTCTCGCCCATCTTGATGAACGCCTGCCCGGCTATACCGAGCTATTTAAACAGGCCGCCCGCGAAACCGGCTTTGACTGGAAGCTGCTGGCCGCCGTTGGGTATCAGGAGTCGCATTGGGACCCAACCGCCGTGTCGCCCACCGGAGTTCGCGGCCTAATGATGCTGACCAACCCCACCGCCAGTGAGATGGGCGTAGCCGACCGCACCGATGCCGCACAGAGTATTGATGGCGGTGCGCGCTACCTGCGCAGTATTAAAGACCGGCTTCCAGACAGCATTACCGGGGATGACCGCCTCTATATGGCGATGGCCTCTTATAATGTAGGCCTTGGACATCTTTACGATGCTCGTAAGATTGCCGAGCTGCGCGGCGGCGACCCGGATAGCTGGCAAGACGTTCGTGCGGCGCTCCCGCTCTTACAGGAGCGAGAGTGGCATAGCCAAACCCGCCACGGCTATGCCCGTGGCGGTGAGCCGGTCATCTATGTGCGTAACATCCGCCGTTACTACGAGATGATTGAGTATGTAGAGCGCAGCCGACAGCAGTTTTTCCAGCTAGAGCAGGCACCCACCAGCGAGGAGCCGCTGCTGCTGTTCGATATCGTGCCCCCTATCGATCAGTAGCACGCCCCTGAGCTAGCGCTTGTCAGCGAAAAACTGCTTAAGCAGCCTTTTGGCCGGAGCAGCCAGCACGCCGCCGGTCACCGCGATGTGGTGGTTAAACCAAGGCTGGGCCAGCAGATTCGCTTTTGACTCCACCATGCCGGTGCGCGGCTCGGCCGCGCCATACACCAGTCGCGCAATACGGGCATGCACCATGGTGCCTGCGCACATCATGCAAGGCTCTAGCGTCACAAACAGCGTGCAGCCTTCTAAACGGTAGTTGCCCAGCCGCTGCCCCGCCTCGCGCAGGGCACGCACTTCGGCATGCCCGCTGGGGTCGCAGCTTGCCAGCGGCGCATTATGGCCTGCACCAACTACCTCGCCATGGGCATCGACCACCACGGCCCCCACAGGCACTTCGCCAGCGGCAAACGCCAGGTGCGCTTGGTCCATGGCACGGTGCATGTAAAATTCATCGCTGCGTAACAAGGCAAACTCCGCTAAGGTAGCAAAACGATCGTTTTAATAGCGTGATGGCCGCACTGGGTGCGCTTGCAATCATCGGCGGGAAAACAGACAGCACCAAGGATACAGAGAATGAACGACGCGCTGAAGTCACTGGTCAACTTGTTAGAGCTTGAGCCTCTTGAAGAGACGCTATTTCGCGGCCAGAGCCAAGATTTGGGCTTTCCCCAACTGTATGGCGGCCAGGTTCTGGGCCAAGCGCTTGCCGCCGCGGCGCGCACGGTGCCGGATGAGCGCCGCCCGCACTCCCAGCACGGCTATTTTTTGCGCCCTGGTGACCCGCACCGCCCGGTGGTGTACCAAGTCGATACCATTCGCGACGGCGGCAGCTTTACCACTCGCCGCGTCACCGCCATTCAAAAAGGGCGACCGATCTTTTTCTGCAGCGCTTCTTTTCAGAGCGCTGAAGAGAGCATCAACCATCAGCGGGCCATGCCACAAGTGCCCACGCCTGAAGCGCTTATCGAGAGCGGCGACGCCAAGCACGCGCGCTTCCCCGGCCACCCTATCGAGTTTTTACACTTGAAGGATAACCCGGACAGCGCGTCACCCGCTGGCCAGTGCCTGTGGTTCCGCTTTGCCGGTGGGCCGCTACCGGATGACCCGGCGCTGCATCGTCACCTGCTCTCTTATGCGTCAGATTTCAATCTGCTGACCACCGGGCTGATTCCCCACGGTATCAAGTACACCGACCCCAAACTGCGCATTGCCAGTCTCGACCATGCGATTTGGCTGCACGAAGATACACGGCTGGATGAGTGGCTGCTCTACGCCATCGACTCCCCCTGGACAGGCGGCGCACGGGGCTTGGCGAGGGGCCATATTTATCGCCGTGATGGGCGTTTAGTCGCCTCGACGGCGCAGGAGGGATTGGTACGCTATCCGCAGTCTTGAACCTCTGCTCTGAACACCCCTAAAAACAGCAACGCCCGCATTAAGCGGGCGTTGCAAAACATCGGTCAGTACAACTAAGTAACCTTGTTAATTACCCACCATACACATCATTAATAGTTTTCAGCGGGTAATGAGCCGGGTACGGCTTGCGGGCCACACCGGAGTCGACCGCTGCCTGGGCCACTGCTGATGACACACGCGCCAGCAGGCGGATATCCACCGGGGTGGGAATGATGTATTCGCGGCCAAAGCTCATCTCGGTACGCTCGTAGGCGTTCAGCACTTCCTGGGGCACCGGCTCCCGGGCCAGGTCTTTAAGCGCGTGAACGGCGGCCAGCTTCATGGCTTCGTTAATGCGCGTTGCGCGCACATCCAACGCACCGCGGAAGATGAACGGGAAGCCCAGCACGTTGTTCACCTGGTTCGGGAAGTCCGAACGGCCGGTGGCCATGATCACATCCGGGCGCGCTTCGCGGGCTACGTCCGGGTGAATTTCCGGGTCGGGGTTGGTGCAGGCGAAAATCACCGGGTCAGCGGCCATCTTCTTCACCTGATCCGCAGAGAGCAGGCCCGGGCCAGAAAGACCGATAAACACGTCCGCGCCGTCGATAGCGTCGTCCAGCGTGCGCATGTCGGTATCACGGGCAAACTCTGCCTTGTACTCGTTGATGCCGTCACGGTCAGTGTGAATGACGCCACGACGATCCAGCATGACCAGGTTCTCTTTCTTGGCACCACAAGAGATCAACAGGCGCATACAAGCGATAGCCGCCGCCCCGGCGCCCATGCAGACGATTTTCACGTCTTCGATGCGCTTGCCCGCGATATCCAGCGCGTTAAGCATACCCGCAGCGGTCACAATCGCCGTGCCGTGCTGGTCATCGTGAAAAACAGGAATGCTGCAGCGCTCAACTAACGCTTTTTCGATCTCAAAGCACTCAGGCGCTTTGATATCTTCCAGGTTAATGCCGCCCCAGGTATCGGCAATACGGGCAACGGTGTCGATAAACGCCTGCGGGTTTTCGGCATCTACTTCGATATCGACGGAGTTAATGCCCGCAAAGCACTTGAACAGCACGCCTTTGCCTTCCATCACCGGCTTACTGGCCAGCGGGCCAAGGTTACCCAGACCAAGAATAGCGCTGCCA
Organism: Halomonas sp. SIMBA_159; assembly: GCF_046536035.1. Classification (NCBI taxonomy): domain Bacteria; kingdom Pseudomonadati; phylum Pseudomonadota; class Gammaproteobacteria; order Oceanospirillales; family Halomonadaceae; genus Halomonas; species Halomonas sp. SIMBA_159. The sequence continues at coordinate 186,450 of NZ_JAWJBT010000004.1, forward strand.
TCTGAAATAACCGCGACTAGGTTACCTTTGCCGGTATAACGGTACGCATTTTCCGCTTCGCGAGCGATTTCGCGAACCGGTTCAGCGACGCCTGGGCTATACGCTAGCGCCAAATCCCGCGCTGTCGCGGTGGGCTTGGTCAACTCCACGGAAAGCTTACCGGGGATCGGTTTCGCGTGATAATCCAAAGCTGCCTGCTTATTTGCATCCGTCATAGTTAAGGTCTCATCAGCCTAAAGTAGAAAAGTTGTATCAGAATATAGAAAAAACCTAGGCGCCTCAAGCACGTAGTAAACTTACCTACGAAACGACCGTTTTAGCTACATTCCCCTCAATTTCGGAACTTTTCCACGTTATTTGCTGCAACTTATGCATCCAGCCATCAGCTATAAAGGTTTCCTTATTGATGCAGCGCAGTATTTTTGGAAATAAATTCCAATACGAACAACAGAGGTTATCCACACCCCGTTGGCGCAAACACCCTGTGGAAAAGATAACAAGAGGCAGGAAAAGGACCGCGCTAGAGAAGCAACACGTTAAGCAACGTGCAGTTCGCAAGTGGCAACACACTCAGGTAGCAGGAGCGCTAATAAAATGAAGCAAATAAAAAGGGTAGCCCCTTAGGGACAAAAAGCCCACGCCATGGCGTGGGCTTTTGCACAGAGCACAGTGTGTGCCTGCGATAGGCTAAATCCGTGAGGATTAGCCGCGCTTGACTGCAGCGCCGAAACGCTTGTTGAAGCGTTCTACGCGGCCACCAGTGGTCGCTTGCTTCTGCTTACCCGTGTAGAAAGGGTGGCAGTTGGAGCACACGTCCAGAGAGAAGTCCTGACCAGAGGTAGAACCGACCTGGAAGCTTGCACCGCAAGAACAGTTGGCGGTGACCGTGTTGTAATTCGGGTGGATACCTTGTTTCATCTTGAGCCTCGTAAGCTATATGCCGCCACCTGATCCATTGCCAGGCACCGCATACGGGTGTGAAAAAACTGCTAACCGGTTAGCCGCTTGATCCGATAGATTCAGAGCGGCCGCGCATTCTAGCAAACTAAACGCCGGAGGCCAATTGTCCGATTCTGTTTCTGCCCAGCCATCGTCACCTGGGCTGCCTAAGGGCGCTTTTCAGGTGCTCAAGGTCGCGCTACCGTCGCCACTAAGACGCCTGTTTGACTATTTACCCGCACCGCGGGCACCCGCCTGTGGCTGGCAGCCTGGCCTGCGGGTCAGGGTGCCGTTTGGCCGCCGCGATGTCGTGGGTGTGGTGGTATCTTTGGCTTCCGGCAGTGAACTGCCGCGCTCGCAGCTGCGGGTCATCGGTGAAGCGCTTGATGATGCCCCGTTACCCAGCGACTGGCAGTGGCTGTGCCACTTCGCGGCGCGTTATTATCAGCACAGCCTGGGCGACACCCTGCAGCATGCCATGCCCGCTAGGCTGCGCCAGGGCCACCCCATGGCGGGGCGCACCCAAACCCTGTGGCTTCCGCTACCCAACGATGAAACAGCGCTGGCACGCGCGCCTAAACAGGCAGCGCTTTATGCGCTTCTTCGCCAGCACCCTCACGGACTGCCGGGCCGCGCCGTGAGCGCCCACGGCTTCACGCGGGACCAGCTATTAGCCTTGCAAAAAAAAGGCTTTACCCAACCACAAGAGATCACCCTCACCGCCGCTCAGCCCACCGGAGGAAGTTTGCTCGCCTCACCGTCGCTGCCGCTCAACCGTGAACAGGCCGCTGCGCTATCCGTGCTGCATGAAAAACTCGACGGCTACCACCCCTGTTTACTGGAAGGCGTGACCGGCAGCGGCAAAACCGAGATTTACCTACAGCTCATCGAAGCGCTCGCTGCCAAAGGAAAGCAGTCCCTGGTCCTCGTGCCTGAAATCGGCCTTACACCGCAAACGCTAGCGCGGTTCAAAAGCCGCTTTCGCGTACCGGTGGTGGCGCTGCACTCCGGGCTTACCGACCCAGAGCGCCTGGATGTATGGGAAGCTGCTGCCAGCGGCCGCGCGCTGGTGATTATTGGCACCCGCTCAGCCATTTTTACCCCGCTGGCGAACCCCGGCGCGATCATCGTTGATGAAGAGCACGATGGCTCTTATAAACAGCACGACGGGCTGCGCTACCACGCTAGGGATTTGGCCGTTGCCAGGGCGCACTACCACGGCATTCCACTATTATTGGGCAGCGCGACGCCCTCGTTTGAAAGCCTGCAGCAGGCGCTTACGGGCACTTATCGACACCTGCGGCTAACCCAGCGGCCCAGCCGTCACCCGCCCGCTAAGCTAGAGCTGATCGACCTGCGCCACCAGCGCCGCCAAGGGGGGCTGCTGCCCAACGCGATTAAAGCGATTAAGAGCACGCTCGCGGCGGGCAAGCAGGCGCTCATCTTTATCAATCGGCGTGGCTTTGCACCGAGCCTGGCCTGCCACAGCTGCGGTTGGATGGCCGAGTGCGGCCAGTGCGATGCGCGCATGACGCTACACCGCCAGCCACCGCTGCTGGCCTGTCACCACTGCGACAGCCGCCGCGCCCTGCCGGATGCCTGCCCAGACTGCGGCAGCGGCGACTTACGTGCGCTGGGTAGCGGCACCGAACGCACCGAGGAGACGCTACAAGGGCTGTTTCCTGACACTACTGTTCACCGCATTGACCGCGACAGCACCCGCAAAAAAGAGAGCTTCGAGCAGGTGCTCAAAGAGATTCAGCGCGGCGAGCCCTGCCTGCTGGTGGGCACTCAAATGCTCGCCAAGGGCCACCATTTACCGCATGTCACCTTAGTGGTGGTGGTCAATGCCGATGGCGGCCTCTACGCGGCGGATTTTCGCGCTTTAGAGCACAGCGCACAGCTATTAGAACAAGTGGCGGGGCGCGCAGGCCGCGCCGCGCATCCTGGCCGCGTGCTGGTGCAAACCCTCCACCCGGATGACCCACACCTAGGCCAGCTGGCCGAACATGGCTACGGCGCACTGGCCCGCAACCTGCTGGAAGAGCGCCGCATCGCCAAGCTGCCGCCGTTTTGCTTTATGGCGCTGCTACGCGTAGAAAGCCCTCAAGAGCAGGCGGCGCTTGCGCTGACTCAGCAAGCCGCCCAGGCGTTACGCCAGTGGTTGAAGGACGCCAATGTGCCAGTGCGCTGCCTGGGGCCTGTACCCGCTCCCATGGAGCGCCGCCAAAACCGCTACCACATCCACGTCATGATCACCGCAGACAAACGTAGCCACCGCCACGCCGCCGCTAACTGGCTAGTGCAGTGGTTAGAAGCCAACCGAGAGGCGCGCAAAGTGCGCTGGTCGATCGACATTGACCCACAAACGCTGGCCTAGCGGCTAGCCTTGTCATAAGGCCTCCCCCATACGTAACGGAATACGGCTTTGAAACTGCGCGCCAATTGCCGATAATGAGCGCTTTGCCGCTGCATTACCTGGGCGCATGCACACGCCGCCACCGACGACATCCGGATATTTAAATGAAAGATACGATTATTTCTCTGCTCGAAGGCGCGGTTGACGCGCTCAAGCACCAAGGCGTGCTGCCCGACGATTTAAAACCCGCCATTAAAGTGGACCCCACGAAAGACAAGGCCCACGGCGACTACGCCACCAACCTCGCACTGATGTTGGCCAAGCCTTCCGGCATGAAGCCCCGCGAGCTGGCCGACACCCTCGTCGCCGCGCTGCCCGCCAGCGACGCTATTCAAAAAACCGAGATTGCGGGCCCTGGGTTTATCAACTTCTTTGCCGCCGCCGACGCCGCCGCACAAATCGTCGCCCAAGTGCTGGATAGTGGCGATGCTTTTGGCCGCAGCCTGATCGGCAAAGGCGAGAAAGTGCAGGTAGAGTTTGTCTCCGCCAACCCCACTGGCCCGCTCCACGTAGGCCACGGCCGCGGTGCGGCGATTGGCGATAGCCTTTGCCGCCTGCTGGAAGCCACCGGCTACGACGTCACCCGCGAGTTCTACTACAACGACGCGGGCGCGCAGATCAAAAACCTAGCGCTCTCCGTTCAGGCGCGCACCAAAGGCCTCGGCCCCGACGATGCCAGCTGGCCGGAAGATGGCTACCGCGGCGAGTACATCGTAGATGTCGCCAACGACTATATGGCGGGCAAAACGGTCACCGCAGATGACCGCGAAGTGACCGCTAAAGCGGATTCGGATGATTTAGACGCCATTCAAGCCTTTGCCGTTGCTTGGCTGCGCCGCGAGCAGGATTTAGACCTCAAAGCCTTTGGCGTTGAGTTTGACGTCTACTTCCTGGAGTCCTCGCTTTACGAAAAAGGCAATGTCGATGCCACCGTCGAGAAGCTGGTCGCCAACGGCCACACCTATGAAGAAGATGGCGCGATGTGGCTGCGCACCACCGACTTTGGCGATGACAAAGACCGCGTGATGCGCAAGCGCGAAGGGGGTTACACCTACTTCCTGCCCGACGTTGCCTACCATCTGAACAAATGGCAGCGCGGTTTTAAAACCGTGATCAATGAACAGGGGGCTGACCACCACTCCACTGTCACGCGCGTACGCGCAGGCCTGCAGGCGCTGGAAGTGGGTATCCCACAAGGCTGGCCCGACTACGTGCTGCACCAAATGGTCATGGTGACCCGCTCAGGCGTTGAGGTAAAACTGTCCAAACGCGCGGGCAGCTACGTCACTATTCGCGATTTGATTGATGAAGTGGGCCGCGATGCAACGCGCTTCTTCCTAGCCGCTCGCCGCGCCGATTCCCAGCTGACCTTTGATATCGATCTAGCGCGCTCGCAGTCAAACGACAACCCGGTGTATTACGTGCAGTACGCCCATGCGCGGGTATGCAGCATGCTGCGCAAAACCGAAGATGCCGGCCAACCGTTTGACCACAGCGTCGCCATGGCCAATTTAGCGCTACTGGATAGCGACCAGGAAAAAGCCGTTCTTAACCGCTTGGCTCGCTACCCAGAAGTGGTTGAGCACGCCGCGAAAAACCGCGAGCCTCAGCAGGTTGCCCAGTACCTACTGGATTTAGCCGGTGACTTCCACACCTGCTATAACGCGGTCAAAGTGATGGTCGACGACGACACGCTGCGCAACACCCGCCTAGCCCTTGGCCTGGCAACCCGCCAAGTGCTGCGCAATGGTCTGGACCTTATGGGTGTTAGCGCACCCGAGGAGATGTAGTCCATGGCCAGCCCGCGCACTAAGCCCACCCGCCGTGGAGCCACGTCGCAGCGTAAGTCCGCCCGCCGCTCTGGGGGCGGGCTACGCATTCCCGGCTGGCTGTGGGGGATTGTCGGGGTGGCCGCTGGTTTTTTCCTCGCCCAGCACCAGCACGGCACTGCTCCCTGGCAAGATCAGCAGGAGGTTCCTCAGGCGACGGTACTGCCAAAACCCGCGGGTAGCGATGAGCGCAGCGCGGCGCGGCAAACCGAAACGCCCGGCGAGCCCTCTATGCCTACGTTCGAGTTCTATACGCTGCTGCCTGAAACCGAAGTCATCGCCCCCGGCGGGGCGATTCCCTCGACCATCACGCCCCCGACCGTAGCGGCCAGTGATTCAGACGCAAGCGATACGGCAACCGATACGTCAACCGGTAGCACAGAAACCGCCACCAGCACGCCTGATGACGACCCCATTGCTCAGGTGATTGCCGCTAACACGCGCCCCAACGAGCAGGCCGCTGCCGCTCAGCAGGCACCCGCGGCCACCAACAGCACGCCCAGCCGCTATATGCTGCAAGCCGCTTCGTTTCGTGAGATTGGCGATGCCGAACAGCTGCGCAGTCGGTTGCGTAACCTAAGCCTGCTGGCGCAGATCAGCGAAGTGCAGGCCAACGGCGACACGTGGCACCGGGTTCAGGTTGGCCCCTACGATGATACCCGTGAGCTCAACCGCGCTCAGGACTTAATGAGCACCCAAGGCATTGAGCCGCTGCTGATCCAGCTACAGAACTAACTTCTTAGGCGCTCAGCGCCTCTAGCCACGCTTTATCTGATGGCTTTCGCTTGCGGGCGGTTGATTTTTTATCAGCCGCCCGCATTTTGTTGGGAATCGCTTTTTTTACGGCCGCCTAGAGTGGCCGATCAGTCATCGGGAGCGCGTCTCCCCCAAGGAGTTATCTCCATGACCACAATTGTTTCCGTTCGCCGCGGTAACCAAGTAGCCCTCGCGGGCGACGGCCAAGTCTCGCTTGGCAACACCGTGATGAAAGGCAATGCCAGCAAAGTACGCCGCCTTTACCGTGGCAAAGTGTTGGCCGGTTTCGCCGGTGGCACCGCCGATGCCTTTACCCTATTTGAGCGTTTTGAAGCGCAGCTTGAAAAGTATCAGGGCCATTTAACCAAGGCAGCGGTTGAGCTGGCCAAAGATTGGCGCACCGACCGCGCGCTGCGCCGCTTAGAAGCCCTGTTGGCCGTGGCCGACCACAGCGCCTCGCTGATCATTACCGGTAACGGCGATGTGGTTGAGCCAGAGCGCGGCATCATTGCGATTGGCTCAGGCGGCAATTTTGCCCAGGCCAGCGCCCGCGCGCTGCTTGAGAACACCGAGCTGTCCGCTCGCGAGATCACCGAAAAATCCCTCGCCATCGCTGGTGACATCTGCGTATTCACCAATCACCACGTGACGCTCGAAGAGCTGAACATCAACGAACGTTGAGGCCACTTTAATGACCCAGATGACACCCCGCGAAATCGTCCATGCGCTGGATCAGTACATTATCGGCCAGCAAGATGCCAAGCGCGCCGTGGCCATTGCCCTGCGTAACCGCTGGCGTCGCATGCAGCTAGACGACGAGCTGCGCCCGGAAGTTACGCCGAAAAACATCCTGATGATTGGCCCCACCGGCGTGGGTAAAACCGAAATTGCCCGCCGGTTAGCGAAGCTGGCCCGTGCGCCGTTTATCAAGGTAGAAGCCACCAAGTTCACCGAAGTGGGCTACGTGGGCCGCGACGTTGAATCGATTATTCGCGACCTGATGGAAGCGGCGATCAAGATGGTCCGCGAGCACGCTAAAGAAGAAGTCGGCCACCGCGCCGAAGACGCCGCTGAAGACCGTGTACTCGACGCCCTGCTGCCGCCGCCCCGAGGCCAAGAAGATAAGCCCCGCGAAGATAGCGGCACCCGTCAGACCTTCCGCAAAAAGCTGCGCGAAGGCCAGCTTGACGATAAAGAGATCGATATTGAGATCTCCTCACACGGCCAAGGCATCGACATCATGACCCCGCCGGGCATGGAAGAGATGACCAGCCAACTGCAGAGCCTGTTCTCCAACATGGGGCAACAGAAGCGTGAGCAGCGCCGTGTGACCGTGAAAGAGGCGCTGGTGCTGCTGCGTGATGAAGAGGCCGGCAAACTGGTCAACGAAGAAGAGATCAAAGCCCGTGCGGTGGAAGCCGTTGAACAGCATGGCATCGTGTTCCTGGACGAGATCGACAAAGTCGCCAAAGGCAGCGGCCAGTCCAGCGGTGGCGAAGTGTCTCGGGAAGGCGTGCAGCGCGACCTGCTGCCGCTAATCGAAGGCTCGACGGTGTCGACCAAGTACGGCATGGTCAAAACCGACCACATTCTGTTTATCGCCTCCGGTGCTTTCCACCTGTCGCGGCCTTCAGACCTCATTCCGGAACTGCAGGGCCGTCTGCCGATTCGCGTTGAGCTGGATGCGCTGACGCCGGGCGACTTCAAGCGGATTCTCACCGAGCCGTCTGCCTCACTGACCAAGCAGTACCAAGCGCTGTTGGCAACCGAAGGGCTAGACCTTGAGTTCACCCCGGACGGTATTGAGCGCATTGCCGAAATCTCCTGGCAAGTGAATGAAGGCACCGAGAATATCGGTGCGCGCCGCCTGCACACCGTGCTAGAGCGCCTATTGGAAGAGGCCTCGTTCAAGGGTGGTGATATGGATAGCCCCTTGGTCATCGACGCTGACTACGTCAACGCTCAGCTAGGCGAACTAGCGGTCGACGAAGACCTATCGCGCTATATTCTGTAAGCGCTACTATCGGTATAGCCACCGGCAGCTTGCCCGCTTTGCGGGCAAGCTGTTTTTGCTACTTATCGTCTCGAGGTTCCCGTATTCATGAATGCCCCGACACCCACACGGGTTCACTACCATAAGCAGGCTCGCGAGCTGGAGCTTGGCTATGCCAGCGGTGACACCTATCGGCTGCCCGTTGAATTTTTAAGGGTTTACTCCCCTTCTGCCGAAGTGCGCGGCCACGGCGGCGACACGGCCGTTCTGCAAGTCGGTAAAAAGGAAGTCGGCCTGCAAAATATTACTCAGGCCGGTAACTACGCCCTCAAGCTGCACTTTGATGACGGTCATGACAGCGGCTTGTTCAGCTGGAACTACCTGTTTGACCTTGCCACGCATCAAGATGCCTATTGGCAGAACTATCTCAAACGCTTGGAAGAGGCAGGGGCCTCCCGCGAGCCTGCGGGCATTCAATTCAAGCAGCTGTGACGCGGTGCCCCAGGTGAAGCGCAGACAAGCCGGGGTCGGGAAGGCTACAATGTTGCCAACCACTTATTGCGATGACCTAACGGTCAACAACTACCGCCTCGAACTCGGGAGCTAAAGCCCCATGAGCCCCACCGAAAAGCGCACTACCCATTTCGGCTACCAAGAAGTACCGGTCGACGAGAAAGCCTCTCGCGTGGCCGATGTATTCCACTCAGTGGCCGCCCGCTATGACGTGATGAACGACCTGATGTCCATGGGCATTCACCGGGTCTGGAAGCGACTCACCATTGAGCGCGCAGGCGTTCGCCCAGGACACCATGTGCTGGACATCGCTGGCGGCACGGGCGATCTCACCCTGAAGTTCTCCCGCTTGGTTGGCCCGCGTGGCAAAGTCGTTTTGGCCGATATCAATGCCTCCATGTTACGCGTTGGCCGCGACAAGCTGATGGATAACGGCGTGGGCGGCAACGTGGAGTACGTGCAGGCCAACGCCGAGTGCCTGCCCTTTCCGGATAACAGCTTCGACTGTATTACCATTGCCTTTGGCCTGCGTAACGTCACCGATAAGGATGCCGCGCTACGTTCCATGGCACGGGTACTCAAGCCAGGCGGCCGCCTACTGGTGCTGGAGTTCTCCAAGCCCAACAACCCGCTACTCTCCAAAGCCTACGATGAGTACTCTTTCCGCCTGCTGCCCAAAATGGGCGAGCTGGTGGCGGGTGACGGCGAAAGCTATCGCTACTTGGCCGAATCGATTCGCATGCATCCGGATCAGGAAACCCTGAAAGCCATGATGGAAACGGCCGGGCTTGAGCGGGTCGAGTACACCAATCTGACCGGCGGTATTGTCGCCCTCCACCGCGGCATCAAGCTATGACACAGCAGCATCAAGCGATCATTCCCTGGCACCAGAGGTCAGCATGCTAGTCACCCCGACCCTGCTGCTGGCCGGATGTGAACGCACGTTAAATGCTCTACTTGCCCGCGACCCAGCCGCACCTACGCGGCTGGCGGCGCTGGCGGGCAGCCGACTGTTGGTGCGGCTTGAGAGACCTCATTTAGCGCTTCTTCTGTGCTACCACGCGACGGGCATTGACCTGCAGCATGGCGATGAGGTGGAAGAGACCGGCGTTGATGCCGTGGTAGAACTAACCCCTGAAACGCTCTCCGAGTGGCTGAGCGGCGCTTCCATTGAGCGGCTGATGTTCGACGGCAAATTGGCCGTGCGCGGTCGTATTCATCTATTGGAGGCTACCCGCGACCTGCTATTCGATCTGGATATCGATTGGGAAGGCGAGCTTGCGCGCTGGCTAGGTGACCTGCCCGCCCACTCCCTGGCGGAAGGCATTCGCCGCGCTGCACGTTGGGGGCTACGTGCTAAAGATGAGCTTTTTCAAGACGTGTCAGAGTACGTGTTTGAAGAAGCCCGCCTGCTGCCCGGCCGCCAGCAGCGGGACGTACTACGCGACCACCTGACCGAGCTTGAGATTGCCACCGACCGGTTAGAAGCACGTTTTAACCGCCTGCATAAGCGACTCACGCAGCAAGCGGAACCATCAACGCCTAAGGAGCAGCGCGGATGAGCCTGCGGCTGTTTAAAATTGTCTGGGTGGTGACTCGGCATCGTTTAGACACCCTGATTCCTGCTGAGCGCCTGCCGCTATGGATGCGCGTATTGCTACGGTGTTCGCCACTCAAGCTTGTGCCGGTGGGCGAACGCAGCCGAGGCGAGCGCCTGCGCCTTGCGCTGGAAGCACTGGGGCCTATTTTTATTAAGTTTGGCCAGATGCTCTCTACCCGCCGCGACCTGCTGCCCGAAGATATCGCCGACGAGCTGAAGCGCCTGCAAGACCAGGTGCCGCCCTTCCCCGGCGAGCTGGCTGCGGCGCGGGTGGAAAAAGAGCTGGAGATGTCGCTTCAAGAGGCGTTCGCCGCCTTTGATCAGGTGCCGCTGGCCTCAGCGTCCATTGCGCAGGTGCATGCCGCCACGCTACACAGCGGCGAAGACGTGGTGGTCAAAATTATCCGCCCTGGCATTGACCGCATTATGCGCCAAGACATGGGCTTGATGTATCAGGTTGCTAAGCTGCTGGCCAAGGTGCCTGAAGCTAGACGCTTACGCCCCGTCGAAGTGATCCGCGATTACGAAGCCACGCTATTCGACGAATTGGACCTCTACAAAGAGGCCGCCAACACCTCTCAGCTCAAGCGTAATTTCAAAGACTCGCCGCTGCTGTTCGTGCCCACTATTTACTGGCCCTACACCCGCCGCAACGTCATGGTACAAGAGCGTATTCGCGGCGTACCGGTGGCTGATTTGGACACCCTCATTGCCCGTGGCACTAACCTGAAAAAGCTCGCCGAGCGCGGGGTAGAAATCTTCTTCACCCAGGTGTTCCGCGATAACTTCTTTCATGCGGACATGCACCCTGGCAACATCTTTGTTAATTGCGACGACCCAGACGACCCCCAGTATATTGCGATTGACTGCGGCATCGTGGGCAGCCTAACGCGGGAAGATCAGGACTACTTGGCCCGAAACCTGCTGGCGTTTTTCCACCAGGATTACTACGAGGTCGCCGCGCTGCACATTGAATCGGGCTGGGTAGGTGAAAACACCCGCGCCAACGAATTTGCCGCCGCTATCCGCACAGTTTGCGAGCCCATTTTAGAGAAGCCGCTCAAGGACATCTCTTTTGGGCAGGTGTTGCTCGGGCTTTTCCAAACCGCCCGGCGTTTTAATATGGAAGTGCAGCCCCAACTGGTGCTGCTGCAAAAAACGCTGCTAAATATTGAAGGCCTGGGCCGCCAGCTCTACCCCGACCTGGACCTTTGGAGCACCGCCAAGCCCTATTTAGAGAAGTGGATGAAAGAGCGGGCAGGCATTGGCGGGCTGTGGGAATCGCTCAAGCGCCAAGCACCGGAGCTTTCTCATCAGCTGCCTGAACTGCCCGTATTGGCCCATCAGGCCCTTAGCCGCATGGAGCATGAGCATCGTCAGCGCCATCAGCAAGTGACGGCGATCAGCCAGATGCGCCGCCAAATGAGTCAGCAAGGTAAACGCCAGCATCGGCTGCGCATTGGCTTGGCCCTAGTCGCTATTGCGCTGGCTTGGCAGCCACTCAGTAGTTGGGCTGCCACTCAGGATTGGCCGATACTCGCGGCTGCCGGTGCCGGCTTAATACTGCTGCTCTGGCACTGATACGATGCAATCACTTGACGAAACGACGCCGCCGATTGATAAAGAGAACACCATGACCGACGTTACCCACGCACCTGTTTTAGATGCCCTTGCTGACGTTTTAAAGCAGCGGCGCCATGCTAATCCAGAAGATTCTTATGTTGCCTCCTTGCATCATAAGGGATTGAACAAGATACTCGAAAAAGTAGGTGAAGAAGCCACCGAGACTCTGCTTGCCGCCAAGGATGCTGAACACGGCAGCGAACAGGACCGCGAAGCGTTGATCGCTGAAACGGCCGACCTGTGGTTTCATAGCCTTGTGATGTTGTCTCACCTGGATCTTGACCACCAGCGGGTACTTGATGAGCTCGCCCGGCGGTTCGGTATTTCTGGCCACGACGAAAAAGCGTCCCGACCACAACGTTAACCCCGCACCGATGAGGAAATGCATATGTTAGGTGGTATCAGTATTTGGCAGTTGCTGATTGTTCTGGGCATTATCATCCTGGTTTTCGGCACTAAAAAACTGCGTAATGTGGGCACCGACTTAGGCGGTGCGGTCAAAGGCTTTAAGAAGGCCATGCACGAAGAGGAAAAAGAGGGCGACAAAAAAGACGCCGATCAGCCTCAGGCGAAGGTTAGCCACGAAGACGTGGGCAACACCTACGACGTTCAGGCAGAAGAGAAGCGCGCCGCAGACGCTCATACCGCAGACCGTAACGAAGAGCGCAAATAACCCATGCTGGATATCGGCTTTCTTGAACTCATGCTCATTGGCATCGTGGCACTTCTGGTGCTCGGCCCTGAGCGCCTGCCCAAGGCAGCACGTACCACCGGGTTATGGATCGGCAAGATCAAGCGTACGGTATCCGGCATGCAGCGTGAGATCAGCGCCCAACTGGAAGCGGAAGAGCTGAGACAAAAGCTCAATGAACAGCAGCAAAAGCTCGACGACAGCCTGAAGAAAGCGAAGCAGGAGGTAGAGAGCATTACTGACGCGCCCTCTTCTAGTCGTACGGCCAATAGCGCTGGCAACAATAGTTCTGGCAACAATAGCCCTGGCGCCAGCACTGCGGCCAAGGCGGACACTCAGGACGCCACCGAACAGCGGGTGGCCAATGCCAGCGCACGGCTGGATGACGCGCTACAAACCGTTCGTGAAGACGCCCCTGCTCCAGCTCCTTCCGACAAGGCCGACCAGCAAAAGGATAGCAACCACCAATGAGTATGTCTGGCGATTCCCAGGAGCCGCATAACGACCAAAGCCAAGCGCCTCTCATTGAGCACCTCATCGAACTGCGTTCGCGCTTGATGAAGGCCATTGTGGTAATTTTGGTCGTGTTTCTGGGGCTTTACGCGTTTGCGAACGACATCTACAGTTTTGTGGCCGACCCACTGATGTCGCTGCTCCCAGAAGGCTCGCAGATGATTGCCACCGAGGTGGCCTCTCCCTTCTTAGCGCCGTTCAAGCTCACCCTGGTGGTGGCTGTCTTCATTGCCATTCCGTTCGTGCTGCATCAGGCCTGGGCGTTTGTCGCACCGGGGCTTTACGACAACGAAAAAATGTTGGCCATACCGATTTTGGTATCCAGCGTGGCGTTGTTTTATGGCGGTGCGGCCTTTGCTTACTACGTGGTGTTTCCGCTGCTGTTTGAGTTTTTCACCCAAACCGGCCCGGAAAACGTTGCGGTCATGACCGATATCAATCAGTACCTCAACTTTGTACTGAAGCTGTTTTTCGCGTTTGGGGTAGCGTTTGAAATTCCCATCGCGACGTTTTTGCTGATTTTGTCTGGGGCTACCACCGTTGAGAGCCTCTCCAAAAAACGCCCTTACATCATTCTTGGCTGCTTTGTGGTCGGCATGCTGCTCACACCGCCGGACGTGATTTCCCAAAGCCTGCTTGCGATCCCCATGTACCTGCTTTATGAAGTGGGGCTGCTGTTTGGTCGCTTAGTACGTAAGCGCCGGGCAGAAGCAGACACCGAGGAGCAGGAGTCGTAAGCACACGACACTAAGCGTCACCAAGCGATACTAAAAAGCCTCTGTCATCCCACGATGACAGAGGCTTTTTTCCCTACCCACCATGATCGCGCAGGCGACTAGCCCATCATTTCATCAATGCGATCTACCAGCTTGAAAATACCGGTCGCGGCTTCGCTAATGCGTGTGGCGAGCATGTACGCAGGCGTTGTGACCACCCGGTGCTCGTGATCCACGACGATATCTTCCACACCGCAGCTGCGGTGCAGGCCGCCCATAGCGCTGATGGCACCAGACACGCCCGGATCATGGCCGATGGTGACGGAAATACCGTCGCCTAACAAACGCGGCACCATAACAGGCGCAATGCACATCAAACCAATGGGTTTGGCGTCCTCTTTAAAGCCCGCCAACGCCTCTTTGACGCTCTCCAGCACCTGCATACTGTCGCTCTTCATGGCGAAGTCAGACAGATTTTTGGCAACCCCAAAACCACCCGGCACAATTACCGCATCGAAGGCATCAGAATCCAGCTCAGTGATCGGGCTAATATCGCCGCGTGCCAAGCGGGCAGACTCTTGCAGCACGTTACGGGTCTCACCCTCTACCGGCGTTTGGTCCAGGTGATTAATCACATGATGCTGCGCCACGTCCGGGGCAAAGCAGCGATAACCGATCCCCAATTGATCCAGGCGAAGCAGCGTCAGAGTGGTCTCGTAAATCTCTGAGCCATCAAACACGCCACAACCCGCTAATACGACTGCTACCTGCTTCGTCATGCCTATCTCCTTGTCCAAGCCATCCATGTGGCTGAATGGCTCACTTTAGTCAGTCTCAATCGCCGCCACAAGGCGGCTTTCGCTGCATGGCATGACTGATATACTCACACTAAGCCCTGATCCACAGGGCAGCCACGATGCGATTGTCTGGAGATAGCCGTTGAATACCCCAAGCCCACGCCATTTTCCCGCCACCCGAATGCGCCGTATGCGCCGGGACGACTTCTCTCGCCGCTTAATGCAGGAGTCTACGCTGACGCCCAGCGACTTGATTCTGCCGGTGTTTGTCTTAGAAGGTGAAAATCAGCGCGAAGCAGTCGCTTCCATGCCCGGCGTTGAGCGTCTCTCGATTGATCTATTGATTGAGCAAGCCCGCGAAGCCTATGCGCTAGGCATTCCCGCGCTGGCGCTGTTCCCGGTGATTGGCCCTGAACAGAAAAGCGAACTGGCCGAAGAGGCCTACAACGCCAGCGGTTTGGTACAGCGCAGCGTGCGCGCTCTCAAAGAGGCGCTGCCGGAGCTAGGCATCATCACCGATGTGGCGTTAGATCCCTACACCAGCCACGGCCAGGACGGCATCCTGGATCAGCACGGCTACGTACAGAACGACCGCACGGTGGATACGCTGCTCAAGCAGGCACTTTCCCACGCCGAAGCAGGTGCGGATGTCGTTGCACCTTCCGATATGATGGACGGCCGCATTGGGGCCATTCGTCAGGTGCTAGAGCAGGAACATCTGCACAACGTGCGCATTATGGCCTACAGCGCTAAATACGCTTCCCACTACTATGGCCCCTTCCGCGATGCGGTCGGCTCAGCCGCCAATCTGGGCAAAGCAGATAAACGCACCTATCAGATGGACCCCGCCAACAGCGATGAAGCGCTGCACGAAGTGGCCATGGACATTGCCGAAGGTGCCGACATGGTCATGGTCAAACCGGGCATGCCCTACCTAGACGTGGTTCGCCGGGTGAAGAGTGAACTGCAGGTGCCCACCTTTGCTTATCAGGTCAGCGGCGAGTACGCCATGCACCGTGCGGCCTTTGATAACGGCTGGCTGGAAGCAGAGCCGGTGATTTTGGAATCACTGATGTGCTTTAAGCGCGCGGGTGCTGACGGCATTTTGACCTACTTTGCTCTGGAGGCCGCCCGCCTGCTACAGCGTTAAGTGCCATAGGGGTGATTAAGATGACAAATCAGTGACACTTGTTTGTCATCTTCCCTCTGCATACTCCCCTTAATTAACGTTATAACGCTATGATGGGCAAGAACCACTCACGCGGGGGGCAACCATGGACGACAACGCAGCAGATTCCACGCCAGTATCACTCACAGCACAGCCCAATGATCCGCCAAGCGGTGACAATGACAGTGCACCACTACGCATCAACCGCACGCCCACCGGGGTTCAAGCGAAAGAGTCGCAGACGGAAGCCGATCTGGACGACCCGCAGCTCTACTTTAACCGCGAGCTTTCACACCTACAGTTTAATATTCGCGTATTAGAGCAGGCCTTGGACGATGCGCATCCGCTGCTAAACCGGCTGATGTTCCTGCTTATTTTCTCGTCGAACATGGATGAATTTTTCGAAATCCGGGTGGCGGGATTAAAGCATCAGATGGCGTTAGGGGATGACACGACCGCTGCCGATGGCCGCCTGCCCAAAGCCGTACTGGCTGAGATTTCCGAGACGGCCCATCAACAGATTGCCCGCCAATATCAGATTCTTAACGACACCCTGCTGCCCGCTCTTGAGGCACAAGGGCTACGCTTTCGCCGCCGAGATCAGTGGACAGAGGAACAAAAAGCCTGGGTACGCGATTTCTTCGATAACGAAATCATGCCGGTCATCAGCCCCATTGGCCTAGATCCCTCCCACCCGTTCCCACGGCTGGTGAATAAGAGCCTTAACTTTATTGTTGAGCTTGAAGGTAAAGACGCCTTTGGACGCGCCGGCGGTATGGCTATTCTTCCCGCCCCCCGCTCGCTGCCCCGCCTGATGGCGCTGCCGAAAGAATTGTGTGCAGAAGGTTTTTCTGAGTACGTTTTCCTATCGTCGATGATTCACGCCCACGCCGAAGAGCTGTTCCCCGGCATGCGCGTGCGTGGCTGTTATCAGTTCCGTCTCACCCGAAACGCGGATATGACCGTGGACCCTGAAGAGGTCTCCGACCTCGCCTCGGCGCTACGCGGTGAACTGCTGGCCCGCCGTTACGGCAGCGGCGTACGCTTGGAGGTTGCCGACAACTGCCCAGACGATTTAACCGGTTTCTTAATGCGCCAGTTCGATTTAGAGAATGGCGACTTATATCGCGTGCAAGGACCGGTGAATTTAACGCGCATGATGGCGGTGCTGGGCGATGTGGATCGGCCAGAGCTTTTGTATCGCCCCTTTACCCCTAGCGTTCCTAAGGCGCTAAAAGGCGGTAGCCTGTTCAGCGCTATCGCTAAAAGCGATATTTTGCTGCACCACCCTTTCCAATCTTTCTCACCCATTGAAGATTTACTACGGGAAGCCGCTCGTGACCCTGACGTGCTGGCCATCAAGCAAACGCTCTATCGCACCGGTTCAGACTCGCCCATTGTCAGCGCGCTGGTAGATGCTGCCAGCCAGGGTAAAGAAGTCACGGTGGTGATTGAGCTTAGGGCACGCTTTGACGAAGCCGACAACCTGCAGCTGGCGTCACGGCTGCAAGAGGCTGGGGCAATTGTGATTTACGGCATTATGGCCTACAAAACCCACGCCAAAATGCTGCATATCGTGCGCCGTGAAAAAGGCGAACTGAGACACTACGCGCACCTGGGCACCGGCAACTACCACTCCAAAACCGCCAAGCTGTACACCGATTACAGCCTGCTCACCGCCAATAAAGCGCTGTGTGCCGATGTACATAAAGTGTTCCAGCAGCTTTCCGGCATGGGGCGAGCGCGCAAAATTGACACGCTGCTGCATGCACCCTTTACGCTGCACGAGCGTCTCGTTGAAATGATCGACCGCGAGGCCCAGGTGGCACGTAAAGGCAAACGCGGCCATATCATTATCAAGTGCAACTCGCTTACTGAGCCCAAGCTGATTAAGGCGTTATACCGGGCCTCACAGGCGGGCGTAGAGTGCGACCTGATTATTCGCGGCATGTGCTGTTTGAAGCCGGGCGTGCCGGGGGTTTCAGAAAATATTCGCGTTCGCTCGATTATTGGACGCTTCCTAGAGCACACACGGGTGTTTCACTTCCACAACGACGGCAAGCCGGAAATCTGGTGCTCTAGCGCGGACTTTATGTCGCGCAACATGTTCCACCGAGTAGAAACCTGCTTCCCGCTGCTGGATAAAAAGCTCGCTACCCGCGTTCGCAAAGACCTGGAAACCTACTTGGTGGATAACTGCCAGAGCTGGCTACTGCAAAGCGACGGCAGCTACCAGCTACAGGACCCTGGCAACGGCGATGCGATTAGCGCTCAGGAAACGCTGCTATACGCCTACGCCTCGAAGAGCTAACGCAAAAAGCCCCGCTGCGGCGCGCAGCGGGGCAAACAGGATTAAGGTTTAACTCGGCTTGGCTTAGGCGTAGCGCTGACGCAGCTGGTGAGCGGCCTCTACCATGTTAGCCAAGGCAGGTTCTACTTCTGCCCAGCCACGGGTCTTCAAGCCACAGTCTGGATTCACCCACAGGCGCTCTGCCGGGATCTTCTCTAACGCTTTTTCCATCAGCGTCACCATCCACTCGATATCAGGAATATTGGGCGTGTGGATATCATAAACTCCCGGCCCTATTTCATTGGGGTATGCAAAGTCTTGGAAGGCATTAAGCAGCTGCATATCCGAGCGGGAGGTCTCGATGGTAATCACATCGGCATCCAGCGCGGCAATGGCACCAATAATGTCGTTGAACTCCGAATAGCACATATGGGTATGGATCTGAGTGCTGTCGGCCACGCCTGCCGCGCTGAGCTGGAAGCTCTCAACGGCCCAATCCAAGTACGCTTGCCACTCGCTTTGGCGCAGCGGCAACCCTTCACGCAGCGCTGGCTCGTCAATTTGAATGACATGAATACCGGCTTTCTCCAGGTCACACACTTCGTCGCGCAGGGCCAGGGCAATCTGACGGCAAGTAGTGGCGCGGGGCTGGTCATCGCGCACAAACGACCACTGCAGAATCGTCACCGGTCCGGTCAGCATGCCTTTCATCGGCTTTTGGGTCAGCGACTGGGCATACT
This sequence comes from Halomonas sp. SIMBA_159, assembly GCF_046536035.1. Lineage (NCBI taxonomy): Bacteria > Pseudomonadati > Pseudomonadota > Gammaproteobacteria > Oceanospirillales > Halomonadaceae > Halomonas > Halomonas sp. SIMBA_159. The sequence goes on from NZ_JAWJBT010000004.1 coordinate 205,037, forward strand.
CGCTCCAGCGAACGGTCATCGCCGCGGGGCGGGTCACGTCACCAAAGATAATCGGTGGTTTCACACAGCGGGAGCCGTAGCTCTGCACCCAACCAAAGCGGGTAAACGCAAAGCCGTCTAACTGCTCGCCAAAGTACTCCACCATATCGTTACGTTCGGCTTCGCCGTGCACCGGCACGTCCAGGCCCAGCGCTTCCTGACGCTCCACCGCGTAGGCAATCTCTTCGCGCATCCGCGCTTCGTAGTCCGCTTGGCTGAGTTCACCGGCTTTGAAAGCCCGGCGTGCAGCACGAATAGCATCCGTCTGTGGGAATGAGCCAATGGTGGTCGTGGGGAATAGCGGCAGCTTTAGCAGGCGACGCTGGGCCTGCGCGCGCTGGGCATAGGGCGATTGACGCTGGCTATCTTCTTGCGTGACGGCTGCCAAGCGCTCACTCACCGCCGGCTGGTGGATACGCGTCGATTCACGGCGTGCATCCAAGGCGCGGGTTGCCTCGCTCAGGCGCTGCTCATCTTCCTGCATAGCACGGTTATCAATCAGTCGCGCCAGGGTGACCACTTCATCCAGCTTCTGGCGAGCAAACGCCAGCCAGTTCACCAGTTCGGCGTCCAGTTCGTTCTCCTGATGCAGGTCAACCGGCACATGAAGCAGCGAGCAGCTAGGCGCGAGCCACAGCCGTTGACCCAGCCGCACTTTCAGCGGCAGTAAGCGCTCACGCAGTGCTGCCAAATCGGCCCGCCAGATATTGCGGCCATCCACTAAACCTACCGAAAGCACCTGATGCGGACTTAACCGATCAATCACGCTCTCCACCTGCTCGGGGGCACGCACGGCATCGATATGCAGGCCTTCCACCGGCAGCCGCGTGGTGAGAGAGAGGTTATCACCCAGCGCGCCAAAGTAAGTGGCCACCAGCAGCTTTAGCGGAGCCGATTGCAGGCGATGGTAAGCGCGTTCATACGCCTGCTGCCAAGCCAGCGGTAAATCCTGAACCAGCGCAGGCTCATCTAGCTGCACCCACTCAACGCCCTGAGTGGCTAGGCGGGAAAGCGTCTCGCTATAAACATCCAATACGCTATCGAGAAGCTCAAGACGGTCAAACTCCTGCCCTTTGGTTTTGCCCAGCCAAAGCCAGGTCAGCGGGCCGGTTAGCGTTACTTTAGGCGTAAAGCCCGCCTGCAGGGCTTCGTCTACCTCGTCAAATAGCCGCGAGGTGGCTAAGGTAAACGTCTGACCTTGATGAAGCTCTGGCACTAGGTAGTGGTAGTTAGTATCGAAGTATTTGGTCATCTCGCAGGCCGCCGCCGGGGTACCGCTCGGCGCGCGGCCACGGGCCATACGAAAGGCGGTATCCAGGTCAACGCGGCCTGCGTTGACCTCGTCTTGGGCGTGAAAGCGGCTAGGCACCGCGCCCAGCATCACGGAAACGTTCAGCACTTGGTCATAAAAGGCAAAATCACCCACGCTGACCATGTCTAAGCCCGCAGCCTGCTGGGTTTGCCAGTGGGCAAGCCGTAGCGCTTGGCCTGCGGCTTCCAGCTCATTACGGCTGACGTCGCCCTTCCAGTAGGCTTCCGTGACTTTTTTCAGTTCGCGCTGAGCGCCAATGCGGGGATAGCCGAGAATATGAGAAACTGTCATGATGAATCCTTCCAACGTGAATGATTTCACACAGTTTGAGCGCCGCACAAACGTGAATCAAACTAAAGATTCTAATATCAAACATGAAAAATACTCACAATGATTGAATTACGCCATCTGCGCACCCTGCTGGCCCTGCGCGAAACCGGCTCGCTGGTAGAAGCCGCCGAGCGAGTACACTTAACGCAGTCGGCCCTTTCGCACCAATTGAAAGATCTGGAAAGCCGCGTGGATAGCGCGCTGTTTGTGCGCAAGACTCGGCCGGTGGAGTTCACCCGGGCAGGGCTGCGGCTACTGGCACTGGCCGATGAGATTTTGCCGGAGGTCCGCAAAGCGGAGCGGGATCTGGCGCGACTGGCGGGCACCGAGCAGGGGCGGCTCCACATGGCCATCGAGTGCCATAGCTGTTTTCAGTGGCTGATGCCCACGGTGGATTACTTCCGCGACCACTGGCCGGAAGTGGAGATCGATATCCCTAGCGGGCACCACTTCGACCCGCTGCCTGCCTTGGCTCGTGAGCAGCTGGACTTAGTGATTACCGCCGACCCTCAGCCGCTGGAAGGCGTGCACTACGTGCCGCTGTTTCGTTACGAGGGGCTGCTAGCGGTGGCCCGCCAGCACAGCTTTGCGGGCCAGCCCTATATCGAACCTAGCGCGCTGGCCGACGAGACACTGATCACCTACCCAGTGGAGCAGTCGCGACTGGATGTCTTCACGCAATTTTTGGCTCCGGCGAACGTGCGCCCTAAAGAGATTCGTACCGCAGAACTAACCATCATGATGATGCAGCTGGTAGCGAGTGGTCGTGGGGTGTGTGCGCTGCCCAACTGGGCGCTCACAGAGTATTTAGAGCGCGACTATGTGAGCGCTGTGAAGCTGGGCGAACACGGCATCTGGAGCACGCTCTATGCCGCTATTCGTGAGGAGTCGGTGGAAGCGCCGTGGATGCAGGACTTTTTACGCACCGCCAAGGAGACCTCCTTTGCGGTGCTGTCAGGGATTAAACCGGCGAATCGCGACGAGGAATCAGCAGCGTAAAGCGCGCACCGCCCAGCGCAGGACTGCTGTCCACGGTGACACTACCACCATGGCCTGCCATGATTTTCTGCACAATCGAAAGGCCTAGGCCGTAGCCCCCGGAGCTACGGGCTCGGCTGTCGTCCAAACGTGCAAAGGGCTTAAAGATATCGGCGCGGGCATCAAAGGGGATCCCCGGCCCATCATCTTCTACGTCGATGCGCACCAGTCGCGGCTCATCCCACAGGCGAATCACCACTTGGGATTTACCGTAGCGGCAGGCATTGCCCACCAGGTTTTGCAGTGCTCGCTGCAGGTAGCGTGGCTCTGCTAACAGCTCAATGTCTGGCCCTGGCACTAACGTTAATGTCTGCCCGCTGTGTAGCGGTGCCAGTGTATCAATCACCCGCTCAGCCATGGCACGGCAATCGACCAGCGCCATCTCCAGCTCAGCACCGTTCACCGTCTCGCCGCCTAGCCGTGCGTAGGTCAGAATCTCGTCGACCAGCTCGTCTAGCTCAGAGATATCGGCATCAATCCCCTGGAGCTGACGCTGGATGGTGGGTTGATCGGTCATATCTTCGACCATCTGCACCGCAAAGCGGATGCGCGCTACGGGAGTGCGCAGCTCGTGGGAAACCGCGCGGATCATCTCTTGCTGTCCACGCAGCAGGCTCTGCACCTGATTGGCCATGCCGTTAAACGCCATCCCCAAACGCCCGAGGAAATCGCCACTTTCGACTTTAACGCGGGTTTCCAACCGACCGCTGGCGATACGTGTCGCTGCTAGCTCCAGCCGCGCCATGCGCGACTCGATACTGCGCATTATCAGATAAATAATCAGGCTTAATACCGCCATCAGTGCCACTAACAGCGGTAAGTGCAAATTGAGCGGCAGTGTGTCTCCGCGAGAGATAGGCCCTGCCTGAAGCCACTGATCAGCGTCGCCTGTGGCATTCGGCACTTGATACACCAGCGTGATGGCAAGTTTGTCAGACACCAGCCGAGTAATCACGCCTCCCAGCGTTAGCTGAAACTGCTGCTCGGTGGTTAAGTCGTCGGGTAGCGCATTGAGCAGGCTGAGCGGCCAACTGCCGGGGCGCAGCTGTGCAAGCGCATCAGGACGCTCCTCGGCGGGCATGGCGGCGAGCCACTCCCCCAGCAAGACCATACTGCCTTGCCACTGCCGTTCACTCCACGTGGTAAACGTGGCTTCTAACATCCACTCTTCGCTGACGCTGCTGGTCGCCGGCAGCCGCTGACGCAGCTGCCACGGCTCTTCAGCCACTAACACCGTGCCCCGCTCAATCCTTGCCCGTTCAAAATAGCCAAGCTGAGCGTCCTGCATCTTGCGCAGCGTCAGTTGCATCCCCAGCTGCTCAGAGAAATTGCCTAATATGGCAGCACGGCTCTCTTGAGGCACGCTTGCTAACTGCTGGGTCATCAGCGACATAGGCAGCGCGGCAAGCTGCTCACGGTAATCTTCACGACGCACCTGTTCGATAAACGAACGACCGCCTAGCGCGATAAAAAATACCACGCATAGCGCTAGGCCCAGCAGTAGGTAGAAGCGCAAAAACGTGCTGGGGCTAAGCACTCGCCGCATTAGACAACCTCTCTTTTAGCTATCTTTTACAAACAGATAGCCTTTACTACGCACTGTTTTAATGCGGTGCGGCTGGTTAGGGTCATCGCCGATTTTGGGTCGAATACGCGACACGCGCACGTCGATCGAACGGTCCTGGCCGTCGTATTTAATACCTCGCAGGTCGCTGAAAATCTCCTCGCGAGTCAGCACCCGGCCCGCGTTGCGTGCCAGCAGCCACAGCAGGTCAAACTCTGCGCTGGTCAGGTCAATGCGGTCACCGGAGAGCCAGGCTTCACGGGTAGCGTTATCAATCTCTAGATTTTCAAATTTGAGTCGCATCTCGCCATCGGGTGCTGGCCCATCGGCTCGGCGTAGAAGCGCTCGCATACGCGCCAGCAAAACGCGCGGCTGAACGGGTTTGGGCACATAGTCATCAGCCCCCATCTCCAGCCCCAGCACCTGATCGAGATCATCGGTGCGGGCCGTTAGCATCATGATGGGGCCGGCAAAGTTAGGCCGTACACGGCGGCAAATCGCCAAACCATCTTCGCCGGGCAACATCAGGTCCAAAATCACCAAATCAGGCTGAAGCGTTAAAATGCGATCCACACCTTTTGCGCCATCCGCTTCTAACGTGACCTGGAAGCCATTCGCTTCCAGGTAGTCGCGGGTGAGCTCCGCCAAGCGCTGATCATCTTCGATAATCAGCACGTGATCCTGGTCCGGGTAGTCGGGGGTTACCGATTCCTGTGCCCCAAGTGCTTGAAATTGCTCTTCCAAGTGATCTACCATCCTTTTTCTTCACTCCGCTTAAGCAGTTTGTATTATCACCCACTCACCCTGTCAAAAAGCAGGTTATGATAGCTTCCAGGATACCTTAAAACCTCGCTAACGCCTGCCCCTTCGTCAACGTTCAAGATAAGATTGCTCCATTTGGCGCCTATTAGCCGCTTGATTCTTCCAACATCAAGCGCTAATGTGAAGTGGCAAACTGTCGACAATCTGACAGGAGGAGATCGCCATGGGAGATGGCAAAGCGAAAAGTGTTATTAAACGTGTCTATGTTCCAACACAAGTGCGCGACCTGCCTAACGGAGAGAAGTTGAAAATCCCCGGGCACTATAAGGCACCTCCCAGTGATGGCAACGGCTCGCTTGATGAATAAGCACTGTTTACCGCTGTATAGATAGCAAAAGGCAGGCCATAGGGCCTAATGCCAGTCAGTTAAGCCTGACTGGCTTTTTACTCACCGCATATTTCTGTGGTCGTGCCCGGACAGCACGCGGGT